>DYKQ01000113.1:2300-7051 GCA_020722545.1 Thiomonas intermedia | reverse complement strand
CCCTTGGCTTCGGAGGCCAATACTCTATCCACTGAGCTACGGGCGCAGACGGAAGGTGCGATGTGACTTCCATGCAACGCGACATCTTAACCTGTTCGGGGGCTGTCGCGGCCGTAATGTCAGGAGGGCTTTTGCTTTGGCTGCCTGCAGATTTGACTTGAGGTTCGGTCAACAGGGTGCGACGCCATGTCGCGTTACAGAATTCGTCCGAATATGATGCAAATCAAATTCAGGGCCTCTGGCGGGCGGTGTTGGGGTTGACCCCGTCGAGGGATCGTGAGCAACGCATATCATGTCTTCTGCAATTTTTCAGATTTCCACTTTTTACACTCGACCGTTATGAGCGCACCGCACTCGAATTCCCATTCAGCTTCTTCCAGTTCTGACGATGTGTCTGATCTGCCTTTTGCGCCGACTCTGCGCAAGATTCTGGTGGTGATGGGCATTGGCTTTATTGTTCCTATCATCTTGTTGCTGCTGATTGCGTTTTACATCGGCAGCAGCAGCCAGCCACCGGCGGGTTCGGAGGCGCTGGCGACGGCTGAGGTGGATGCGCGGGTTGCTCCGGTGGGCTCTGCCGCAGTCGCGGCCAGCAGTCAGGCTGCGGCACAGCAGAATGCGGCCTCGATGACGACAGCCGCTGCGGCGCCTGCGGCTTCTGCTGCAGCGACAACGCCGGCGGGCTCAAGCAGCGGCGCCGCGGCGCCGGTTGCTGCGACCAAGGTGGACGGCAAGGGCTTGTACGAATCAACCTGTATCGCCTGCCACGGTGCGGGTGTGGCGGGCGCACCCAAGGTGGGCGACAAGGCGGCCTGGGCGCCGATCATTGCACAGGGTGACGCGGTGCTGTATGACCGTGCGATTCATGGTTATACGGGCAAGCTCGGCACGATGCCGCCCAAGGGCGGTTCTTCGGCGAGCGATGATGACGTGAAGGCCGCTGTGGACTATATGGTGGCTCAGTCGAAGTAAGTGTCGAAGGGGGTGCTCCCCGCCTTCGTTGCGACAAAAAAGCCCGCGATCTGCGGGCTTTTTTGTCGCCAACTTCAGGGTGGATCGGGCCGGAAACCGAAGAACTCAGCAGGCGGCTCGGTGAAGTGGCCGATGGTCAGGGGGGCGGCGTTGGGCAGGCAGAGTTGTGTGCCTGGGGCATCGAGATGGTCGGCGAGCAGGGCCATGTCGGCGCTGTGCAGCAGACCGGGGCCAAGGTCGGTGCGCAGCCAAACCTGACCCCGATCATCCAGCCAGATGGATTCGACCTTGCAAGCCTGGTCGGTATGCGTGCTCCACGGTTCGCCCGCTCGGGAATTGTGTTGCAGGCGGATGATCCACGGCGCGGCTTCCAGACTGACATCGACCCGCTGCGGGCCGTTCTGGAAGTACCACGCGCCGACTGTATCGACGGCGTAGTTACGGCCGATGAAGGCGGCCAGGCCCGCGTGCAGGACGGGGCCGGCGTCGGTCTTATCGAGTCGCCCCTGTGCATCGCGAGGCCAGGTGGCGGGGCCAGCGTGATTGCGCATCCACCATTGACCGCGCTGGTCGAGGGCCAGCCAGCCGGTGCAGCGCGGCACGTCAGGCCAGCGGGACATGGCTTGGAGTACCGCGCTGTCCATGGGCTAGTTTCCGTGTTGGAAGAAGTGCAGCAGACGCTGCGGCAGCCAGCCGAGATGCCCGGGCAGGCTGCCTTGAGCAAAACCGACGTGGCCGCCGTGGGCGGGCTGCTCAAGCCGCACCCAGTCTGAGGCGGCGCTGGCGTCGGGCAGCACGGAGGCGGGCTGGAAGGGGTCGTTGCGGGCGTTGAGAATAAAGGTGGCGACGCGAAGCTCGCGCAGATGCGGTTTGCTGGAAGCGCGCTCCCAATAATCTGCCGCGTCGCGGAAGCCGTGGATGGGGGCGGTGAAGGCATCGTCGAACTCGCCCAGATTGCGCGCACGCCGCACGCGCTGCGGATCGGCGAGCCCGGGGTGACGCGCGATCATGCGCAGGGCCTTGGGCTTGAGGGTGCGCAGAAAAAGCCGGGTGTAGATCTGGTAACTCATGCCGGTGGCGATGGCGCGGCCTCCGGCGGCCAGATCGAGCGGGGCGCTGACGGCCGCCACGGCGCGCACCCGCTGGCTGGCCGCCGCGCCCTGTTCCTGCGCCCAGCGCAACAGCGCATTGCCGCCCAGCGACACGCCTGCGGCGTACAAGGGGGCGAGCGGGCAGGCCTTGGCGAACCTCTGGAGTATCCAGTCGATCTCGGTGAAATCGCCGGAGTGATAGGCGCGCGGCGCGCGGTTGTCTTCGCCCGAGCAGCCCCGGAAGTGCGGCACGGCGCATTGCCAGCCGACCTGGGCGCAGGCGGCGAGGATCGCCTGTGCGTAGTGGCTCTGCGAAGAACCTTCAAGCCCGTGGAACAGCACCAGCAGGGGGGTGGAAGGGTCGAACGGGGCGTCCAGCCAGTCCACGTCGATGAAGTCGCCGTCGGGCGCCGTCCAGCGTTCGCGGCGCAGCGCGGGGCGACGCGTGCCAGGACGTGAGATCAGTGCGGGCGCCACGGTCTGCAACTGCCCGCCGGGCAGCCAAAGCGGTGCGGTGTAGGGGGGTGCGGCTTTGGTCGAAGACACGGTGCAGGTAAGGAGGTCGAGCGGGGCGCTATTCGTCGCCCCCCACTCAGTGCAGGACATCGCTTGGCGCCATGGCGGCCAGCGGCGCCTGCGGCGCGCCGGGGCTGGCGTGGTGCAGCACGATGCGCCATCCGGCGGCGGTCTGCACAAACAGATTGGTGGCGAGCACGAAGCCCCATTGCGGCTGGCCGTCCACGTCGAGCGGCACGCGTTCGACCACGCTGTGCGCGGCGCTGGTCATGCTGTGCCAACGGTGCTGTACCTCGGCATTGATCTGCAAACCGCCGTTGGCAAACAGTTGCGCGAAGCCCTCGCGAATCTCGGCCTGACCGTCCAGCCGCTGGCCGCCGGGATGAATGCAGCAGATCTCGTCTTCTTCCGACCACAGGGCCATCAGCGCGTCGAGATTGCCGCTGGAAAGGGCCTCGTAGAACGCGGCTTCGACATCATCGGGCGAGTTGGTCCAGGGGGTTTGGGGCGGGAGCTTGCGGCGCGGCATGGCGGGTCTCGGTCGTTGTTTTGGGTCAGCGGAACACCACGGTTTTGTGGCCGTTACGCAGAATGCGATGCTCCACCTGCCAGCGCACGGCGCGTGCGAGCACGACGCTCTCCACATCCTGACCGACGGCGGTGAGGTCGGCCGCACTCATGGTATGGTCGACGCGTTCGACGTCCTGCTCGATGATGGGGCCTTCGTCAAGATCGGCGGTGACGTAATGCGCCGTGGCGCCGATGAGCTTGACCCCGCGCGCATAGGCTTGCGCGTAGGGGCGCGCGCCCTTGAAGCTGGGCAGGAAAGAGTGATGGATGTTGATGGCTCGGCCTTCGAGCTGGGCACAGAACTCGGCGGTCAAAATCTGCATATAGCGCGCGAGCACCAGCAGCGCCGCGCCGCTTTGTTGCATCACGCCGAAGATGGCCTGCTCCTGCGCCCGCTTGGTTTCGACGGCTTCTCCGGCCTTCAGCGGAAGATGGTGAAATTCGATGCCGTAGCTGCGCGTCAGGTCGGCGAAAGTGGTGTGATTGGAGACGACGGCGGCGATGTCCATCGCCAGTTGCCCGGCCTTCCAGCGGTAGAGCAGATCGTTGAGGCAGTGGCCGTACTGACTGACGGCGATGACGACCTTGGGGCGGACGCGCAGATCGTGAAACTGCGCCTGCATGTCGAAGCGCTTGCGCACATCGCCGAACAGCAGCGCGAGCTGGGCGGCGTCCTGCAGATGCTCCGGGGCGGAGAAGTGCACCCGCATGAAAAAAAGCCCGGTGTCGGCATCACCGTACTGCTGCGAATCCATGATGTTGCAACCCGCCTGATAGAGCAGGCCGGAGACCGAATGCACGATGCCGGGCGCGTCCGGGCACGAGAGGGTGAGAACGAATTCTGGCGGGGTGTGAGGCATACCGGGCCGTGCGGGACGGCAGGAAAGAGAGGCAAGCCCGCAATTTTAGGGGCCCGGAAGCGAAGAGAGAAATAGTGGCGGGAATAGAGGCGGCGTATCAGCGTGTGAGCTGCACCGACCCCTGCACCGTGAGCTGCAGCGGGGTGCGTCCGGTGGCCAGGGGTACGGCGGGCGCTTCCTCTGCGGCCATGGGCGCGGCGGCGCGCATCATCATGGGGCGGGGCTGCGGTAGTTGTCCCTGCGTGGGTTCGATGCTCAGGGTGCGCAGGGTGTAGCTGCCGTAGCCCAGTGCGCGCGCCGCCGTGGCGGCCTTGGACTTGAAGCGAGCTATTGCGGAGTCGATCAGCGCGGTTTCCTCGCGGTCGCGCAGGGCCTTGGAGAGTTCGAAACCGCTGGATTCGATCATGAAGCCCTGCTGCGCCAGTTGCCCGGCCATCTTGCCCAGAGCGGCAAAGTCGTGCGACTTGAGCGCCAGTCCGGCGCGCACCGTCCAGCCGTCGCGTTGCGACTGATTGTTCACCGTTTCCCAGCGTGGCTGGGTGGTGAACGCTCCGCTGCTGGCCACGATGTCGGGCACGGTGCGGGCCTGCTTCAAGGCCGCTTCGAGCGACTTGCTGACTTGCGCGGTGAGGCTGGCCGGGTCAGCCCCGCTGCTTTCCACGGCCAGAGTCATCACCGCGAGGTCGGGCGCCACTTCGACCTGCGCCGTGGCCTGCAGATCGACCACCCCAGCGCCCACCCC
>DYKQ01000113.1:0-2200 GCA_020722545.1 Thiomonas intermedia | reverse complement strand
CAGACGCAGACCCTTAAGCCGAGTCTAAGGCAAGGCAGCGAACATTCCACCATCGCAACTCGTTTGAATCGTTTCGGAGGCAGTCATGCAAAGCAAAAAGTCGAAGGCTTCGTCAAAACTCTGGGCCGCACTGGCGGCAGCGGGCATCATCGCCGGAGCCGGCGCCATGGCCTATCAGTTCAGCTATGCCGAAACGGCGCCGCAGGTTGAGATGAACCACAAGGTCGTTCCCCTGTTCAACAACCCGCCCGCGGCGCCGCTGACCAATGTGGCTGCCGGCGCGCCGAATTTCGCGTCCATCGTCAAGGCCTACGGGCCGGCGGTGGTGCACATCAATGTGAAGGGCGAAACCAAGGAAACGGTGCAGCAGCAACAGATTCCCAAGCAGTTCCAGAACGATCCGTTTTTCCGCTTCTTCCAGCAATTCAATAACGGCCAGCAGCAGGAAGTGCCGACCGAAGGGCTGGGCTCGGGCTTCATCATCAGCTCGGACGGGCTGATTCTGACCAACGCGCACGTCGTCAAGGGCGCCACCTCGGTGCGTGTGACTCTCACCGACCATCGCACCTACAAGGCCAAGGTATTGGGCTACGACACCAAGACCGACATCGCGGTGATCAAGATTCCGGCGACCAATCTGCCCACGGTGCGGCTGGGCAACCCGTCCAATCTGGAGCCGGGCGACTGGGTGCTGGCCATCGGTTCGCCCTACGGCTTCTACAACACGGTGACCGCGGGGATTGTGAGCGCCAAGAGCCGCTCGCTGCCCGACGACAGCATGGTGCCCTTCATTCAAACCGACGTGGCGGTGAACCCTGGCAACTCGGGCGGGCCGCTGTTCAACACCAAGGGTGAAGTGGTCGGCATCAACTCGCAGATCTTCACGCAGACCGGCGCGTTTGAAGGGCTGTCGTTCGCCATCCCGATCAATGTGGCCGAGCGCGTGGCCAAGCAGATCATCGAGCATGGCAAGGTGCAGCATGCACGGCTGGGCATCGCGGTGCAGACGGTGACGCAAAACCTGGCGACCTCTTTTGGCTTGCAGACCCCTCGCGGCGCGCTGATCGCGCAGGTCGAGAAAGACAGCCCGGCATCCAAGGCCGGTCTCCAGCCGGGCGACATCATTCTCAGCGTGAACGGCCAGCCGGTGAACGATTCGGCCGATCTGCCGATGATGATCGGTCTGTCCGAGCCGGGCAGCAAAGTGACCCTGGGCGTGTGGCGCGATCACAAGCAGCAGACCATCACCGCCGTTCTGGGCAACTTCAGCGACAACGTGACGCTCGCTTCGGCCGGCCCGGGCGTGCAGGGCGATCACGGCGGGCTCGGTCTGGTGGTGCGCCCGCTCAACGCCAATGAAGAACAGCGGGCCGGCGTGTCGCATGGGCTGTTGATCGAGGGAGTCAGCGGCCCGGCGGAACAGGCCGGCATCCAGCCTGGCGACATTCTGATTGCGGTCGACGGCAAATCGGTCAACAGCATCGATCAGGTGCGTGGCATCCTGAAGAACGCGGGCAAATCGGTGGCCTTGCTGATTCAGCGTGGCAGCAACCGCATCTTCGTGCCGGTACAGGTCGGCTGAAAACTTTCCTCAACTTCCTTTCCTCCAAGCAGTGTTTCGCGGGGCCGCTGGCCCCGCTTTTTTATGGTGCGCGGTCGTGTCGCATGCTGGTTCTACACTGAGCTTTTTGGATTGGAGAATTTCATGTCGATTGCACAAACCCTCAAAGACCTGGGCATCAGCCTGCCCCCCGTTTCCACTCCCGCAGCCGCTTATGTGCCGTTTGTGCAGACCGGCAATCTGGTGTTTCTCTCTGGCCATATTGCGAAAAAGGAGGGCAAGGTGTGGGTCGGGCAGCTTGGCACGGACATGGATACTGCGACCGCCAAGGAAGCGGCGCGCGCCATCGCCATCGACCTGCTGGGCACGCTGCAGGCCGCCGTGGGTGATCTGGAGCGGGTCAAGCGCGTGGTGAAACTGCTGGGGCTGGTGAACTCGGCGCCCGGCTACACCGAACATCATCTGGTGATCAACGGCGCGTCGGAGCTGATCGCGCAGGTGTTCGGCGAGCGCGGCGCGCACGCCCGCAGCGCCTTCGGCGTGGCACAGCTGCCTATGGGCGCAGCAGTGGAAATCGAATTGATCGCCGAGGTGTGAGGTGATTCGCAGGGCCGAGCTGGGCGACGCCGAGGCGCTCGC
>DYKQ01000112.1 GCA_020722545.1 Thiomonas intermedia | reverse complement strand
ACCTCGCATGGCCCTGTTCAGGATCGCTTTTGCACACAAAGCTGCACACTACCGCAAAACGCCAGCCACGGGGCGCTCTGCGCCGCGCCGAACAGCGCTGACAGCGCCACCACAACCCCCAGCCCCTGCGCGCAGCCGACCAGGGTGGTGAGCAACAAAACGGAAAACGCAGGACGCATGACTTTAGCGAGCCTCCAGTTGAGTGGCCTCGGCGGTCTTGTGGCCCGCGTGCGCTTGCGAAGGCTTTGAGAACGCGCCAAACAGTTTGGCGAACAGCCCGCGCGCTTCGACTTCCAGCGCCGCCTCACTCGCCGCCGGGCGCACCGCATCGGCTTGTGGGCGCGCCGTGGCCTGCCACGATGACGCTGGTTCTGCGTTCGCCGGTGCAGCGCCTTGCGGCAGGTGACGCGGCAGATAGTGATTGGCCGGACGGGTGCCGAGTTCGGGCATCAGGGCATAGCCGCCGCGTTCGCGGATGGCGCGCGACACCTCGGACTCGGGGTCGTGCACATCGCCGAACAGGCGTGCGTTGGTCGGGCAGGCGTTGACGCAGGCCGGGCGGCGTTGAGGCGCGGGGATGGATTCGTCGTAAATCCGGTCCACGCACAGGGTGCATTTGGTCATCACCCCGCGGTCTTCGTCGTATTCGCGCGCGCCATAGGGGCAGGCCCATGAGCAGTATTTACAGCCGATGCACTTGTCGCTGTCGACCAGCACGATGCCGTCTTCCTTGCGTTTGTACGACGCCCCGGTCGGACACACCGGCACGCAGGGCGGCTCTTCGCAGTGCAGGCAGCTCTTGGGAAAATGCACGGTCTGCGTCTGCGGAAACTGACCGACCTCGTAGGTCTGCACCCGGTTGAAAAACACCCCCAGCGGATTTTCGCCGTAGGGTTCGTGGTCGCTTAGATGCCCGGCCGTACCGGAGGTGTTCCACTGTTTGCACGAGGTGACGCAGGCGTGGCAGCCCACGCAGACGTTGAGGTCGATGACCAGGGCGAGTTGGGTCATGGCTGTTTTCCTTGGCGGGACGAACGCCCGGCGAAATAGCGCAGCACACTGAGCTGCGGTGCTTGCTGCGCATGCTCTGGCAGCGCGGCGGGAGGAGCAAATTGCGGCCAGCTCTGTTCGGCCGGAGCGGGCAATGGTCCGTCGGTTTCAGGCGGCGCTTCGGCCCGGTCGATGCGGACCCGCACGTCATACCAGCCGGCCTGGCCGGTGACCGGGTCGCTGTTGGAGATTGCGCCCTGCCCAGCGCCCAGCGCGTTGGCCGGTAGCTCTTCGCTGATGAGATGGTTGAGCAGAAAGCCAGTCTGCGCCTCCTCGGCACGCGGATGCAATCCCCAGAAGCCGCTGGCCTTGCCGATGGCATTCCAGGTCCACACCGTGCCGGGTTCGACCGCCTCGCTGTATTGGCAGCGGGCCCGCACACGGCCCCAGGGCGAGGTGATCCACAGCCAGTCGCCATCGGCGATGCCTTGCTGAGCGGCCACCGCGGGATTGACGTAAAGCCGGTTGTGGCCGTGAATCTGCCGCAGCCAGGCGTTCTGCGAGTCCCAGGCGTGATACATCGCCATCGGCCGCTGGGTCACGGCGGCCAGCGGATAGCGCGCCAGATCGGTGGCCGCATGTTCCAGCGGCGGCTCCCAGAAGGGCAGCGGATCGAAGTGATGCGCCACCCGCGCCCGCAGCGCTTCGGGCGGCTGCCGACCGGGGCGCTGGCCGCGCGCCGCCAGCCGGAACTGCTGCAGCACGTCGGAGTAGAGCGCGATGATGATGGGCGTGTTGCGCGCGCGCCAGCCCTGCTCCTGCGCAAAGTCGAGGTAGTCGCGGTTCCAGTTGCGCATATAGCGCAACGACTCGGGCAGATGGTGAAAGTGCACGCAGTCGTTTTTCGCATACATCTCCCATTGCTTTGGGTTGGGCTCGCCCTTGAGCGACTGCGCGCCGTCCTTGCCGCGCCAGCCCGACAGAAAGCCGATGCCTGAGCCGGGCGCGGTTTCGTAGTTGACGATGAAGTCGGGGTAGTTTTTGTACTTGCGGCTGCCATCGGCGTTCACGAAGGCCGGCAGGCCGAGGCGACCTGCAAGCTCGACCAGCACTTCCTGGAACGGCCGCGTTTGCGCGAGGGGCGGCAGCACGGGCACGCGTACCGAATCCACCGGGCCGTCGAACTCGGAGATGGGCCGGTCGAGCAAGGACATGGCATCAAACCGCTCCAGATAACTGGTGTCGGGCAGCAACAGATCGGCGAACGCGGTCATCTCGCTGTGAAACGCATCGCACACCACGAGAAAGGGAATGCGGTAGCTGCCGTCTTCGCGCTTGTCGCGCAACATCTGCCGCACGTCCACGGTGTTCATCGCCGAATTCCACGCCATGTTGGACATGAAGATCAGCAGGGTGTCGATGGGATAGGGATCGCCACGCCAGGCGTTGGTGATGACGTTGTGCATCAGGCCATGCACCGCCAGCGGATGCTCCCAGGAAAACGCCTTGTCGATGCGCAGCGGGCTGCCGTCGTCCATCAGTGCGAGATCGTCGGGCGAAGTCGGCCAGCCCAGCGGCGCGCCGTTCAGCGGCGTGTCGGGCCGCACGTCCTGCGGGCCGCGCGGGTTGCGCACATCGGGCGGAACGTCCTTCGGGTACGGCGCCTTGTGGCGAAAGCCGCCGGGCGCATCGATCGTGCCCAGCAGGCTCATCAGAATGGACAGCGCGCGGATGGTCTGAAAGCCGTTGGAATGCGCCGCGAGACCGCGCATGGCGTGAAAGGCCAGCGGTTTGCTGCGCACCGTGGCGTGCTCGCGGCCGAGCCAGTCGGTCCAGGCGATGGGCAGGTCTTCGCCCTGATCGAGCGCGGCCTGCGCCATCTCTTGCGCCAGTTGGCGAATGCGCTCGGCGCTCACCCCGGTGATCTCTGCGGCCCATTCGGGCGTGCTGTCGGCCAGTTGTTCGCGCAGCAGTTGCAGCGCGGGCGCGACCGGCGTGCCGTCGGCCAGACGGTAGCGGCCCGAAAGCGCGGGCTGCGCGCCCTCGCTCCAGGCGGGCACGGGGCGCTGGGTCACGGCGTCCCACCACATCCGGCCTTGCGAATGCGCCGCGCCAGAGGCATCGGGGATGAACAAGCCGTCTTGCGCGTCGCCCGGCTGCACCCGCAGCAGTTGCGCGCCATTGGTGTAGTGCGCGGTGAAGTCGGCATCGAAGCGGCCGGTGCGCAGCAGTTCGTGCACCAGCGCCTGCAGCAAAGCGCCATCGGCGCCGGGGCGAATCGGGATCCACTCATCGGCAATGGCGGAGTAGCCGGTGCGCACCGGGTTGATGGAGATGAAGCGCCCGCCCGCCCGCTTGAATTTGGACAGCGCGATTTTCATCGGGTTGCTGTGGTGATCTTCAGCCGTGCCGATCATCACGAACAGCTTGGCGCGCTCCAGATCGGGGCCGCCGAATTCCCAGAAACTGCCGCCGAAGGTGTAGATCATGCCGGCGGCCATGTTCACCGAGCAGAAGCCGCCGTGCGCGGCATAGTTGGGCGTGCCGTACTGTCGGGCGAACAGTCCGGTGAGCGCCTGCATCTGGTCGCGCCCGGTGAACAGCGCGAATTGCTTGGGGTCGGTGGCGCGCAGGTGACGCAGCCGGTCTTCCAACGTCTGCAGCACTTCGTCCCACGAGATTGGCTCGAACTCTCCCGCGCCGCGCTCGCTGCCGGGTTTGCGGCGCAAGGGCTGCGTGAGGCGCCCCGGCGACACCTGTTTCATGATGCCGGCCGACCCCTTGGCGCAGATCACGCCCTGGTTGAGCGGATGATTGGGGTTGCCCTCGATGAATCGCACCTCGCCATCGCGCAGATGCACTTTGATGCCGCAGCGGCAGGCGCACATATAGCAGGTGGTCGTCTTCACCTCGGTGTCGCCGGGCGGCGGGGTGAGCGGATCGTGCAGCGGCTGGCCGTTGGAGAACAGGCGATCAAGCGGTTTGAACAGGGCGGACATGGCGGGGCGCAGTCTCTTTTTAAGGGAATGTCTAGACCTTAGCTGCCGACCATTGATTCAACAAACGAATTGTTCTGATTTTTTATATCTGAATTTGTGATGAATTGAGCGGTTTGTTCACGCGCAGTGACCTGATCGCCGCTTAAACTGGATGCAACCACACGCCACGCCGAACGACGCACCATGACGCTCCTACACACGCACTCCAGCTACCAACGCCCCGTTCACATGTTCGGCCTGAGCCTACTCATGGGCGTAATTGGCGGGCTGGGCGCGGTGCTGTTTCTGCGCATGCTCGATCTGGCGCAGGTCTGGATGCTGGGCGCCATCGCCCATGTGGAGCCGACCACGGTGACGCAAGCCATGTCGCTGCACGCCATACCGCACACGGGCGCGCTGAACTGGTGGATTCCGCTTTCGACCACGCTGGGCGGGCTGATCTCCGGCGTGCTCGTCTATACCTTTGCGCCCGAAGCCGAAGGGCACGGCACCGACGGCGCGGTCAAGGCCTATCACCAACTGGGCGGTTACATCCGCGCGCGAGTCATCGTGGTCAAGAGCATCGCATCGGCCGTGACCATCGGCTCGGGCGGCGTCGCCGGGCGCGAAGGCCCCACGGCGCAGATCGCCGCCGGGGTGGGCTCGCTGATCGGGCGGCTGCTGAATTTGAGCGAAGACGAAAAGCGCCTGATGGTGCTCACCGGCATGGCCGCCGGGCTGTCGGCCATTTTCAAAAGCCCGCTGGGCACGGCCATTTTTGCCGTCGAGGTGCTCTACTCCAGCATGGCTTTCGACGGCCGCGCCCTGCCCTACACCCTCACCAGCGCCGCAGTGGGTTTTGCCACGGTCTGCCTGTTCACCGGCTGGGGCGCCTTGTTCACCGTGCCTTCGAGCGTGAATTTCGACGCGCCGGTTGAACTGCTCTGGTACGCCCTGCTGGGGGTTCTTAGCGGCGTGATGGCGGCGATTCTGCCCACGGTGTTCTACCGCCTGCGCGACGGGTTTCGCGCTCTGCCCATTCCCAACCACGTCAAGCCGGCCATCGGCGGGCTGATCGTGGGCATCGTCGGCATGTTCGCTCCGCAGATTCTGGCCGGCGGCTATGGCGTGATGCAGTTGGCGGTGCAAGGGACGGTGGGGGCCGGCGTGCTGTTCCTGTTGGCGCTTTCGCTGCTCAAGGTGCTGACGCTGTCGATGACCATCGGCTCCGGCGGATCGGGCGGCGTGTTCGCCCCCAGCCTTTTCATCGGCGCGCTGCTGGGGGCGGCCCTGGGCACGCTGATGCATCACTTGGGCATCACCGATGCGCCCATTGCGGGTTTGGCGCTGGCGGGCATGGCGGCCGTGTTCGGCGGCGCCGCGCGCGTGCCCATCGCCACCATGGTGATGGTGGCCGAGATGACCGGCGGCTACAAGCTCATGGCGCCCACCATGCTCGCGGTGGTCGTCAGCTTTCTGCTTCAGGTCTGGCTGACGCGCAAAGCGCGCTATCCGTCGCTCTACGAGGCCCAGCTTCCCGGCCCCGAGCAAAGCCCGATCTACAAAAACACCCCAGACGCGCACTGAGCTGAGAGGATCGGTCTGTTTTTCGGCACGCGTGCAGGCCTTGCGAAAGCTGCCTACGATATTGCCGCACTGCAACAACAAAAGGAACGACATGACTGCACCTACCCTGTTCACCCCCCTCCAACTCGGCTCTCTGCAACTGCCCAACCGCATGGTGATGGCGCCGCTGACGCGCTCCCGCGCGCAACAACCGGGCGACATTCCGGGAGAAATGAATGCACGCTATTACGCCCAGCGCGCCTCCGCCGGACTGATCGTGAGCGAGGCCACGCAAATCTCCCGGCAAGGCCAGGGTTACGCCTTCACCCCAGGCATTTACACCGACGCGCAAGTCGCCGGCTGGAAAATAGTCACCGATGCGGTGCACGCCGCCGGCGGCCATATGGCCATGCAGCTCTGGCATGTTGGACGCATCTCCCATCACCTGCTTCAACAAGACGGCAAAGCCCCGGTTGCGCCCAGCGCCCTGCGCAGCGACACAGGCGAAGCCTTCGTCGTGCTGCCTGATGAAGGCCCCAAGCGCGTGCCCTGCGACATGCCGCGCGCGCTCGAAACCGCCGAAATTCCGGGCATCATCGCCGACTACCGACGAGCAGCCGAGCGCGCGCTGCAAGCGGGCTTCGACCTGCTGGAATTGCACAGCGCCAACGGCTATCTACTGCAACAGTTTTTGGCGACCAACACCAACCAGCGCACCGATCAATACGGCGGCAGCCTGGAAAACCGCGCCCGCATCGTGCTCGAAGCCATCGATGCACTGATTGCGGTGGCAGGCGCCAATCGGGTAGGGGTGCGCATCTCGCCGCATTTCAATCGTCACGACATTCAGGACGCGCAGACCGAAGAGATTCACCTGTATCTGGCGCAGGAATTCAATCGCCGCGGTATTGCCTACATCCACATCGCCGAACCCGACTGGGCTGGCGGACCGGCGCTGACCGACGAGTTCCGCAAAAAACTGCGTGCCGCCTATGCGGGCCGCATCATCGTCTGCGGCAACTACACCCGGGAATCCGCCGAGGCCCGCCTGGCTTCGGGACTGGCCGACGCGGTAGCCTTTGGCCGTCCCTTCATCGCCAACCCGGATCTGGTGGCGCGTTTTCAGCAAGGCGCTGCACTGAACAAGCCCAATCCTTCCACCTTCTACGGCGGCGGCGAGGCAGGCTATACCGACTACCCCTCACTCGATGCCATCCCGGCGACGGTCTGAATGGGTCAATTCAACGCCCGGATCAACGCCCTGCCTTGCGCTCTCGGCAACCTGCCTATCCGGTAGCTTGCCGAGAGCGCCCCCAGACCTGCCGCGTTCGCGTCAGCCCCCCCGAGGGGGATGAGGCCCGCGGCTCCAAGCTGCCCTGCGGCAGCTTGGACGGGGCCGAATCCGAGCGGCTTGCAAGCCGCAGGGGGACAAGGAAACTTGGGGCGGCCCTGCGTTTTCTTGAGCCAGGAGGCGGATGTTGGGGTGAAATGGATGTAGAAGCGCGGATGTTTTCCCATCCATTCCTGAACGGTCGGTGCTTGTGGGTCGCATAGTTGTCGCAGACCAGATGTAATGCCTTGTCCTTCGGTCCTTCGGTGTCTCGCGGTCGATTTGCCGGAGAAACTGAAGCCACTCAGTGTGACGATGCCGCTGCTGGCATTGGGCGATGACCTGCCCATTGAGCACCTTGAAGGTCTCGATCAGGTGCGGCTTGAGGCCATTGGCCTGCCAAACCTTG
>DYKQ01000111.1 GCA_020722545.1 Thiomonas intermedia | reverse complement strand
ACGTGACCCCGGCTCTTGCGCTGAAGCCGCGACCTCGCTGGACGGCGCCTGCCCCGCAGAACGAATGCCAACCGCACTGCCCGCGACCATCGGCAACTCAGGCGCTGGCGGATCGACCAGCAAGGTATAGACCTGGGTGCGTTGGTACTGGCAGGCCAGGTGCAGACGCACAATAACAATCGGCTCGCGCAGCGCTTGCTGGCTGCGCAGCAACAAGGTCAGACCGTCAGCCGACGGCTTCGAAGTGATCGCCAGCGCCCCCGCCCCGCCGCCAAACTCGCCCGATTGCGCCTGCGCCTGCACGCACGACAGCGGCAAGGACTCCTGCGCATCGAGGTGCACCGGAATCGTCATCTGCAGGGTGCGGCCGAGTTCGGCGCGCGTTTGCGGCGTACCGATCATCAGAGCCTGCGCTGGAGTCACGGACTGCGCCGCCAGGCCGACCGCAACCATCCAGGGCCGCAACCAGAAGGGCAGGCCATTGCAAGTCGTTAGAAAAGAGGAGAAACGGCGAAAAACTGAGCGCATTGCAGCGAAAATAAGGGTCGACATCAAAATGTGTCGAATGATCGGAAAGCAATGTATCACGCACCTTTCATTCCAATCGGCGCCGGCAAAGTCCAGATGAAAAGGGTGTGAAAAAATTAACAATCGCCTGATTTTCTGTGGGAAACACCCCACAGACCCCGGGCGCCTACGGCGAGCTGAATATGATGTTTGCACCCTCTGGCCCCACCCTCACTGCATGAGCGCCGAACTCCGAGCCGAACGTCAGGGCGACAGCCTCGTGCTGCGCCTGCACCACCCCGAAAGCCGCAACGCCCTGAGCGCGGCGCTCTGCTCGGCCGCGCTGGAGGCGCTCACCACGGCGCAGCGCGATGGCGAGATCCGCGCCGTGGTGCTCACCGGAAGCGAACATCACTTCTGCAGCGGCCTGCACGACATCGGCGCGCTTGACGCCTTGCACGATTGCATCCTCGCCCTGCGCGATTGCGAACCGCTGGTGGTCGGAGCGGTCGAAGGCCAGGCGCGCGGCGCCGGAGCCGCGCTGGCGCTGGCCTGCGATCTGCTCGTCGCGGCCGACAACGCCCAGCTCCAGCTGATCGACCCCCTGCTGCCCGAACGCGACGTGGGTGGCGCGCAATGGCTGGCCGCCCAACTGCTGCCGAGGCCCGCTTGCAACGAGGCCGCGCTGCCCGGTCTGGGACTCGGCGCGGCTCGGCTGCACCAGCTCGGCGTGGTCAACCGCCTGTGCCGGCCCACCGATGCGCTGCAGACGGCGCTGCAACTGGTCGATGCCATCCCCGGCGCTTCGGGCAGGCCGCGCAAAGTCCTGCCCAATGCGCAGGGCTACGCCAGCGCCCTGCACGTTCATCTGGCCAGCCAGCTCCTGCCGCCGCGCGACTGAACGCTCCCATGCCGCCCAGATCCATCGAGACCGCGCCTTCGCCGCGCGTCAGCACCCTGCAAACCCGGCTGCACCGCTTCATGCACACCGTGGTGCTGCCGCAGGAAGGCGCCATCAACGCCGCCCTGCGCCTGAGTGCTGTCGGGCCGCAGGCCGCCGTCGCCCCGCAACTCGCCTCCATCCGCCAGAAGGCCCAACTGGCGGGGCTGTGGAATCTGTTTCTGCCCATCTCCCCCCCGCGCCAGTCAGGGACTGAGCCATTGGGAATACGCGCCGATGGTCGAAGCCATGGGCCACATCCCCTGGGCTGCCGAGGTATTCAACAGCGCCCAGCCCGACGCTGGAAACATGCAGCTGCTCGACAGCTACGCCAGTGAAGCGCTGAAAGATGCCTGGCTCGACCCGCTGCTGCGTGCTGAAACCCGCAGCGCCTGGGCCGCCGCCGAGCCCGACGCCGAGCTGCACAACCCGGATTCGCTGCAGTGCCACGCCACGCAAGACGGCAATTCCTGGCGCCTGAGCGGTCAAAAAACCTGGGTGCAAGGTCTGCTGGACCCGCGCACCGCCAGCCTGCTGGTGCTGTGCCGCACCGATGCGCAGGCGGCCCTGCATCGCCAGTTCAGCGTGCTGCTCGTGCCGCTCAAGACCGATGGCGTGCAGCTCGGGCGACACTTGCAGGGCTGGGGTACGGCGCAGAAGGCCTTGGCCGAAGTGTCTTTCGAAGACGCGCGCGTGCCTGCCGATCACGTGCTGGGCCAGCCGGGACAGGGCCTGGAGATTTTGCAGGCCCGCCAGCGCATCGTCGGCCTGCACGATGCGCTGTGGTGTCTGGGCGCGGCGGAGCGCGCACTCGATCTGCTGATCGCCAGGCTGCAAACCCGGCGCATCGGCGAACAGCTCGCGGTGCATCACCCGGTCTGGCAGCAGCGCATCGCCCGCACCCGCACCGGGCTGGACACCACCCGCATGCTGGCGCGGCGCAGCGCCTGGCAGATGGACCAGAACGACAGCCACCTGCCCCCGCAGGAACTCGCCATGCTGCAAAGCCTGGCCCTGCCGCTGGCGGTGGATGCGGTGCAATGGAGCATCCTGGCGCACGAGGCCGACGCGCTCGATGACAGCCTGCCCTTGGCCGGTCTGTCTGCGCAATTGCGGCTGATGCAGCAACTCACCCCGCCCATCGAGGTGCTCCACGCGCAGATCGCCCAGGGCGAACTGCTGCGCTGAACGAGGGTCTGCCCGCAAAGGGTCTGCCGCAAGGCGGCAAACGTCGCACAATGAGGTGAGGCGCACCGTTCACCTCGCCGCACAGACGGCGCCTCCCGCCATGATCGACCTCTACTCCTGGGCCACCCCCAACGGCCACAAAATCCACATCCTGCTCGAAGAACTCGGCCTGCCCTACCGGGTGCATGGCGTGAACATCGGCCGCGGCGAACAGTTCGCGCCCGACTTTCTCGCCATCAGCCCGAACAACAAGATTCCCGCCCTGATCGATAGCGACGGGCCGGATGGCCAGCCCGTCAGCGTGTTCGAGTCAGGCGCCATCCTTCTTTATCTGGCCGAGAAGACCGGCCGCTTTCTGGGCACAGGGCCGCGGGCGCGCATCGCCACGCTCGAATGGTTGATGTGGCAGATGGGCAGCATCGGCCCCATGCTCGGCCAGGCGCACCACTTCCGCCAGTACGCCCCAGAGAAAATCGACTACGCCATCGCCCGCTACACCAACGAGGCGCACCGGCTCTACGGCGTACTCGACCGGCGGCTGGCGTCGCAGCCTTATCTGGCCGGTGACGACTACACCATCGCCGACATCGCCACCTTTCCGTGGTGTCGCAGCGCCGCCAATCAGGGCATAGACTGGGCCGAGTTTGCGCATGCCAAGCGCTGGTTCGACGCCATCGCCGCGCGGCCCGCGGTGCAGCGCGGCGTGCAGGTGCTGGCCGATGTGCGCCCGCCCGAGTTGGACGCCGCCGCGCGCGAACACTTGTTCGGCAGCACCCAATACCAGCGCCGCTGAAGGAGACCGTCATGAAGCTCGTCCGCTACGGCCGCAACGGCCAAGAACAACCCGGCCTGATCGACGCGCAGGGCCGCCTGCGCAGCCTCGGTGGCATCGTCGACGAGATCGACGCCAGCGTCTTCGGCCGACCTCAGGCGCTGCGCGGCATCGACGCTGAAAGCCTGCCGCTGGTGACTGGCAAGCCCCGGCTGGGCGTGCCCTTCGTGGGTATCAGCAAGTTCATCGCCATCGGCCTGAACTACCGCGACCATGCCAACGAGGCGCACATGGCCATCCCGACCTCGCCCATTGTGTTCAACAAGTGGACGACCTGCATCAGCGGCCCGAACGATGCGGTGTTACGCCCGCCCGGGGCGCACAAGCTCGATTGGGAAGTCGAACTCGGCGTGGTCATCGGGCGGGAAGCGCGCTTTGTGCGCGAGGCCGATGCGCTCAAACACGTGGCCGGCTATTGCTTGGTCAACGACGTGTCCGAGCGCGCCTATCAACTCGAACAGGGCAGCCAGTGGAATCTGGGCAAAGGCTGCGACACCTTCGGCCCGGTCGGCCCCTGGCTGGTCAGCCGCGACGAGATCGCCGACCCGCAGAACATCGACCTCTGGCTCGACGTGAACGGTGAGCGCATGCAAACCGGCAACACGCGCGACATGATTTTCGGCGTGGCCTATCTCGTCGCCTATCTCAGCCGCTACATGACCCTGCTGCCCGGCGACCTCATCGCCACCGGCACGCCGCCCGGCGTGGGCATGGGCCGCAAGCCCCCGCGTTATCTGCAGCCCGGCGATGTGGTCACGCTCGGCAGCCCGCAACTCGGCATGCAGCGGCAGGAGATCCGCCCCGCTCCGCAACGTCCGCTGTGATCTGCGCAGTGACCTGATCGGCGAAGTTCATCCCCTGCGGCTATTCTTGAGCTTCACCCTGGAGGGCGTTGCCATGCCAACACTCGATCTGGCCTTGCCGCTGCACGCGCATGACCATTCGCATGAACACCCGCATGACCATCTTTTGCAAGCGGTGCTGCACACCCGCGCGCGCAGCGTGGCGCTGGTGCAGGGGCTGAGCGATGCCGACTGCACCGTGCAGTCCATGCCCGACGCCAGCCCGGCCAAATGGCATCTGGCGCACACCACCTGGTTTTTCGAGGAGTTCATCCTCGCGCCGCATCTGCCGGGTTACCGCGTGTTCGATCCGGCCTTCCGCTATCTCTTCAACTCGTATTACGACACCGTTGGACCGCGCCACCCGCGCCCGCAGCGCGGCCTGCTCACCCGGCCGCCGCTCGAACAGATTCTGGCCTTTCGCGCCCATATCGATGCGGCGCTGCAACGTCTGACGCGCGAGGCCGCGCCAGCCTCTTTGCTCGAGCTTGGGCTGCACCACGAGCAGCAGCATCAGGAACTGCTGCTCACCGACCTGCTGCATCTGTTTGCGCAAAACCCGCTGCACCCCGCGTATTGCGCCATGCCCGGCGCCGCGCCCGGCCCCATGCCCGCAGCGCAGAACCCGGAGCCGGTGCGCTGGGTGAGTTTTTCCGGAGGTCTGACCGACATCGGCCATGCCGACGAACGCTTCGCCTTCGACAACGAAAGCCCGCGCCACCGCGTCTGGCTGGACGACTACGCCCTGGCGCACCGCCCGGTGTGCAACGCCGACTGGCTCGACTTCATCGCCGACGACGGCTATGCCACGCCTGCTCTCTGGCTGGCCGACGGCTGGCGCTGGGTGCAGGAGCAGAATATTCGCGCACCCGCCTACTGGCAGGCGCACGGCGATGGCTTTCACACCCAGGCCATGACCCTGCACGGCCTGCTGCCCCTGCTGCCGCAGGCGCCCGTGACTCACCTCAGTTTTTACGAAGCCGATGCCTACGCCCGCTGGGCCGGCGCGCGTTTGCCGACCGAGTTCGAGTGGGAGGCCGCCGCGCGCCGCCAGCCGCTGTCGGCCGCGACGCCAGCGCAATTCGCCGATCACCCGTGGCGGCTTCCCCTGCCCGCTGATGACGTCGCCACTGACGGCCTGCAGACCCTCTGGGGCGGCGTGTGGGAATGGACGGCCAGCGCCTACCTGCCCTACCCCGGCTTTCACCCGGCGCCCGGCGCCGTGGGCGAATACAACGGCAAATTCATGAGCGGCCAGATGGTGCTGCGCGGCGGCTCTTGCGCCACGCCACCCGGCCATATCCGCCCGACCTATCGCAACTTTTTCTACCCCCACCAGCGCTGGCAATTCACCGGTCTGCGGCTGGCGCGGGCCTGAGAGGGTGTGAACGAATCCGCCATGCCCGCTCCTCGCGCCCAAACACCCCCGCTCGGCGTTGCAAATGCGCACCGTGCCGACGGGCACGGCTGTGCTTTGCGCCTTGACCGGAGGCGTTTGGACGCGCTGCTCGGCCACGCCGGATTCATTCACACCCTCTGGTACAGAAAGGATCGCCGATGACCTCGCAGACCGCCACCGTCCTGCACCCGCCCGACTCCCCCGACCTCAACCCCGAGTTCGCCACGCAAGTGCTCGAAGGCCTGAGCGCTCATCCCAAACGCATTCCCTCCACCTGGTTCTACGATCACCGCGGCTCGGAGCTTTTCGAGCAGATCACCGAGCTGAACGAGTACTACCTCACCCGCAGCGAAACCGCGCTGCTGCGCAACCTGCATGACGAATTTGCCCAACTGCCCGCCGGCGCGGCCGTCATCGAATTCGGCAGTGGTTCCAGCCGTAAAACCCCTCTGCTGCTGGGCGCCCTGAACGCCCCCGCGAGCTACACCGCCATCGACATCAGCGGCGACTTTCTGCGCCAGTCGGTGCGCGGGCTGCAACTGCGTTTTCCCCAGCTGGATGTGCACGCGCTGGAAGCCGATTTCACCGCCCCGCTGCACTGGCCCGCCGCGCTGGAGGCCGACGTGCGGCAACAGCCCCGCATCGGCTTTTTTCCCGGCTCGACCATCGGCAACTTCACCCCGGAGCAGGCGGTGCGCTTTCTGCATGGCGCGGCGCAGTTTCTCGGCCCCGGCGCGCATTTGCTCGTCGGGGTGGACGGCACGCAGGACAAGGCCAAACTCATTCCCGCGTATGACGACGCCCGCGGCGTGACGGCGGCGTTCAACCGCAATCTGCTCACCCGGATCAACCGCGAACTCGGCGCTGATTTCAATGCGCAGGCGTTCCGGCATGTGGCCCGCTTCGACCCCGCGCACAGCCGAATCGAGATGCATCTGCTCAGCCCCAGGCCGCAGACCGTGCGCCTGCTCGGGCAGAGCTTCACCTTTGCAGAGGGCGAGACCCTGCACACCGAAAATTCCTACAAATACCCGGCGGCGATGTTTCAGCGCCTGGCGCACTCGGCCGGCTGGACGCCGCAGAAACACTGGCTCGCCGCCGATACCGATGTTGCGCTGCACTGGCTGCAGCGGTGAGGTGGTTCGCCTGACACCGCGTCAACGCGGCTCTGCGTCGGTCGGCGCTTCGCGCACCGGATGCTTGAGCAGCTTGCGCTGCAGGGTGCGGCGGTGCATCTGCAGCGCGCGGGCGGTGGCGGAGATATTGCCGTCGTGCTCGGCCAGCACTTTCTGAATGTGCTCCCACTCCAGCCGATCGACCGGCAGCGGCTGGGCGGCCACGGCGCGGTCGGCCTCGGGTTCGTCTTGTTCCAGCGCGGCGAGGATGTCGCTCACCGTCGCCGGCTTGGGCAGATAGTTGGTCGCGCCGAGCTTGATGGCATCGACCGCGGTGGCGATGCTGGCGTAGCCGGTCAGCAGCAGGATGCGCAAGTCGGGATAGGCCTCGCGGAGCGGCGCAATCAGCGTCAGACCGCTATCGCCGGGCAGGCGCAGATCGAGCACCGCCGCGTCGAACGCCGCCGTGCCGATGAGCGCGCGCGCGGCGGGCGCCGAATCGGCATGCCACACGGTAATGCCGCGCCGTTCCATGGAATTGCGCGTGGCGGCAGCCAGCGCGGCGTCATCTTCGACCAGCAACAGATTCATTCGATTTGCCATTCATTGAGTTAGGGCCTGTTAACGCTATTTATGCCCCCGCGCCGGGGGTCTGGGCGGAGGCAAT
>DYKQ01000110.1 GCA_020722545.1 Thiomonas intermedia | reverse complement strand
TCCCTCCCCGTCTGGGGGCAACGCGGGGGCATAAATAGCGTTAACAGGCCCTAGAAGAATGCGCAGCAGGCCAGGTGACACACTGGCAACCGTGCGCGGTGGAAGCGGTCGAAGCCGCCGCCCCCGGCTTTCGCGTGCGCACGGCAAGAGGCTGGGTGAGCACGGGCGCCCTGGTTGTCGCCACCGGAGGGTTGTCGATTCCGCAGATTGGCGCCAGTCCGTTCGGCTATCAACTCGCCGAGCAATTCGGCCTGCCGATCGTGCCGCCCCGCCCTGCCGCCGCTGGCATTCGATCCGGCCTTGTGGGCCCCGTTTGCCGACCTCAGCGGCGTCTCGCTCGAGGTGGACACAGTGGGCCTGGAGTTCCGCCGCCGCCTGCGCGCAGGCGCTCTGATAACGCCTTGTGGCTGGGTATTTGTTGCCTTCAAAATTAAGGCATATAATCTTTAGATTTTACTCCTCGCCACGGCAGGCCGCACTGGGCCTGGCTGCTGCGAGTTTGGCCCACGCAGCCCAGCACCCAAGCAGTTGAACCGCGTCGTTGAACAACTAGTACTAGTGCGACAACACTAGCACTAGCAAGGCAGCGACAGCACGACAGACCCGCCTGGCCTGCCTACATTGGATTCAAGTTCCTCAATGACCACCATTCGCGTTAAAGAAAACGAGCCGTTCGACGTCGCACTGCGTCGCTTCAAGCGCACCATCGAAAAACTCGGCTTGCTCACCGAACTGCGCGCTCGCGAGTTCTATGAAAAGCCGACCGCAGAGCGCAAGCGCAAGAAGGCCGCAGCGGTCAAGCGCCACTACAAGCGGATCCGCAGCCAAACGCTGCCCGAGCGCAAATACTGATTTCATCGATCTGATTGTCCGTTCCCGCGCGCTGACTTTTGTTTCGTCTGGCGCCCGCAACGGAATGCGCAACGCAGCAACGCGCATCTGCAGCTCGCCTCATAGCCCGCCCGTCGCTGCGGGCTTTTTGCATTGGACTCACCATGACAATCAAAGACCGTATTCAGGATGACATGAAGGCCGCCATGCGCGCCAAAGACGCGCCGCTGCTCGGCGCCATTCGCCTGTTGATGGCCGCGATCAAGCAGAAAGAAGTCGACGAGCGCATCGAGTTGAACGACGCGGCCATCGTGGCGATCATCGACAAAATGATCAAGCAACGCCGCGACGCGATTGCGCAATTCACCCCGGCCGGACGCCAGGATCTGGCGGACAAAGAGGCCGCCGAGATCGTCGTTCTCGAGCGCTATCTCCCGCAGCGTCTGGACGCCGCCGCCATTGACGCCGAGATCCGCGCGCTGATGGCGCAAACCGGCGCCAGCGGCCCGCAGGATTTGGGCAAACTCATGGGCCCGCTCAAGGCGCAGCTTGCCGGTCGGGCCGACATGGCCCTGGCTGCAGCCCGCGCCAAAGCCCTGCTCAGCCGCGCCTGATGCCCGGTACGGCGCCGTGAACCCAAGCTCCGACGTCAGTTCGCGCCCTTTGTTGGTGTTCTCCCACGCCAACGGTTTTCCCGCCCCGGTGTATCGCAAGCTGTTTCATGCGCTCGAACCGGCGTTTCGGGTGCGCGCCGTGCCCATTTACGGTCACGACGCCCGGTATCCCGTGCGCGATGGCTGGAAGCCGCTGGCGCAGCAACTGATCGATTACCTGCAGCACGATTGCCAAGGCGAGCCTGCGGTACTGGTCGGGCACTCGCTGGGGGGCTATTTGAGTCTGATGGCCGCACATGCCCGCCCCGAACTGGCGCAGCAGGTCATTCTGCTCGACTCGCCCGTGGTGTCTGGCTGGCGCGCGCGGCTGCTCTGGCTGTCCAAGCGCACCGGGCTGGGCGAGCGATTCTCGCCCGCTGCGGCGGCCAAACGTCGGCGCACGCAGTGGCCCGACGTTGATGCCGTGCGCACCCATTTCTCCTCGAAAACCGCCTTTGCGCAATGGGACCCGGAAATGCTGGGCGACTACTGCGCGTTCGGCACCCGGGCCGATCCGCAGGGCCGGGTGCTGGCCTTCGAGCGCGACATCGAATACCGCATCTACAAAACCCTGCCGCACCAGCTCGGCGCCCTGGCGCGCAAGCCCTTTCCCGTGCCGGTGAGTTTCATCGGTGGACGATCATCGCGCGAAATCCGCATGGCCGGAATGCAGACCACGATGCGCCTGGCGCAAGACCGCCTGCAGTGGATCGATGGCTCGCACCTGTTCCCATTCGAGGCGCCGCAGCAGACTGCACGCCTGATCGAGCGGGCTTTCGACCTCGCCAGCAACGCCTGTCATCCAGGCCTCAAAACCTGCTCCCTATAATGCGCTTTTACCGGCATTCGTCGCGGCTATGACCAAATATGTGTTCGTCACCGGCGGAGTGGTGTCCAGCTTAGGCAAGGGCATCTCATCTGCATCTCTCGCCGCGATTCTCGAATCGCGCGGCCTCAAAGTCACCCTCATCAAACTCGATCCCTACATCAACGTCGATCCAGGGACCATGAGCCCCTTCCAGCACGGCGAAGTCTTCGTCACGGAAGACGGCGCCGAGACCGATCTCGATCTGGGGCATTACGAGCGCTTCATCACCACCCGGATGCACCGGGTGAACAACTTCACCACCGGCCAGATTTACGACAGCGTGCTGCGCAAGGAACGTCGCGGCGAATACCTCGGCAAGACGGTGCAGGTGATTCCGCACATCACCAACGAGATTCAGGATTTCGTTCGTCGCGGCGCTGGCGAGGGCGCCGCTGACGCGGTGGATGTCGCCTTGGTGGAAATCGGCGGCACGGTAGGCGACATCGAATCCCTGCCTTTTCTCGAAGCCGCACGGCAGATGAGTCTGCGCATGAAGCGGGGCGACTGCGCCTTTGTTCACCTCACCCTCGTGCCCTACATTCCGGCCGCTGGCGAACTCAAGACCAAGCCCACCCAGCACAGCGTGCAGAAACTGCGCGAGATCGGCATCTCGCCCGACGCCCTGCTCTGCCGCGCCGACCGCCCGATTCCCGACGATGAGCGCGCCAAAATTTCCATGTTCTCGAACGTGCGCGAAGACGCGGTGATTTCGGTGTGGGACGTGGACACGATCTACAAGATCCCGCAGATGCTGCACCAGCAGCATCTCGACGACATCATTTGCGACAAACTGGGCATCACGGCGCCTGAGGCCAACCTCAAGGTCTGGGACGATCTGGTGCAGGCGCTCGAACATCCGCAGCACACCGTGCGTATCGCCATGGTGGGCAAGTACGTCGATCTGTCCGACTCTTACAAATCGCTCAACGAAGCCTTGCGACATGCGGGCATCAAGACCAGTTCGCGCGTCGAGATCAGCTATCTCGACTCGGAAACCCTTGAGCCGACCAACATCGCCCAGCTCGACGGCTATGACGCCGTGCTCGTGCCCGGCGGATTCGGCAAGCGCGGCGTCGAAGGCAAGATTCTTGCCGCGCAATATGCCCGCGAACACCGCATTCCCTACCTGGGCATCTGCCTGGGCATGCAGGTGGCCACCATCGAATTCGCCCGCCACGTCGCCGGGCTGCCGCAAGCCAACAGCACCGAGTTCGAGCCCGACACCCCGCAGCCCGTGATCGCGCTGATCGACGAGTGGCTCGACCGCGACGGCAGCGTGCAGAAGCGTCACGCCGGATCCGATCTCGGCGGCACCATGCGGCTGGGCGCCCAAAGCTCCGATGTGAAACCGGGCACCCTCGCTCACAGCATCTACGGCAATGTGGTGACCGAACGTCATCGCCATCGCTACGAGGCCAACGAGCACTATCTGGCCACTCTGCAAAAAGCCGGGCTGGTCATCTCGGCCATCACGCAGCGCGAGCACCTCACCGAAATCGTCGAGTTGCCGCAAACCGTGCATCCGTGGTTCGTCGGCGTGCAGTTCCACCCGGAATTCAAATCGACGCCCTGGGGCGGCCACCCGCTGTTCACCGCCTTCATTCAGGCCGCCCTGCAACGCCACTCCGCAAACGCCTGATCCGCACGCCTCGCCATGCCCACGCCACAAACCCTTTGCGGATTTCCCGTCGGCCTCGATCAGCCGTTCTTTCTCATCAGCGGCCCTTGCGTGGTCGAGTCCGAGCAGTTGCAAATGGATGTGGCCGGGCAGTTGCGCGACATCTGCCGTTCCCTCGACATCCCGCTGATTTTCAAATCGAGCTACGACAAGGCCAATCGTTCGAGCGGAGCGTCGTTTCGCGGCCCCGGCATGGAGCAGGGCCTGGAGATTCTGGCCAAGGTGCGGCGCGACATCGGCGTGCCCGTTCTCACCGATGTGCATACCGCCGAAGAGGCCCCGCGTGTGGCCGAGATCGTCGATGTGCTGCAGACGCCGGCTTTCCTCTGCCGCCAGACCGATTTCATTCATGCGGTCAGCAGCCTGGGCAAGCCGGTGAACATCAAAAAAGGCCAGTTTCTCGCGCCGGGCGACATGAAAAACGTCATCGCCAAGGCGCGCGCCGCCGCCGTGCAGGCCGGACATCCTGACACCTTGTTCATGGCCTGCGAGCGCGGTGTGAGCTTTGGCTACAACAATCTGGTCTCCGACATGCGCTCGCTGGCCATCATGCGCGAAACGCAAAGCCCGGTTGTGTTCGATGCCACCCATTCGGTACAACTGCCCGGCGGGCAAGGCGCCAGTTCTGGCGGACAGCGCGAATTCGTGCCGGTGCTCGCCCGCGCGGCCATTGCTGCGGGTGTCTCGGGCGTGTTCATGGAGACCCACCCCGATCCGGCCAAGGCGCTGAGCGACGGCCCCAATGCCGTGCCGCTGCACCACATGCGCGCCCTGCTCGAAAGCCTCAAAGACATCGACGCCGCAGTCAAGCGCCGCGGCTTCCTCGAAACCCAGTTCGGCTGAGCCCCATGAGCGCTTACATCATCGCCGACGTCGATGTGACCGACCCGCAGCAGTACGAGCAATACAAGGTGTTGTCCTCGCAGGCCATCGCGGTGCACGGTGCGGAGGTCTGCATCCGCGGCGGCGCGGTCGATGTGCTCGAAGGCGACTGGTCGCCTACCCGCATCGTGCTGCTGAAGTTTCCCGACATGGCGGCGGCGCGCAGTTTCTACGACAGCGCCGAGTATCTGCTGGCGCGGCAGGCGCGCGCCGGCGCCGCCACCATGCGCATGATCGCCGTGCAAGGCGTCTGAAACCTATCTTTGTTCCCATCTTTTCTCACATTCCCAGACAGGAGTCCCCATGAGTGCCATCGTTGACCTCACCGCCCGCGAAATCCTCGACAGCCGCGGCAATCCCACTGTCGAATGCGACGTGGTGCTGGAAACCGGGTTCATCGGCCGCGCCGCGGTGCCGTCCGGCGCGTCCACCGGCACGCGCGAAGCCATGGAACTGCGCGACGGCGACAAGTCGCGCTTTGGCGGCAAAGGCGTGCTGCGCGCAGTCGAGCACATCAACACTGAAATCACCGAAGCGGTGATGGGCCTGGACGCCACCGAGCAAACCTTCCTCGACCAAACCCTGATCGACCTCGACGGCACGCACAACAAGTCGCGTCTGGGCGCCAATGCCATCCTGGCCGTGAGCATGGCCGTGGCCAAGGCGGCGGCCGAAGAAGCCGGCATGCCGATCTATCAATACCTCGGCGGCTTCTCGGCGCGCGAGTTGCCGGTGCCGATGATGAATGTGATCAACGGCGGCGCCCACGCCAACAACAGCCTGGACATGCAGGAGTTCATGATCATGCCGGTGGGCGCGCCCAACTTCCACGAGGCGCTGCGCTACGGCGCCGAAGTGTTCCATGCGCTCAAGGGCATCCTGAATGACCGCGGCCTGCCCACCACCGTGGGCGACGAAGGCGGCTTCGCACCGAACGTGGCCAACCATGAGGCGGCGCTGCAACTCATCGTCGAAGCCATCGAAAAGGCGGGCTACACACCCGGCGAGCAGATCGCCATCGCCCTCGACCCGGCTTCAAGCGAGTTCTACAAGGACGGCAAATATCACCTCGAAGGCGAGGGACTGGTGCTGTCCAGCGAGGAAATGGTCGATTTTTACGACAACTGGCTGGGCAAGTATCCCATCGTGTCCATCGAAGACGGTCTGGCCGAACAAGACTGGGACGGCTGGAAGCTGCTCAATTCCCGTCTGGGCAAGAAGGTGCAATTGGTGGGCGATGACATTTTCGTCACCAACACTTCCATCCTGAAAAACGGCATTGCCGACAAGCTGGCCAACTCCATTCTCATCAAGGTGAACCAGATCGGCACCCTGACCGAGACCTTCGCCGCCATCGAAATGGCCAAGCGTGCGGGCTGGACCGCCGTGGTGTCGCACCGCTCGGGCGAGACCGAAGACAGCATCATCGCCGACATTGCCGTAGCCACCAATGCGGGGCAGATCAAGACCGGCTCGCTCTCGCGCAGCGACCGTATCGCCAAGTACAACCAGCTGCTGCGCATCGAGGAAAACCTGGGCGAGACCGCCCGCTTCCTCGGCCGCGACGTGTTCTACAACCTGCGCTGATTTCACCGCACGCGGCTGGTCGCCATGCGCTGGGTCACCGTCCTGCTTGTCAGTCTGCTGCTGTTGTTGCAGTGGCCGCTGTGGTTCGGCGAGCGGGGCTGGTTCGCCGTGCAGCGGCTGGAAAATCAGCTCAGCCAGCAAGAGCAGGCCAACGCGCTGGCCCAGCAGGACAACGACCGCCTGGCCGCCGAGGTTCACGACCTGAAAGCCGGACTCGGCGGCGTGCAAGACCAGGCACGTCGCGAAATGGGCATGGTCAAGCCTGACGAGATTTTTGTGCAGATCGTGCCGCCCGCGCGGGCGGCCAGCGACGGCGCCCGGTAAAAATGCCCCGACAGCCCTCAATGACGTATTGAAGCCACCGGCGGTTGAACCAGGGTGTTGACAAACACCTGAGCCGCATCGATGGCATCAAAAGCATAGCCCTGACCGCAAAATTCGCAGCGCACATCCACCTCGCCGCGCTCCGCGAGAATCGACTCCACCTCCTCGCGCCCCAGCATGCGCAACATGCCCGCAACGCGATCACGCGAACAGGTGCAGTGAAAACGCGGGGTCTGCGGCTCGAAAACCCGGGCGTCTTCTTCCCAGAACAGGCGCCTGAGCACTTCCTCAGGCGCGAGCTGCAGCAGTTCATCGGAAGTCAAGGTTGCCGCCAGATGGCGCGCACGCTGAAAGTCTTCGTCGGGTTGTTCCGCCCCCTCGGCGGTCTGCTTCTCACCGGGCATGCGTTGCAGCAGCAGACCGCACACGGCCTGATCGTTGCTGGCCAGCAGAAGCAGCGAGTCGATCTGCTCCGATTGCGCCAGATACCGTTCCAGCATGGCAGCGAGTGACGGCAGCGTCTGGCCCTGCTCATCGGTCAGCGCCACGATGCCCTGGTAGGGCTGCAGGCCGGATTCAGGATAGCGCGGATCGAGGGTGATGGCGCAGCGCCCTTTGCCATCTGGGTTGACCAGCGACGCCAGGTCCTGGGGCAAGGCTGCAGCCTCCTGCAAGCCGTCGGCCATCTTGGCCGTCGCCCGCAACCCGAAGTCGGGCTGACACTCGGCGACAGCGAGCTTCAGCGGGCCGTCGCCCTGAATCTGCAAAATCAAGGCGCCATCGAATTTCAGGCTGCCCGCCAGCAAGGCGCTGGCCGCTGCCATCTGCCCGACCAGTGCGGCGACCTCCTGCGGATAGCTGCGGCGCTTGCACAGTTCGGCCCAGGTGGACTCCAGACGGACGAGAACACCGCGCACATGGCCCGTGCCCAGCATGAATTTGACGAGTTGATCGCTCATGAGCGCCCCCAGGGCCGGGCTGCGCCCAGCCCGCCCCCCGCGGGGGTCAA
>DYKQ01000109.1 GCA_020722545.1 Thiomonas intermedia | reverse complement strand
CCGTCGCGCCCGGCAAGACCTGTCTCGTGCTCTCGGGCGGCGGGGCGCGGGGGCTGGCGCACATCGGCGCGCTGGAGGCCTTGCAGCAATTGCATGTTCCGATCAACTGCATCGCCGGCGCCAGCATGGGCGCCATCATCGGCGGGCTGTATGCCGAGGGCGTGTCGGTGGATGTGCTGCGCAGCCAGGTTTCGGGCATGGACTGGGCCAGCGTGCTCTCCAGCCGCCCGGCGCGCGAAGGGCTGGCCTTCCGCCGCAAACGGGCCGACGAGCAAATGCCCGGCGGCATCGAGTTCGGGTTGAGCGATCACGGGCAGGTGCTGTTTCCCAATGCTGCGGTCAATACCACCCAGCTTGAGCAGGTGCTGACCAACCTCACCCTGCCCGCGCTGACCGTGCACGATTTCAACGATCTGCCGATTCCCTTCCGCGCCGTGGCGACCAATATGGTGACGGGCAAGAAGGTCATCCTGCAGCAGGGCGTGCTGGCCACGGCGCTGCGCGCAAGCATGTCGGTGCCGGGGGTGTTTCCGCCCACCGAGATTGGCGGCGCCTTGCTGGGCGATGGCGGACTGGTGGACAACCTGCCGGTGGATGTGGCGCGCGACATGGGGGCGCAGCATGTGGTGGCGATCAATATCGGCACGCCGCTGGCGTCGCGCGAGTCGCTCGACAACATCGTCGGGTTGACCTCGCAGATGATCAATATTCTGATCGAGCAGAACATCCGCGCACAGATCGCCACGCTCAAGCCGGGCGACGTGCTCATCTCGCCCGACCTCGGCGACCTGTCCGCGCTCGATTTTCAGGCCGGCGACCGCGCCATCAAAATCGGCTACGACGCGGTGATGGCCGCCCGCGCGCAGCTTGAACCGCTGGCCTTGCCGCCCGCGCAGTACGCGCAGTGGCGCGACGCCTTCGCCCGCCGGGCGCAGTCGCTGGTAGCCCAATTGCAGTTCAACGCGCCGCTGGCCGGGGTGGAAGTGCGCGGGCTGTCTGCGGGCGTCGATCAAACCTTGAAAGCCCGGCTGGAGCAAAAGCCCGGCGAACCGCTGCAGTTCGACAAAGTGCGCACCGATGTCGATCGCCTTTTTGGCAGCGGCGATTTTTCGCGGGTGGATTACCGCCTGGTCTCCGGCCGGCGTGGGCAGGTGCTCGAATATCGCCTGCAGAACAAACCCTGGGGGCCCAACTATCTGCGCTTCGGGCTCGGGCTCTACACCGATCTGCGCAACCAGTCGCGGTTTTCGCTGCAGCTCTCGCAGCGGCGGCCCTGGCTCAACAGTCTGGGCGGCGAGTGGCGCAACGATCTGCAGATCGGCTGGCGCAACCGCTGGATGTCCGAGCTGTACCAGCCCATCACGCGCAGCGGCTGGCTGTTCGTCTCGCCCTATCTCGATCTGGACGCGCGGCCCGTCGATGTGTATTCCGGCAACAACCCCGTGCTGCGCTACCGCCTCACCACCGAGCGCGTGGGCCTGGATCTGGGCGTGCCCCTGGGCGACTACGGCGAATTGCGCGCCGGTCTGAGCCGGGCGAACATCTACGGCGCCTATCTGCTCGGGGCGCCGCCGCTGAACAACAGCAGCGCCCTGCTGCGCGAAGGCGGCATGCGGCTGCTGGTGCTGGCCGACCGGCTCGATCATGCCTACTTTCCCCGCAAAGGCTGGAGCGGGCGGGGCGAGCTGTTTTTCGCCCGCACCGCGCTGGGCAGCGATGCCAATTACGACCGCATCGACCTCTCCGGGCAGAACGTCGCCAGCTTCGGGCGGCACACCGTGGAGGTGGCGGCCCGGGCGGCCAGCTTCCGCGACCGTGCCGGGCTGCTCAATCTCGACTACCTCTCGCTCGGCGGCTTCGACGCGCTGGGCGGCTATCGCGAGGGCCAGCTCATCGGCAACTATCTGATCTATGGCCGCATTGGCTATCGCTACGAACTGGTCACGCCCGGACTGTTTGGCGCCGCCGCCTATCTTGGCCTGGCCTACGAGCGCGGCAACACCTGGGCGCAGCGCTCGCAGGTCAGCCTGAGCGATCTGCGTTCGAGCACCAGTGTGTATGTCGGCACCGATACGCCGCTGGGCCCGGTGTATTTCGGCCTCGGCAAGGCGCCAGGGCAGAAAGTCAACTTCTATCTCGCTCTGGGTCGTCCGTGAGGTCGCTTGCCACGCCGGACTGCGGGTCGGATTCGAAACCCTCTGCCGGCCGCGCAGCCTCCTCCAGCCAGCTTTCAATGAGTTGCGACGCCGATTCAACGCCCGACAGCTTGGTGGCTGAAAACAGTTGCAGCGAAATCGGCGCCGTCATGCCCACCGCCTGTGCGTGCTGCGCGAGTTGATCGCGTGCCGCCTGCGCGGCGCGCTGTCCCTCCTGGCGGTTGAGCTTGTCGGCCTTGGTCAGCAGCACATGCAGCGGCACGCTGGCCGGGGCCATGAAAGCCAGCAGGCTCAGATCGGTTTCGGTCAGCCCCAGGCGCGAATCGGCGAGCAGAATCAGCCCGACCAGCGGCCCGCGCTCGGCCAGATACTGGGCGAGAAACAACTGCCAGCGCTTTTTGTCGGTTTTGGCCACCGCCGCATAGCCGTAGCCCGGCAGATCGACCAGCAATCCGCTGGGAGAGTCTTTGGGGCCGACGGCGAAAAAATTGATGTGCTGGGTACGGCCCGGCGTTTTGGAAGCGAACGCCAGTTGCCGCTGCTGACACAGGGTGTTGATCGCCGTGGATTTGCCCGCGTTGGAGCGGCCGACAAAAGCGATTTCCGGCAACCCGGTAACGGGCAGGTTTTCCAACGAAGAACTCGTCACCATAAAACGCGCGCTGTGGAGCAGGGGGCTGAAACGCACCTGCGGGGGGGCTGACCTGCTGGAATTCCCTATATTCGTCATGACTTATGTATCGGTAGGATGCGCCATCTTGTGCAAACAGGCTGGCCGGGTGCAGCAAAGGGCTGCGCTCTCGCCGGTGTCCGAGCCGCGCGGCGCAGTGCATTGTCGCTGTTTGTCATTGTTAGTCCGGCGCGGGCCAATTTCTGATGGATCGCTTTCATGCCCACCCCTTCGGTTGCAGTGCGCGTTGCCTTGACTCTTGCCGGCCTGTCGCTGGCGTCTGCTCCATCATGGGCCGCAGACGCCCCGGCGGCAGCGGCGTCCCGCGTCAGCGAAACTTCCTTTCCCGCGCCCACGCCGGCGCAGCTTCAGGCGGGCGCCAAGGTGGCGCAGACCTGCGCTGCCTGCCACGGCATCGACGGCAACGCGACTTCGACCGAATTTCCCAAACTGGCCGGGCAGCATGCCGACTATCTGGTCAAGCAGTTGCACGACTATCGCATCGCCAAGGGCGCCAAACACCCGGCGCGGGTCAACGCCATCATGAATGGCATGGCCGCAATGCTGACCGACGCGCAAATCCGCGATGTCGCGCTGTATTACAGCCGCCAGACCTTCAAGCCCGGGGTGGCCTTTGCCGGCAAAAAAGAGTTGAAACTCGGTCAGGCGATCTGGATGGCGGGCATTCCCGACCGGGCCGTACCGGCGTGCGTGTCGTGCCACGGCCCGGGCGGTGCGGGCATGCCTTCGCGCTATCCGCGTATCGGCGGGCAGTGGCTGGGTTATCTGGAAACCGAACTGCAGATGTTCCGCAACGACCGCCGCACCAACAGCCCGGAAATGCACGATATCGCCTCTCGCATGACCGACAAGCAGATCACCGCCGTGGCCGAGTATGCGGCTGGCTTGCGCGCTCCGTCCGAGTTGCCGCGCTGAAATGTGGCCGCGCCACCGACCGAAAGGCGGCCGATACGCTCTGTTGCCGGAACTTTCGCCCGCCGGGCATGCTCTGTCCTACGGCGAGACCAAGGGTGAGAGTAGGGGGTCTGATAGTTTGGGCCGGGCTGAGTTGAAATGACCCGGAACGAACAGCTGTTCGTTCAGCCGAAAACCACGCTCTCTCCGGTTCGGCGCATGACACATCTGGCCTGTGGGATGTCAAATTTGAGGTTTTTTCGTTTTGTTATATTGGTTCGTTGGTCTTTTCAAGCTATTGCCTCTGTCACACCTGTCTTCGATGCTGTTCACCTGCCCTTTTGCAGGGCGCCGCTGAGTGGTCTGATTCATCGAGTTCCGGTCTGCCGATTTCCCATCGTTCGCTCCTCGTTCGCTGCGCCCAGTCTCCCGCCGTATGTCTGCCACCCCATCGCCAGTTCCCAACACTACTCTGAGCACCTCCGGCTGGGAGCTGCAGCACGGCTCACGCGCCTGGCGCGCCTTTGTCGAACTGCTTTCGTCGATGCGCTTTGCCATTGCGCTGCTGGTGATCGTGGCCATCGCCAGCATCATTGGCACGGTGCTCACGCAAGGGCAGCCGTACAACAATTACATCAACCAGTTCGGACCGTTCTGGGCGGAAGTGTTCCGCAAGTTCGAGCTGTACAACGTCTATTCCTCCTGGTGGTTCCTGCTGATCCTGACCTTTCTGGTGGTGTCCACCAGTCTGTGCCTGATCCGCAATACTCCCAAGATCATCACCGATCTGAAGACTTACAAAGAGGGGATGCGCGAGCAGAGCATGCGCCACTTCCACGAGCGCGGCGAAGCCGCCTTCACCGAGGGCCGAGCGGCCACCGTGGCGCATTTGACGGGCGTCATGAAGAGCCACGGCTACAAGGTCAAGGTGCAGGAGCGTCCTGGTGCGCAGGAGGGCGGCGCGGGCGCGACCATGATCGCTGCGAAGACCGGAGGCATCAACCGCATTGGTTATGTGCTGGCGCATGCCGCATTCGTGATGATCTGCGTGGGTGCGCTGTTTGATGGCGACATGATGATCAAGGCGCAGATGTGGATGTTCGGCAAAGAGCCGCTCAAGGCCAATATGCTGGTGTCGCAGGTGCCCGAGATCAACAGGCTGTCGGTGCACAACCCGACCTATCGCGGCAACCTGCAGATTCCCGATGGCGGCGAATCGAATATGGCGGTGCTCAGCATGGGCGACGGCGTGTTGCTGCAGCCGCTGCCGTTCGACATCTACCTGAAGAAATTCAATATCGACTTCTATTCCACCGGCATGCCGCGCTTGTTCGCCAGTGATGTGGTGATCACCGATCCCCGCACGGGCAAGAGCTTTCCGGCGAAGATCGAGGTCAACCATCCGTTGACGTATGACGGCGTCACCATCTTCCAGTCGGGCTTCGCCGATGGCGGATCTGAACTGTTCCTCAAGGCCTGGCCGATGCGTGGCCCCAGCGACAAGACCTTCGATCTGACCGGCGTCGTGGGTTCGGATCGCCAGCTCACCAATGGGACGCAGAACCTGCAGGTCGAGTTCACCGAGCTGCGAGTCTTCAACGTGCAGGACATGAGCCCGGCGCAGATGACCGGCGCCAAGCCCAAGGAGCAATCCTTCATGTCCGGCTTTGATCGGCACCTGGGCGCCCCGGTGGCCGCGCCGGGTGAGCGGCATCTGCAGAACATCGGCCCTGCCGTGATTTACAAAATTCGCGATGCCTCGGGTCAGGCGCACGAGTATTTCAACTACATGCTGCCGGTCGAGCTCAATGGCGAAAAGGTGTTCCTCGCCGGGGAGCGCGGTTCGCTCGACGCGGGTTATAAATATCTGCGCATACCGGCCGATGGCAACGATTCCATCGACGGCTGGATGCGGTTCCGCGCCGCCTTGTTCAACGCGAAAGATCGTCAGGAGGCTGCAGCCCAGTACGTCGCCGCGTCTTTGCCGCCAGACGCGACTGCCGAGCTGAAAAAACAACTCCTGGTGACCGCCTCGCGCACGCTGGATATTTTTGCGGGCGAAATTCCCAACGATCCCAAGACCGGCAAGCCGGTGGTTCAGGCGCCCGGCGGCCTGCCCGCGCTGGCGCAGTATCTCGAAGCCGCCGTGCCGCAAGACAAGCAGCAGCAGGCGTCCGACGTGTTCGTGCGCATTCTGAACGGCACGCTGTGGCAGCTCTGGCAGATCAGCCGCGAAAGCCATGGCGAAAAGCCGGCCACTCAAGACCCGGCACATGAAAAATTCTTCGACTCGGCCGTACTCGCCCTGTCCGACACCTTCTTCTATCCGTCGCCGCTCTATCTGCAGATGACCAATTACAAGCAGATTCAGGCCAGCATCTTCCAGGTGGCCCGCGCCCCTGGCAAGGTTGTGGTCTATACCGGTGCGGTCTTGCTCATTCTGGGCGTGTTTGCCATGCTTTACATCCGTGAACGCCGCGTCTGGTTTTTGGTGAAAGACCGGGAAGATGGCGGCAGCGACGCCCTCATGGCCATGAGCACTAATCGTCGCACCCTGGAATACAAGAAGGAATTTGAAACACTGCGCGCAGCCAGTCTGGGCGTAGCATCACCCGACCCGACGCACGACTCCGCGCCGGACAATGCCTCGACCTGAATAGGGACCCGCCATGGAACTTGCCAGCAAATCCCATAGCTTGCCACTGAACGCCAAAAGTTCGGAACCTCCGCGCCAGAACGGCATCGCTGCATACCTGCGCCGACGCACCGTGTACGACTGGATTTTTCTGCTGCTCATCGTCGGCGGTGATGCGTATGTGCTGAGCCAGTACGGCCAGAACATGAACTATTACGTCAAGCTCATTTTCCTGGGAGCGACGACGACGTTGATGTTCCTCGGCTGGGGGTGGACGGCCATCAAGAATCTGGCGCTTGTCGTCACGGGCCTGTCGCTCTTCGGCATCTGGCTCTATCAGGGACCGGATGGGCACGCCGTGCTGGCGCGCAGTGAACAGGTGTTTTTCCTCAAATACTTCCTCGCCAGCCAGTCTGCCATTCTGTGGATGGCGTTCCTGATGTTCCTGAGCACCGCAGCCTACTGGTTCGGCATGTTCACCGGCCCGGCGCAGAACACTGCAACAGGCATGGCGATGGCTGGCGGCGGCGACGGCATGGTGCGCGACGCCAAGGGCTGGCAGTCCAATTTCTCGCAGTACTTCGGTTCGCGTCTGGCCTGGGTGGGTATCACCATGGCGCTGGTCGGCACCATGATGCGCTGGTATGAGAGCTATCAGATCGGGCCGGATATCGGCCACATTCCGCTGTCGAATCTGTACGAAGTGTTCGTGCTGTTCTCCTGGCTGACTGCCATTCTGTATCTGTATTTCGAGCAGAAATACAAGACCCGCAGCATGGGCGCCTTCGCCATGCTGGTGGTCAGCGCCGCAGTGGGCTTCCTGCTGTGGTACAGCATGGTGCAGAACGCCTACGAGATTCAGCCGCTGGTGCCTGCGCTGCAAAGCTGGTGGATGAAGCTGCACGTCCCGGCGAACTTCATTGGCTACGGCACCTTCGCCATTGCGGCCATGGTCGGCTTCGCCTACCTCATCAAGACCCATGCGACCGAGACCTCCTGGTGGAAGCTCACGCCGCTGTGGCTGATCGGTTTTGTGATGTTCTTCGAGCCGCTGGTGTTCCGTCAGGGGGGCATCTCCGAATACTGGGGCGTGTTCGCCGGCGTCTCGGCGCTGATCGTGGCCGGTATTCTGTATGGCCGCCGTCGCATCGCCTCGCATCTGCCCTCGCTGGAAGTGATGGATGACGTGATGTACAAGTCCATCGCCATCGGCTTCACCTTCTTCACCATCGCCACCATTCTGGGCGCGCTGTGGGCCGCGGAGGCCTGGGGCGGCTACTGGAGCTGGGACCCGAAGGAAACCTGGGCGCTGATCGTCTGGTTGAACTACGCCGCATGGCTGCACATGCGCCTCATCAAGGGCCTGCGCGGTCAGGTTGCCGCGTGGTGGGCGCTGACCGGCCTTCTGGTCACCACCTTCGCCTTCCTTGGCGTAAACATGTTCCTCTCGGGCCTGCATTCCTACGGCAAGCTTTGAGATGATTCCGTGATGAAAAAGGCCCTTCGGGGCCTTTTTCATTGAAAGTGGCCCGTGAAGAAAGACCTCATGAGAAAACGCCGGGCCGCCCCAAGTTT
>DYKQ01000108.1:2915-8060 GCA_020722545.1 Thiomonas intermedia | reverse complement strand
CTAGGCTCTGCACGCGCGTTCACCTTTGTTCACGCCTGCGCCAAACGGAAGTCGATATGATTTTGATCAATCTATTTCCATCCATTCATCGATTGACCTGCATGTCGGGCGCTTCGAGAAAGTGAGTCTGTTGCCGTGACCTCCGCATTGTTCGGCCGACTGCGCCTGTTTTGGCAGAACATCGATCCGATGGTGCCCATGACGCTGGTCGGCGCTGTGGTGGGCTTCATCGCGGCGATCGCGGTAGAAGGATTCCGCCAGGCCATGTACGCGGTCATGCGCCTTTACTCCGAACAAGAACACCTCGTGGCCGCCGCCGCGGGGCTGCCGCTTTGGGCACGGGTGGTCATCCCCACAGCGGGCGCCACGCTGGGGGGGGCGGTCATGTGGGCCGGACATCGCTGGATCAAGCGTCCGCGCGGGCCGGAATACATGGAGGCGGTGCTGGTGGGCGACGGCGTGCTGCCGCTGGGGCCCAACCTCACCCGCACGCTGTCCTCTCTTGTCGGGGTGAGCAGCGGCATCACCATCGGCCGCGAGGGCACCATGATTCAGTTCGCGGCGCTGGTGTCGTCGTTGTTGGGCCGCATCGGCAAGACGGATGCGACGCATCGTCGGCTCATCGTGGCGTGTGGGGCGGCCGCTGGTTTTGCCGGGGCGTATCACGCGCCGATTGCGGGCACGCTGTTCGTTGCCGAAATCATTCTGGGCGGGCTGGCGCTGCGTGAAATCGCGGCCGTGCTGGTCGCCGCGGTGATGGGCGAGCTGACCACGCAGGCGCTGTTTGCCACCGGGCCGCTGTATCTGGCGCACACCATTCCGATGGTGGGCTTTCCCGATCTGGTCGATGCCGTGTTCATCGGCGTGATCGCCGGGCTGCTTGGGCCCGCCTTCCTCTGGCTACTCGACACGGCACGCAAGCGCTATCAGCCGCTGATCAATTTTCTGCCGCTGCGCATGGGGCTGATGGGCCTGCTCATCGGCCTGCTGTCGATGATCCGCCCGGAGGTCTGGGGCAATGGCTACAGCGTGGTGCAGTCCATGCTGGTCGATCATTGGGCGCTGTCTACGCTGGCACTGGTATTCGTGCTGCGCACCATTGCGGTGACGGCGGCGAGCGCGGCCGGCATTCCGGGCGGCGTGCTCACGCCCACGCTGATGCTCGGCGGCGCCATCGGCCTGATGGTGCAGCACACCCTGCTGCTGGGCGACGCCACGCACGCGCAGGCCTTGTGGGTGCTGGTGGGCATGGGCAGTCTGCTGGCGGCCACCACCCATGCGCCGGCGATGTCGGCCATCATGGTGTTCGAGATCACGCGCAATTACAACGTAGTGCTTGCGGCCATGCCCGCCTGCGTGGTGGCCTCGGTCATCGGCAGTCTGCTGCGCGAGCGCTCGGTGTATGCCGAAGCCCTGGGACTGAAGGAAGGCGCCAGCGGCCGTACCTCGCTGTTCGACGCCATCACCGGACGCCAGCACGCCGTATCGAAAGAGCAGGTCGGCGACAGCGAAACCCCGCCGCCGCTCAATCCGCGCAACGTCGATCAGTCGCGCGACTGAGCAAGACCTCCGCCACCGGCTAGCCGCGATGCCGTTCGCGCCAGTCGTGAACGCTGTGCGCCAGGAGCCTGTCGGGCTTGAGTCGCGTAGAGCGAGAAAAGGGTGTGGGGATGGGTGTGGGGATGGCCTGCGGCGGCGGATTTGCCGCCCCATAGCCGAAGCCATGGGGCAAAAAGCCGCAGGCGCTAACGCGCCGCAGCGCCATTTTGCAGCCCGCGATCCTCAAGTCCGACAGGTTCGTAGGACAAATTTGAAAATACTTGGTGCAGAAGGTGTTCCAGGAGCACGACCTGGCCCGCGGCGCACTCACCTTCCGCGGCCGCCCGGTGCGGCCCGAAGCCATCTCCCGCACTGCCCTGCTTACCGTGGAAGGCGAGCGCGACGACATCTGCGCCCTGGGCCAGACCCTGGCGGCGCAAGACCTGTGCAGCAGCGTGCGCCCCTGGCAGCGCACCCACTATGTTCAAGCCGGAGTAGGGCATTACGGCGTGTTCAGCGGCAAGCGCTGGCGCCAGCAGATCTATCCGGTGGTGCGCAACGCGATTCACGCCGCGCACCCTGGCTAGGGCCTGCATCAGCGTGATGGGGTTGGCGATGCACTTGCCCGCGATGTCGGGCGCCGTGCCCAGCCCGCACGCAAGCGGCTGGCGCGATCTGCCGCCATGCTCCCGTCTGTATGAAAACACTCATGTCGATAGGTTGAAGGTTGGTTAGATTTGTGTCCCAAAGCAACTGCCACGCCCCTTCGGGCGATGGCCCAACCCGAGGAGACCTTGATGGATCGAACCCTGCATCGTCGCGAGTGGCTGACGCTGGCCGCCGCGAGCACTGCGGCACTGATTGCGCGCCCGGCCTGGGCCGTGGTCGCGGCACAGGCCGAAACCCCGCTGCAAAGCTTCACCGGACCGGGCGCCAATCCGTTCTGGAACGGCGTGGGGCCGTATGTGACCTACCCGCAAAAAGTCCCTTTGCTGCGCCTGACCGACCGCCCGATTCAGCTTGAAACGCCGCGCGCCTATTTCCGCAGCGCCATCACGCCCAACGAGGCGTTCTATGTGCGCTATCACTTGCCCGACATTCCCAACGCGATCGACCTCAAGACCTGGCGTCTGGAACTCACCGGCAACTTCAAGCGCCCGCTGCAGTTCAGCTTCGATCAGCTATTGCGCGAGTTCCGCAGCGTGGACATCGCCGCGGTGAACCAATGCTCGGGCAATTCACGCAGCTACTTTCAGCCGCGCGTGCCCGGCGGTCAGTGGGGCAACGGCGCGATGGGCAATGCGATGTGGACGGGCGTGCGTCTGCGCGACGTGCTGGCCCGCGCCGGTATCGAAAAGGGCACGGTGCAGATTCAGTTCGAAGGTCTCGACAAAGGCCCCGGCCCGGTCGGAAAGGGGTCGCACCGCTTTCTCAAGTCGTGGGACGTGCACGAGCCCATCCTCGACGAGGCGGTCATCGCCTACGCCATGAACGGCGAGCCGCTGCCCATGCTCAACGGATTTCCGGTGCGGCTGATCATGCCGGGCAAGTTCGCCACTTACTGGACCAAGCACCTCACCCACATCCGCGCGCTCACCGCGCCGGACACCAATTTCTGGATGAAACCGGCCTATCAGATTCCGGACACTCCCAACGGCAGCACCACGCCGGAAGAGCTCAAGGCGGGCAAGGTGAAGATGGCGCCCATCGGCCACGTGAACATGCCCGTGCGCTCCTTCATCATCGACCCGGACGACAGCGCGCCCGTGGTGCACGGCCTGCCCACGGTGATCCGCGGCATCGCCTTCAGCGGCATGGGCGGCATCCGCAAGGTCGAGGTCTCCACCGACGGCGGCCAGACCTGGAAAGCGGCCAAGCTCGGGCGCGATCTCGGCCGCTATTCCTTCCGCGAGTTCCAACTGGCGTGGACGCCCGAACTGCCCGGCTTGCAGACCCTGGCGGTGCGCGCCACCGACACCGGCGGACATGTACAGCCCGACAGCGGGGTGTGGAACCCAGGCGGCTATCTGTGGAACAAGATCGAGCGCCAGCAGGTGCTCGTGCTCGGCGCCTGAACGGGAGGGAAGATCATGCACAAAACCCTCACCCTCCTCACCCTCGCTGCCGCCGCTGGGCTGGCGCTGTTGACGCTGACCCTGCCCGCAGCGCTGGCCGAAACCCCGCGCCCCGGGCTGCTGAGCGCCGGCGACTATGCCGGAGGACCACTGGGCTTGGAACTGCAGCCCGCGCGCGTGCAGCCGGGCAACGGCGCGGTGTATCGCGTCGGCAAGTGGCCCACCTACACCGCCGAGCTGGCCGCAGGCCCCGGGCGCGACGCCACGCTGGGCAACTGCAGCATGTGCCACAGCGTGACCTACATCACCCAGCAGCCCCCGCTGCCTGCGGCGACGTGGGAAGCCGAGGTGCACAAGATGATCAAGGCTTTCGGCGCGCCCATCCAGGAGGCGACGGCCAAGGAGATCATCACCTACCTGCAGACGCACTACACGCCAGACACCCGCAAGGAGTGAAAGTGCAGTCGGACTGCGCGTTGCCGCGCGTCGTCAGCCGTTCTTGATGCGGCTGACGATGGCGTCGGTGAAGCGCTGGGTATTGGCCCGCCCGCCCAGATCGCCGGTGCGGATGTTGTCGACAATCAACGTGTCGGAAATCGCCTGGCGCAGGCGATTGGCTTTGTCGTGCAGATCGACATGGTCGAGCATGAGACCGGCGGCCAGCATCAATGCGATGGGGTTGGCGATGCCCTTGCCCGCAATGTCAGGCGCCGAGCCGTGCACCGCCTCGAAAATGGCTGCATCTTCCCCGATGTTGGCGCCGGGCGCCATGCCCAGCCCGCCCACCAGACCCGCGGCGAGATCGGACAGAATATCGCCGAACAGATTGGTCGTCACCAGGGTGTCGAACTGCCACGGATTGATGACCAGCTTCATGCAGCAGGCGTCGACGATCACGTCGTCGAGCGCGATCTGGTCGGCGTACTTCTCCTTGTGCAGCATATAGGCCGTTTCCAGAAAGATGCCGGTGAGCGCCTTCATGATGTTGGCCTTGTGCACCACCGTGACCTTCTTGCGCCCCAGGGCGATGGCGGTGCGGAAGGTGTAGTCGAGGATGTTGCGCGCGCCCTGCCGCGTGTTCACCCCGGTGGCGATGGCCACGGCGTGCGGATCGCCGTCGATCGGGATGTAGTGCTCATAGCCCATGTACAGGCCTTCGACGTTCTCACGGAACACCAGCAGATCGATGTTGTCATAGCGCCCGCCGGGAATCAGCGTCTTGGTCGGGCGCATATTGGCGTAGAGCTTGAAGGCCTCGCGCAGGCGCACATTGCTGGAACGATAGCCGCCGCCCGAGGGCGTTTCCAGCGGCCCCTTGAGCGCCAGCCGCGTGGTGCGGATGCTGGCCAGCGTGGCCGCGGGCAGCGGGTCGCCCGCCGTCTTCACCCCGCCCAGGCCCGCCACCTGCGCGTCCCAGTCGAAGGGCGCATCGAGCGCATCGAGCGCGGCGAGCGTGGCATCCATGATTTCGGGGCCGATGCCGTCTCCGGCGATCAGAGTAGCGGGAATGCTTGGGGCCATCGAAGTCTCC
>DYKQ01000108.1:0-2815 GCA_020722545.1 Thiomonas intermedia | reverse complement strand
CATTACCTAAACTGTAGCGAACGCATTCGACGACAAGGGAGCGAACATGAATTTCCGCAGCGGTCTGGTCATCCTGGTGATCGTGCTCATCGCCATCTTTTCCGCACTGAACTGGAGCGTGCTGATGGCGCCCACCGATCTGTCGCTGGGCTTCACCACGGCGAAGGCGCCGCTGGGTCTGATCATGCTCGGGCTCATCGTGGCGCTGGCGGCGGTGTTCCTGATTTACATCGTGGTGCTGCAGGCCGGGATGATGAGCGATTCACGCCGCGCCGCCAAAGAACTCAAGGCGCAGCGCGAACTGGCCGACAAGGCCGAAGCCTCACGCTTCGACGAGTTGCGCCAGTTGCACAGCGCCGACATGGACAAGCTGATCGCGCGCATCGACCAGCTCGACCGCGAATTGCGCAGCGCCATCGAGGCCAATGCCAACGGCCTCAGCGCCACACTGGGTGAGATTGACGACCGCCTGCAACGCGCGGGCACGCCGCGGTTGATGGGGTGAACACTCCCCCTCCCAACCTCCCCCACTGCGTGGAGGAGGAGTAAAAAGAAGCGCTTTACTCCCTCCCCACTCGTAGGGAGGGTTAGGGTGGGGAGGATGTCGGCGCTCCGATCTGCAGCACGCTGGGCGCCAGACAGGTCGTGGCGTTACAGGCCTGCACCCGCAGCGCCAGCGCGGCGCGCTGAGCGGGCGACAGCGCGGGTAGATTCAACGACACCCGCCCTTCCCACACCGCGATGCCCTGAGGCGCGAAAGCCGGACGGAACTGCTGCGGCTGCGGATAGCGCACCCCCGGCAGCGGCTGGCCGCCGACCAGCACGGTGGTGGCGATCAGATTCGGCTCGGAAGCCGGGTTCGCGTTGATGTGAAACCCCGGCGCGATGTGCAATTGCAGCCGGTCGCTCGCCTGCCATTTCACCTGCACCTGGTCTGAGGAACACGCGCCTTGGGGCAGACCGGCGCAATCTGCAGGCCGGATGTGGGTTGTCTGCGGCAGCGACGCAAACACCGCGCGCCCCGCAGCGCTGTCAAGCGCCTGCAGCAGATCGGGCCAATCGAGCGGGCGCGCCTGCACCTGCAGCGCCAGGGGCCGCAGCGCGCGGCGCGCCGCATCAGCCCAATGCACCTGCCCGGTGCGCTGCGCCAGTTCGACCAGCACGGCAATGGCCGCGCTCTGCCCCGAAGGCCGATGCACATCGCCCTGCAAGGGCGTGGGGAAGGGCAAGGCATCGGAAGTCGGCGCCGAGCGCAGGCTGCCATCTGACGCGGCAAAGCGCTGCAGCAGGGCCGCGGCCAGATCGCTGGCACGCTGGCTCCAGCGCGCATCGTGCTGCACGCTGGCGAGGACGAGACAGGCGCGGGCAAGCTCGGCGTAATCGTCGAGAAAACCCGGATTACCCGGGTGGCGGCCAAGCCATTGATGCACCAGCAGACGCTGATGCGGGTTCCAGGCGTGCTGCCACTCCCAGTCGGCCGCGCGCACGGCGGCCTCAGTCAGCGCGCGGTCGTCCAGCACCATGCCCGCCTGAGCCAGCGCGCGGATGGCCATCGCGTTGTCGGCGGTGACGATCTTTTTGTCGCGCCGCGGCTGGGGGCGATGGTTGCGCGCGGCCAGCAGGGCACGGCGCTGCGGCGCGAGTTGCTCCAGCCGTGAGGCCAACTGCCCCTGCCTCAGCAGGTGCTCGGCCACGTCGCGCCGCTGGCGCAGCACGCCGGATGCGCGTCCCGGGTGTACGGGCGTCAGCGCGTAGAGCGCAAACCACGCCTGCGCCTGCCGCGGGCCGAGCACGGCATCGATCTGCGCCGGCGTCCACAGATCGGTGGCGCCTTCCACCCCGCCGGTTTCGGCGGCGATGGCGGTGGCGAACACGCCCTGGGGCAGGCGCAGATCGCGCAGCAGAAAGCGGGCCGTGCGCTGCGCCGACCAGCGCAGATCGGGCAGACCGGTCTGCGCGTAGGCCCGCGCATAGACCGAGAGCAGTTGGGCGTTGTCCGACAGCATCATCTCGAAATGCGGCACCGACCAGCCGGGATCGACGGCGTAGCGGCGAAAACCGCCGCCGAGCTGATCCATCAGCCCGCCCTGCGCCATGGCCTGCAGGGTGAACACCGCAGCGTGCTCGGCCTGCGTCTGCCCGGCGGCGCCGCGCAAAAGCAGCCAGTTCAGCAGCGGCGGCTGCGGAAAACGCGCGGCCGTGGTGGCCGGGGCGAAACCGCCATCGAGGGCGTCGAAGCGGTGAAGCGCCTCGGTCTGCGCGGTCTTCGTCCAGGCCGCAGGGTCGATCGGCGCCGAGGCATCGCCCGCAGTGGCCGCAGCCTGCATGGCCTGCCCGATCTGCGCGGCGATGCGCTTGACCTCGGCCGGATGCTGCGTCCAGTTTTTGTGCAAGGTCGCGAGCAGGGTGGGAAAGCCCTCCTGCTGCGCCGTGGCCTTGGGCGGGAAGTAACTGCCGATGTAAAAGGGCTGCAGATCGGGGGTGAGAAACACGTTGTTCGGCCAGCCGCTGTCGCGCGTCATGATCTGCCGCGCCAGCATGTAGATGTGGTCGATGTCGGGCCGCTGTTCGCGGTCGACCAGCACGTTGACGAACCAGCGGTTCATCAGCGCGGCGATCCGCGGGTTGCGGTACAGCTCGCGCTGCGCCACATGGCACCAATAGCAAGTGGAGTAGCCGATGGACAGATAGATGGGCTTGTTCTCGCGCCGCGCCTTGTCCAGCGCCTGCGGCCCCCATGGGTACCAGTCCACCGGATCGTGAGCGCCCCCAGGGCCGGGCTGCGCCCAGCCCGCCCCCCGCGGGGGTCAAGGAA
>DYKQ01000107.1 GCA_020722545.1 Thiomonas intermedia | reverse complement strand
GGGCAGCGACCGCGAAGCGGGAGCGTGGGGGCCGTCCTCCCCGCCGCACGAATCGGCGCATCTGCATGTCAGCGGGCAGGCCACCTACACCGATGACGCGCCTGAACTGCAGGGCACACTGCACGCGGCGCTGGGGCTTTCTCCCCTGGCGCACGGCAAGCTGCTGGGCATCGACCTCGACCGTCTGCGCGCCCAGCCCGGCGTGGTAGCCGTGTTCACCGCAGCCGACATTCCTGCTGCGAACGACTGCGGCCCCGTGGTGCATGACGATCCCATTCTGGCCGACGGCACGCTGCGCTTCGTCGGTCAGCCGGTGTTCCTGGTCGTGGCGACCACGCGCGATCTGGCCCGCCGCGCGGCGGCCCTGGCACGCGAGGTGATCCAGGCCGAAGCCCTGCCTGCGGTGCTCACCGCCCGCGAAGCCCATGCGCAGGGCCAGTATGTGCTGCCCCCCATGCACCTGAGGCGCGAGACAGCGCCCGGCGAACTCGAACGGGCGATGGCCTCCGCCCCGCATCGCCTGCAAGGCAGCTTGAGCGTGGGCGGGCAGGAGCAGTTCTACCTCGAAGGCCAGGTGGCCTATGCCATGCCCACCGAAAATGCGGGCATGCGCGTGCTCTGCTCCACTCAGCACCCCAGCGAGATGCAGCATGTCGTCGCTCACATGCTGGGGTGGATGCAGCATCAGGTGCAGGTGGAATGCCGACGCATGGGCGGCGGGTTCGGCGGCAAGGAATCGCAGTCGGCGCAGTTCGCCTGCTGCGCGGCGCTGGCCGCCCATTTGCTGCAAAAGCCGGTGAAACTGCGGCTCGACCGCGACGACGACTTCCTCATCACCGGCCGACGCCACGGCTTCGAGTACGACTACGCCGTGGGCTTCGATGACGACGGCCGCATCCTCGCCTACGAGGTGACCTTGATCGCCAATGCCGGGCATTCCGCCGACCTCTCCGGCGCGGTGCTCACCCGGGCCATCTGCCATGTGGACAACGCCTACTGGCTGCCCAACGTTGCCATCCACGGCTATGCCGCCAAAACCAATACGCAGAGCAACACCGCCTTCCGTGGCTTCGGCGGGCCGCAGGGCGCCCTCGTCACCGAGTGCGTGCTCGATTCCATCGCGCGCAAACTGGGGCATGACGCGTTGCAGGTGCGCCGCGCCAATTTCTACGGCATCGGCCAGAACAACCACACGCCCTACGGCCAGGGCGTGACCGACAACGTCATCACCCCGCTGGTGGACCAGCTGGTGCAGAGCGCCGACTACGCCGCGCGCCGCACCGCCATTACTCGCTTCAATGCCCACAGCCCGGTGCTCAAGAAGGGGCTGGCGCTCACCCCGGTGAAGTTCGGCATCTCGTTCAATGTCGTGCACCTGAACCAGGCGGGCGCGCTCGTCCACATCTACACCGATGGCAGCGTGCTGGTGAACCACGGCGGCACCGAAATGGGGCAAGGGCTGAACACCAAGGTGGCGCAAGTCGTCGCCGAGGAACTGGGGCTGGATTTCGCCGCCGTGCGCTGCACCGCCACCGACACCCACAAGGTGGCCAACACCTCGGCCACCGCCGCCTCCACCGGGGCCGACCTCAACGGCATGGCCGCACTCGACGCCGCCCGCACCCTGCGCCAGCGCTTGGCGGCGTTCGCCGCCGAACGGCACGGCGGACGCACCGAGTCGGTGCGCTTCAGCGGCGGCATGGTGCACGCGGGCAGCACCACCCTGCCCTTTGCCACCCTGGTGCAGCAGGCCTATCTCGCCCGGGTGCAGTTGTGGAGCGACGGCTTCTACGCCACCCCCGACCTGCATTGGGACGCCAAGACCCTCACCGGCCACCCGTTCTACTACTTCGCCTACGGCGCCGCGGTCAGCGAAGTGCTGGTCGATACGTTCACTGGAGAATGGCGCCTGCTGCGCGCCGACCTGCTGCACGACGCTGGAAAGTCGCTCAACCCCGCCATCGACATCGGGCAGATCGAAGGCGCGTTCATCCAGGGCATGGGCTGGCTCACGATGGAAGAACTGGTGTGGCACCCAAAAACCGGGCTGCTGCTCACTCACGCCCCCAGCACCTACAAAATACCGACGGCCAACGACACCCCGCCATCGTTCCACACCGCGCTGTTCGACAACCCCAATGCCCAGCCGACCCTCCATCGCTCCAAGGCCGTCGGCGAGCCGCCTTTGCTGCTGCCCTTCTCGGTGCTGCTGGCGATCCGCGATGCCATTTCCGCCGTGGGCGACCATCGCATCGATCCGCCGCTGCGCGCCACGGCCACACCCGAAGCCATCCTCGACGCCATCGAGGCGGTGCGCGCTGCGAGTCCTGAACCATGAAACGCGAACCTGCACCGCTCAACCTGCTCGATGGCGAACCCGCGCAGGCGCACTGGGTGCGCGTCACCCTCAGCCGGGTGCGCGGCTCCGCGCCGCGCGAACCGGGCGCCTGCATGCTGGTGGGCGCCACGCAAACGCGCGGCAGCATCGGCGGCGGGCATCTGGAGTACAAGGCCATCGCCGCCGCGCGGCAACTGCGCGCGCGCTGGGCCGCCGGGACGCCAGCCGATCCCTATGTCGAAAGCCACGCCCTCGGCCCCGCGCTTGGGCAATGCTGCGGCGGCCATGTGGAGCTTCGCTACGAGATTGCAGCCAGCGGCACGCTCCCCGTTCCCGATCCGCTGTTTCATCTTCAGCTTTTCGGCGCGGGGCATGTCGGTCGGGCGCTGGTGCGCGCCTTGCGTCCTCTGCCTTGCGCCATCGACTGGATCGACGAGCGCGAGCAGGAGTTCCCGCTAGACGCCTTCGCGCCCGAAGTCGGCGGCGAGTGGCCCTCCACGCTACGCGCACTCGCGGTGGACGCCCCGGAAGCCGAAATCGCGACCGCGCCGCCCGGCGCTTTCTATCTGGTGATGACCCACAGCCACGACCTCGACTTCCGCCTGGGCGAAACCATTCTGCGGCGCGGCGACGTCGGCTGGTTCGGCCTCATCGGCTCCGCCACCAAACGCGCGCGCTTTCTGCGGCGATGGCGCGAACGCGGCGTTTCCGACTCAGCGCTGGAGCGGCTGGTCTGCCCGGTAGGCATTCCGGGCATTCCAGGCAAGGCGCCGGAGATCATTGCCGCCTCGGTGACGGCGCAGTTGCTGCAGGTGGCGGCGCAGACCGGTTGATCGGGCTGCCACCAGTTGCGCGTCAATCGTCCAACAAACGCGCGTCGCGCACCGCGCCCTTGTCGGCGCTGGTCACCAGCTTGGCATAGGCCTTGAGCGCCTGGCTCACCTTGCGGGCGCGCGGCGCTGCGGGCTTCCAGCCCCGGGCATCCTGTTCGGTGCGGCGGCGCGCCAGTTCTTCGTCGCTCACATCCACGCGCACCACGCGGTTGGGAATGTCGATGACAATGCGGTCGCCCGTGCGCACCAGGCCGATGGCGCCGCCCTCGGCCGCCTCGGGCGATACATGGCCGATGGACAGCCCCGCCGTTCCGCCCGAGAAGCGTCCGTCGGTGATGAGGGCGCAGACCTTGCCCAGGCCCTTCGATTTGAGATAGCTCGTCGGGTAGAGCATTTCCTGCATGCCGGGGCCGCCGCGCGGGCCTTCATAGCGGATGACGACCACATCGCCCGGCTTGATCTGGTCGCCCAGAATGGCCTCGACGGCCGCGTCCTGGCTTTCCAGCACCACGGCGGGGCCGGAGAAGGTGAGGATGCTCTTGTCCACCCCGGCGGTCTTGACGATGCAGCCGCGTTCGGCCAGATTGCCGAACAGCACGGCCAGCCCGCCGTCTGCGCTGTAGGCGTGCGCGACATCGCGGATGCAGCCATCGGCGCGGTCGGTGTCCAGCGTGTCGTAACGGCAGCTCTGCGAAAACGCCTGCGTGCTGCGCACACCAGCCGGGCCCGCGCGGTAAAAGGTCTGCACGGCGTCGCTGGGCTGGCGCGCCACGTCCCAGGTGTCGAGCGCGGCGGCCAGCGTTGGCGCGTGCACGGTCGGCACGCGGGTGTCGAGCAGCCCGGCCCGGTCGAGCTCGCCCAGAATGGCCATCACGCCGCCGGCGCGGTGCACGTCTTCGAGGTGGTAGTGGCTCGAAGGCGCGACCTTGCACAACGTGGGCGCCCTGCGCGACAGGCGGTCGATGTCGCTCATGTGGAAATCGACGCCACCCTCCTGCGCCGCGGCCAGCAGGTGCAGCACCGTGTTGGTCGAACCGCCCATGGCGATGTCCAGCGACATGGCGTTTTCGAATGCCGCCTTGCAGGCGATGCGGCGCGGCAGCACGCTATCGTCGTTGCCTTCGTAATAACGGCGGGCCAGATCGACGATGGTGCGCCCGGCGCGGCGGAACAGTTGCTCGCGGTCGGTATGCGTGGCCACCAGCGAGCCGTTGCCCGGCAGCGAAAGACCCAGCGCCTCGGTGAGACAGTTCATCGAGTTGGCGGTGAACATGCCCGAGCACGAGCCGCAGGTCGGGCAGGCCGAGCGCTCGATGGCCTGCACGTCGTCGTCAGACACCTTGTCGTCCGCCGCGGCCACCATGGCATCGATCAGGTCGAGCGAAATCACCTTGCCGGCCAGCCGCGTTTTGCCGGCCTCCATCGGCCCGCCCGACACGAAGATCACCGGAATGTTCAGCCGCAGCGCGGCCATCAGCATGCCCGGGGTGATCTTGTCGCAGTTGGAAATGCACACCAGCGCGTCGGCCGTGTGCGCATTGCACATGTACTCCACGCTGTCGGCGATGATGTCGCGCGACGGCAGGCTGTAGAGCATGCCGTCGTGCCCCATGGCGATGCCGTCATCCACCGCGATGGTGTTGAACTCCTTGCCCACGCCGCCAGCGCGCTCGATTTCCTCGATCACCAACTGGCCGAGATCTTTCAGATGCACATGGCCGGGCACGAACTGCGTGAACGAATTGGCCACCGCGATGATGGGTTTGCCGAAATCGCCGTCCTGCATGCCGGTGGCGCGCCACAGTGCGCGGGCGCCCGCCATATTGCGGCCGGAAATGCTGGTACGGGAACGGTAGGCGGGCATGGGACGATTCTCCTGCAAGGAAAACATGGACAAAGAGGCAGATTGTCCCGACCCTCGGCTATATTGAACAATACATTTTTAATGATGGCGCCATACGCCCAACGTATCGCCAAACGAATCATGGAACTTCGGCAGCTCCGGTACTTTGTCACCATTGCGGAACAGGGCAGCTTCTCGCGCGCAGCCGAGCAGCTGCACATTTCGCAGCCGCCGCTGTCCACCCAGATCAAGGCGCTCGAAAACGAGATCGGCGCCCGGCTTCTGGAGCGCAGCAACCGCGGCGTGGCGCTCACCGCCACCGGCGCCGCCTTCTTTGAAGACCTCCGCTCCGTCCTCGCCCAGCTCGAACACGCCGTCGAGCGGGCGCGCCAGAACGAGCGCGGCGATGCCGGCACGCTCTCCATCGGCTTCGTCTCCATTGCCGACTTCGGCATCCTGCCGCCCACCCTCAAGAGCTTTCGCGCGCGGTATCCGCAGGCGGACGTGCAACTGCACGAACTCACCACCGACGCCCAGATCCGCGAGCTTCGCGCCGCCGAACTCGATCTGAGCATCGGCCTGGCCCCCGTGGACGAGCCCGGACTGACCTTCACCCCCTTGCTGCAAGAGCCGCTGATGCTCGCCGCCCCGACCGCCCACCCCGTCCTGCAAGATGGCAGCGGCGCCGTCGATCTACGCATCCTCGCCAAAGAGCCCTTCATCGTGCCGCCCCGCAATATCGGCCCCGGCCTGTACGACCTCACCCTCAGCCTGTGTCAGGCCGCCGGATTCGCCCCCCGCATCACCCAACACGCGCGGCAGATGCAGACCGTCATCGGCCTGGTCTCCTGCGGCATGGGCGTGGCCCTCGTGCCGGCTTCGCTACGCCAGCTCAAACGCCCCGGCGTGCAATATCGCCCCCTGCTCGGCCAACCCGCCACCATCGAACTCGGCATTCTTCAACCTGCACAGACAAACAACCCCCTGCGGGACAACTTCATTCAGGCATTACAAGAATCGGCGCAACGTCTGGCGCAGACATGAGCGCCAGAGTCCGTTGACACTGAGCCTGTTCATCGCGGCGGTGCTCTATCTGGGTTTGCATCACTTCGCCGCCCTTGCACCGCTGTCCGTCAAGTCGGTGGCTGAAATAGGCGAGGCGACGCAGCGCACGATGCTCATCACGCTCGCGCGGATTTTGCAGCATCTGCTGCCGATCCTGTTCGTTATCGGCGCGGGCGCGTCGTGGATCAAACAGCGCAAGTCAGGACGGCTGCACGACCGCGTTGCGGCGTTTCCGAAGATCGAGACCTTGCGCGAGATTTCCTGGCGAGAGTTCGAGCAACTGGTCGCCGAGCACTATCGACGCCAGGGCTACCAGGTCAAACTTCGCGGCGGCAAGGGCACGGACGGCGGGGCTGATCCGCGACGGGGGTGACAAACCGCCGAGCGCGGGTTTGGGCCTTTTCAGCTTTATCCTGAATAAGCGCCCGTGCCCAGGCCCTTTCCATCGCTCACTCGCCGCTCAAATTGTCTTGATTCTTCAGCTCTGCGAACTTTGCCGCCATGGTCGGGTTGCCCCGAGTCAGTTTTTTGATCGTCACATCCTGCGCCTTGTCGTTCGCAAGCCGGAGGTTGCGATCCGTACCGAGCAGGGCTTCCTTGGTCTTCTGCAGGTGGTCGATGGATTTGTCGATCTCATCGATGGCCGTCTGAAAACGCCGTGAGGCAAGGTCGTAATTCTTCCCAAAGGCGGTCTTGAAGGCCTCAAGCCCTTCCTCGAAATTCGTGATGTCGATGTTCTGCGCCTTGACGAGCGCCAACTCTGACTTGTACTTCAGGGAATTCATTGCGGCGTTGCGCAGCAAGGTGATGATGGGAAGAAAGAACTGCGGCCGGACGACGTACATCTTCGGGTAGCGGTGGAAGACATCCACGATCCCGGTGTTGTAGAGCTCGCTGTCGGGTTCGAGCAGAGACACGAGAACCGCGTACTCGCAGCCCTTTTCGTTTCGATCCTTGTCGAGCTCTTTGAGGAAGTCTTCGTTCTTGCTCTTCGTCGATGTCTGATCGCTCTCGTTTTTCATTTCGAACATGATCGAGACGATCTCGGTTCCCGCCTCGTCCGAGTCACGAAAAATGTAATCGCCCTTGCTGCCCGTTCGGGCGTCGTTGTCCTTTTCGAAGTAGGCCCGCGGAAACGCCGTCGCCCGGATGCGGTTGAACTCGGTTTCGCAGTGCTGCTCGAGGGTTTCACCCACCATCTTGGTTGACAGGCGGGCTTTCATATCCCGAAGACGCTCGATCGCCTGGTCGCGATCCTTGATCAGGATTTCATATCTTTCCTTGAGGGCTTGCTCGGTCAGTTGCTTTTCCAGCGCCGCGCGCTCGAGCTCGCTCTTGAGCGCATTGCGCTGCTGTTCGACAGCGCTGACGGCTTCGGTGATCGCAAGTTTCTGCGTCACCTCAATGGAGTTGAGCGTGGCCTTCAAACCCTGAATTTCCGCGTCCTTCTTCGCTGCGGCCGTCTGGAGTTCGCTCAGCAGCCGCGCTTCGGCGAGCTGCACGGCAGCGAGTTTGTCCTGCTTGGCTTGCTCAAGTGCATGCGCCAAGGCATCTCGTTCCTTTTCGACAGCGCTCAAGGCTTCATTCACCGCCAATTTTCGGGCGACCTCGCTGGCGTCAAGGCTGGCCTTCAGTTCCTGGATCACATTGTCTTTGGCTGTGGCCAACTTTTGCAGTTCACCGGACACCTGCGCCTTGACCAGTTCGACGGCATTGCGCTTGTCCATTTCGGCGAGTTCGAGCCGGTCGTGCAGTTGCTTCTCGAAATCGCTGTCGCGAACTTACTTCAGGATGTCCGCATACCCCGCCTCATCAATCTTGAAAGCCTTTCCGCAGTGCGGACAAATGATGTCATGCATATGAGCCCCTCATATCGACTTTGCGATTCACCGCAACCATAGCCCATAGGTCGTCAGCGCATACAACCCCACCCCCACCAGGCCGCCCACCAAGGCGCCGTTGATGCGGATGAACTGCAGATCCTTGCCCACGCTGCGCTCCAT
>DYKQ01000106.1 GCA_020722545.1 Thiomonas intermedia | reverse complement strand
GGCCCCCCGAGGGGGATGAGAAAACTTGGGGCGGCCCGGCGTTTTCTCATGAGAGTGTTCCAGCAGGTAGGGATCGTGCGAGGCGGCGAGCCGGTTCGTGGGCGCTGCCTGGGCTGCAGCCGCGCCCAGCAAGACCCATGTGGCGAGGCACGACACCAGCGCCTTGATGCGAAGCAGCGCGCGCATCAGCCAGCCTCCGCTTGCGCGAGCACAAGAGCCACGGCCTGCTCGCGCGCCGCCTGCACCGCGTGCGCGATGGCTATGGCCTTGCCGCCCGATTGCGTCACTTGCTGCGCAATCGCTCCGGCATCGACGCGCTGCGCAGCCTCCAATGCAGCCAACAGCCGCGCGCGCTGCGGATACGGTTGCTGCGCAAAGTCGCCGCCGCGTCCACGATGATCGGCTTCGCAGGCAAGCAGCGCCTGCGCGAATCGTTCCGGTCGGCGCAAGGCATCGCAGCGCTGCAGCAGACGAAGCAGGGCCTCGGCGCCCAAGCCCAGACAGCGGTGGATATTGCCGTGCTCGGCGGCGACCACGGCGGCCAGCTCGGCGCAGTCGGTCGGCACGCGCAAACGCCGCGCCACGGCAGCGGCCAGCGCCACGCTGCGCTGCTCGTGTCCGAGGTGTCGCGGCAGGACGTCCTTCGGGGTCGTGCCCTTGCCCAGATCGTGCATCAGACAGGCCCAGCGTACTGCAAGCGGGGCGTCGAGTGCGACCGCCGCCTGCAGCACCAGCATGACGTGCACCCCGGTGTCGATCTCGGGGTGATAGTCGGCGCGCTGCGGCACACCCCAGAGTCGATCGAGCTCGGGCAGCAGCCGCGCCAGCGCGCCGCAATCGCGCAGCACTGCAAACATACGTTGTGGCTGCGGCTCCATCAGGCCGCGCGCGAGTTCCTGCCACACCCGCTCGGGCACCAGCGCGTCCACCTCGCCCGCATGCACCATGTGGCGCATCAAGTCCATGGTCTCGGGGGCGACGGCAAAATCGCCAAACCGCGCGGCAAACCGCGCCAGCCGCAGGATGCGCACCGGGTCTTCCGCAAACGCCGCCGACACATGCCGCAACACCCGCGCCTGCAGATCGCGCTGGCCGCCGTAGGGGTCGATCAGCGAGCCGTCTGCCGCGCGCGCCATGGCGTTGATGGTGAGGTCGCGGCGCAACAAATCTTCCTCCAGCGTGACCTCGGGCGCCGCATGCACGACAAAGCCCCGATAGCCCGGCGCCGTCTTGCGCTCGGTGCGCGCCAGGGCGTATTCCTCGTGGGTTTGCGGATGCAGAAACACCGGAAAATCGCGCCCCACCGGCAGAAACCCGGCGTCAAGCATCTGCTGCGGCGTGGCGCCCACCACCACCCAGTCGCGGTCCCCATGCGGACGCCCGAGCAAGGCATCACGCACCGCACCGCCGACGACAAAGGCCTGACCTGGGGGATGGGCAAGAGAAGAGAACATGCGTTCAAATTGTCCAACTTTCACACAGTCACTTTCCCAGTACTCAAAAAAATAACGGTTTCGCCAAATCCTCCGCAGAGTCCAGCTGCGACGCTGCTTCGCTTAGACTTTACAAAGTCGCAAACAACGACAAACAGCGATATGAGCCAGGTCATCGAAATTCGTATTGAATAATGACCGTTCCTCTTCATTTTTCTGCAGGGACATCCCGGCGTATGGAGCAAGAAACACAAGCGCGATTTGCCGACTCCTGGCGCCGGGACATTGCACAGTGGGCGGAGCATTTGCCGCTGATGACGGGCTGTTTCGATGCGCACAGCCGACTGTTGTATTGCAACACGGCGTATGCGAACTGGCTGGGCAAGACCCCGGCGGAACTGCTGGGCAAGTCGCTGGAGGATTTCACCTCGCAGGAGACGCTTGCCTTCATCACCCCGCATATCGCCTCGGTGCTGCGCGGCCAGGTGACGCAATATGAACGCCAGGAGCTTCGCACGGGGCGCCATGCGCAGAGCTGGCTGCAGGTGCGGCTGGCGCCTTTTCCGCCCGATGAACAGGGCGCGGTATCTGGCTATTTCTGCTTCATGCAGGACACCACCCGACTGCATGCCAGCGACACCTCGCTCGACCTGCTGCGCACCAGTCCGGGACTGACGGTCTGGGAACTCGATCTGCAGACCGGGCAATTGCACGCCGAGCAGAACTGGCTCGACGAGGCGCACCGGCATGAGCCCAAGACCTTCACCATTCCAGAATGGATGGGCCATGTGGCGCCAGCCGATCTGCCCGCGCTGGAGCAGGCGATCGCGCGCATCAGCGCCCCCGGCGGGTTTGTGCAAACGGTGGAGACGCGCTTCATTCGCGCTGACGGCAGCATGGTGAGCACCATGAACCACGGCATGGTGCGCGAGCGCGGACAAGACGGCGCCGCCACGCGCATCTTCGGTCTGACCTGGGACATCACCGAGCTGCGGCAGACGCAGAAGCGGCTGCACCGCAGCGAAAGCCGCTTTCGCATGCTGGCGGAGCTGTCCAGCGAGTGGTTCTGGGAGTCCGACCCCAACGATGTCCTGATCTACATCACCCGCAGCTCGCGCCGGGCTGGCGAGTCGCCGATGGCAGGACTGAACCTGCTGGGGCACAACATCAATTCGCTCTATCCGGGGCAGGAGTTCTCGCCGGAATGGGCGCAGTTGCGCTTTCTCATGGAAGAACATGAAGAGGTGCGCGATCTCATCGTGCCATTCCGTCTGGGGCCGGATCAGGCCTTGCTGTGGTGGCGCATCGACGCCTCGCCGATGATCGACCCTCTCGGCCTGTTCCAGGGCTACCGCGGCGTGGTGCGCGACGTGACCAAGGCGCATCAGGCCGAAGAAAAACTCGAACTCGCCGCCTACCGCGATACGCTCACCGGCCTGGCCAACCGCACCCTGTTCGAAAAGCATGTGGAAGACGCCATCGCCGTCACCCCGCCGGGGCAGAGCTTCGCGGTGCTGTTCATCGACCTCGACCGTTTCAAGCTGATCAACGACGCGCTGGGCCACGCCGTCGGCGACAAGGTTCTGGTGGAAACCGCGCAGCGGCTGGTGCAGCTCGCCCGGCCCAACAACACCGCCGCGCGCTTTGGCGGCGATGAATTCCTCATCCTGGCACGCGACGCGCACGACGCCGCGCAGGCCCTGCGCCTGGCCGCGCTGGTGCAGGACAAGCTCAGCGAGCCCATGCAATATGCCGACCGCACCCTGCAGACCACCGCGAGCATCGGCGTGGCGGTGTTCCCGCAGCACGGCCGCACCACGGCCGAACTGCTGGGCCGCGCGGATGCGGCCATGCATGAGTCCAAGATGCTGGGGCGCAGTCGCGTCGAGTCGTTCTCGTTGGCGCTGCAGTCGCGCATCGAACGCCGCTCGCAACTCGAAGAAGAACTGCGCGCAGCCATCACCAACCGGCGCTTCGAGGTGCATTTCCAGCCGATCTGGTCACGCAAGCAAAGCGTGCTGCTGCACGACGACTCCGCCACGCTGGACATTCTGCGCGGCGCCTACGAGATCGCTGGTTTCGAGGCCCTGGCCCGCTGGACGCGCGGCAACGGCGAGCGGGTGCAGCCCGACGAGTTCATCTCCATCCTCACCGACGGCGGTCTGCTCGACAGCTTCGGCCCGGTGATGATGTCCATCGCCCTGGAAGGCTTCTCCCGCCTGCGCAAGGAGCAGGGCTTCGAGGGCACGATGGCCTACAACGTGTCGCCGCGACAACTGCATGTGAACGCCTGCGTGTCCTGCATCTTCGACACGGCGACCAGTTTCGACGTGCCACGCGACAAGCTGGTGCTCGAACTCACCGAAAACGTGGAAATCGAGCACAACCCCGACCTGCTCGCGGTGTTCGAGCAATTCCGCCAGATGGGCGTGCAGATCTCGCTCGACGACTTCGGCGTGGGCTATTCCAACCTCGGCTACCTCACCCGCCTGCCGGTGTCGCAGATCAAGATCGACCGCGTGATCGCCTCGGGCGTGAGCACCGACCGCTTCAAAGCCGCCATCGCCCGCGCCACCCTCACCATGGCCAAGACCCTCAACCTCGAAGTGGTGGCCGAAGGCGTGGAAACCGTCGCCGACCTGCTGTGGATGGAGCGCGCCGGCTGCCCGATGATCCAGGGCTGGGTGTTCTCCCGCGCACTCAATCTGCAGCAGACCCTGAACCTGCTGCGCGATCTGCGCACGCAGTAAACCAACGGACGCACGCCCCACCCAGGACAGGAATACGCCGCCGCCGCAGGGCCGCCCCAAGGCGGCGGCGGCCCCCTCGGGGGGCAGCGCAGGCGAAGCCGGAGCGTGGGGGCGCCTACTCCGGCCGCAGTTCCCGCCGCAGAATCTTGCCGACCGGCGTCTTGGGCAGTTCGCCGCGGAACTCGATGAACTTGGGCCGCTTGTAGCCGGTGAGCTGCTCGTGCAGGAAGTCGCGCAGTTGCGCTTCAGTCAGCGCCGGATCTTTTTTCACCACGAACAGCTTGACCGCCTCGCCGGAGTTCGCATCGGGCACGCCCACGGCGGCGGCTTCGAGCACCCCGGGGTGCATCACCGCCACGCCCTCCACCTCGTTGGGATAGACGTTGAAGCCCGACACCAGGATCATGTCCTTCTTGCGGTCGATGATTTTCACGAAGCCCCGCGCATCGATCTCGCCGATATCGCCGGTGCGCAAAAAACCATCGGCGGTGAAGGCGCTGGCGGATTCTTCCGGGCGGTTCCAGTAGCCGCGCATCACCTGCGGCCCGCGCAGGGCGATTTCACCGGGCAGGCCGGGCGCCACTTCGCGGCCGTTGTCGTCCACCAGTTGCAACTCGGTGGACGGAATCGGCATGCCGATGGCGCCGCTGTAGCGGTCGGTATCGGTCGGGTTGCAGATGGCCGACGGCGAGGTTTCCGACAGCCCGTAGCCTTCGCAGATGGGGCAGCCGGTGCGCTCCAGCCAGCGCTTGGCCACGGCCTCCTGCACGGCCATGCCGCCGCCCACGCTGAGCATCAGCGTGCGCCAGTTCACCGTGTCGAAGTCCGGGTGGTTGAGCAGGCCGTTGAACAGCGTGTTCACCGCCGGGAAGGAGTGCACCTCGTACTTCGCCAGTTCCTTGAGCGTGGCTGGCAGGTCGCGCGGGTTGGGGATGAGAATCATCATGCCGCCCTCGTAGGCGCTGAGCATCATGATCACGGTGAAGGCGAAGATGTGATAGAGCGGCAGCGCGCAAATGGTGTTGAGCTGCTTGCCTGCAGGCAGCTTGCCCAGCGCCGGGGCATACCACGCGGCGGACTGCACGATATTGGCGACGATGTTGCGGTGGGTGAGCGTGGCGCCCTTGGCCACGCCGGTGGTGCCGCCGGTGTATTGCAGCAGGGCCACGTCTTCCGCCCCCACCTGCGGCGGGTTGAAGGCCAGGCCAGATCCTTGGGCCAGCGCCGCCTTCCAGGCCACATGGCCCGGCAGCGACCAGCGCGGCACCAGCCGTTTTTTGTGCCGCACCACGTAGTTGACGATGGCGCCCAGCGGAAAACCGAGGGTTTCGCCCATATTCGCCACGATCACGTGACGCACCGCCGTGCGCGCGATGACCTGCTGCAGGGTATGGGCGAAGTTTTCGAGGATGACGATGGCCACCGCCCCGCTGTCCTTGAGCTGATGTTCGAGTTCGCGCGGGGTGTAAAGCGGGTTGACGTTGACCACCACCAGCCCGGCGCGCAGCACCGCGGCGACCGCCACCGGATATTGCGGCACATTGGGCATCATGATCGCCACGCGCTCGCCCTTGTTCAGCCCGAGCGATTGCAAATAAGCCGCCAGCGCCGTGCTTTGCGCCTCCCACTGCGCGTAACTGGTTTTGTGTCCCATGAAGGCGTAGGCCGGGCGCTCGGCATACGCCTTGAAGCTGCGCTCCAGCAGCTTGCCGACATTGGAAAAAATGTCCGGGTCGATGTCCGCAGGCACGCCTGCGGGATAGTTCGCCAGCCAGATCCGCTCCATGAACTGTCTCCTGCTTTGTTTTGAATGCAGCGCAACGGAAAAAAGCACGCCCGTTCGATTTCGAGAACATAGCCGATTCGGGGCGATTCGGCTAGGGGCCTGATCACGGCTTCGCCTCAGCCGCAGCGGCGGCAGCGCTTTCCTCGGCCGCCGCCGCGCCCAGTCGGCTGCGCAGCGCGGCGATGCGGGCCATCGCGGCGTCCTTGTTGCTGGTCTTGGGCTGTCCGGTCTGCATTTCCCCGATGAAGCGGCTGGGGCTGCGCCCCGCTGCGCCGCGCCCCTGCTTGCGCTTTTGGCACCAGCTCAACACCAGGGTCTGGCGGGCGCGTGTCACGCCCACATACATCAGCCGACGTTCCTCTTCCAGCGTGGTGTCGGTCAGCGGCCGGTCGTCGGTGAAAAACGGCAGCAGCCCTTCCTCGCAGCCGGCCAGCACCACATGCGGCCACTCCAGACCCTTGGCGGCGTGCAGGGTGCACAGGGTCACGGCGTCGCGCTGGTCGCCGCGTTCCTGCAACTGGGTGATGAGCGAAATGGTCTGCGCGATCTGGGTGAGGCCGACCTTGTCTTCCTCGGCCTTGCGCTCGATCCAGCCGCAGAAATCGTCCACGTTTTTCCAGCGCTGCTCGGCCTCACGCGGGTTGTCGCTGTGCTCTTCCAGCCAGGCGCGAAAGCCGATGATGTCGAGCATGTCGCGCAGCAACTCGCCAGCCGGGGCGGTGCGGGCGCGCCATTCGATGTCGTGCAGCAGACGGCCAAACTCGCGCAAATGATCGGCGGCGCGCGCGCCTACTGCGGCGGGCATGGAGTCGCGGAACAGCGCCTCGAACAGCGACACTTTCCATTGCCCGGCGAAGGCGCCCAGCGCCGCCAGGGTCTGCGGCCCGATGCCCCGGCGCGGCGTGGTGACGGCGCGCAGAAAGGCGGGATCGTCGTCGGGATTGGCCAGCAGCCGCAGATAGGCGCAGACGTCCTTGATCTCGGCACGGTCGAAAAAGCTCTGCCCGCCGCTGACCACATACGGAATGTTGGCGCGGCGCAGCGCCTGCTCCAGCGGACGCGACTGATGATTGGCGCGGTACAGCACGGCGATGTGCGCCAGCTCGGCGTTGCGCCCGGCACGAAGCGCCTGGATGCGCGCGACCACCATCTGCGCCTCTTCGTCTTCATTCTGCGCGGCGCGCACCTCCACCGCCTCACCCTCGCCATGCTCGCTCCACAGTCTCTTGGGGTAGAGCTTGGGGTTGCTCTGGATGATGGCGTTGGCCGCCCGCAGAATGGCATTGGTCGAGCGGTAGTTCTGCTCCAGCTTGATGACTTCGAGCGTGGGCCAGTCGGTCTGCAGGCGGCGCAGGTTGTCCAGCGTGGCGCCGCGCCAGCCGTAGATGCTCTGGTCGTCGTCGCCCACCGCGGTGAAGCGCCCCTTGTCGCCCACCAGCAGACGCAGCAGGTCGTACTGCGCGGCGTTGGTGTCCTGGTATTCGTCCACCAGCAGGTAGCGCAGCTTGTCCTGCCAGCGGGCGCGCACGTCGGCGTGCTGCTGCAGCAGGGTGACGGGCAGCCAGATCAGGTCGTCGAAATCGACCGCCTGATAGGCCTGCAGCATGTCGGCATAACGCGCGTACACCTTGGCGGCCACGCGCTCGTCGTCGTTCTCGGCCACGCGCGCCGCCGCTTCGGGCGTGAGCATGGCGTTTTTCCACAGGCTGATGCTCCACTGCCAGCGCCGCGCCTGGGCGTTGTCGGTGGTGGCGCCGGCATCGCGCAGCAGGCCGGTGACGTCGTCGGCGGCGAGGATGGAAAAATTGGGCTTGAGTCCCAGCGCCTGCCCGCTTTCGCGCAATATGCGCACGCCCAAGGCGTGGAAAGTGGAAATGGCGAGCTTGCCAGCCACGCCGCGCCTGTCCACCAGTTGCGCCGCGCGTTCTCGCATTTCGGCCGCCGCCTTGTTGGTGAAAGTGATGGCCGCGATCTGATCGGGCTCAAGCCCGGCGCGCAGCAGCCGCCCGATCTTGTGCGTGATGACCCGCGTCTTGCCGCTGCCCGCCCCGGCGATGACGAGGCAAGGCCCGGAGAGATGGGCGACGGCACGTTCCTGGGCGGCGTTGAGCATGGGGCAGTTGAAGACGCAAAGCGGTG
>DYKQ01000105.1 GCA_020722545.1 Thiomonas intermedia | reverse complement strand
ACAAGTGGGGAGGGAGTGATCTCACCTCCCCCACGTCGTGGGGGAGGTCGGGAGGTGGACGAGGTGGACAAGGAAACTTGGGGCGGCCCGGCGTGCTTCTCAGGACAGATCAGCCAGAACGAGAATAATCTGTCCCTTTTTATGTTTCCCGATTTCTGTCTCCTATTTTTAATGGGGACAGATTATTGAATTTTTTGTTGCGCTGCTTGCTGCGATGCAGTAAATTCGCACACTCTTGTTGACTCACTGCGGAGCCTGCCATGTCCACGCCCTTAACTTCCGCCTCCAGCGCAGAAATCGCTGCCCTGTCCCGCGACGGGCTTTATTGCCCGCAAAACGAACACGACGCCTGCGGCGTGGGTTTCGTGGCGCACATCAAGGGGGTGAAGTCGCACGACATCGTGCAGAACGGGCTGCTCATCCTCAAGAACCTCGACCATCGCGGCGCGGTGGGGGCTGACAAGCTCATGGGTGACGGCGCGGGCATTCTGATCCAGCTTCCAGACGCTTTCTTCCGCGAAGAAATGGCGGCGCAGGGTGTGGAGCTGCCGCCGCCGGGCGAGTATGGCGTGGGCATGATCTTCCTGCCGCGCGAGCAGGCTTCTCGTCTGGCCTGCGAGCAGGAGATCGAACGCGCCGTCCGTGCCGAAGGCCAGGAACTGCTCGGCTGGCGTGACGTGGCCGTCGATGCCGAGATGCCGATGTCGCCCACGGTGCGGGCCAAGGAGCCGGTGATCCGCCAGGTGTTCATCGGCCGCGGCCCCGACGTGATGGTGACCGACGCGCTAGAGCGCAAGCTGTTCGTCATCCGCAAGACCGCCAGCCACGCCATCCAGAAGCTCAACCTGCGCCACGGCAAGGAATATTTCGTACCCTCCATGTCGGCGCGCACCATTGTGTACAAGGGCCTGCTGCTGGCCGATCAGGTGGGCGAGTATTACAAAGACCTCAAAGACCCGCGCGTGGTTTCGGCGCTGGCGCTGGTGCACCAGCGGTTTTCCACCAACACCTTCCCCGAATGGCCGCTGGCGCACCCCTACCGGCTGGTGGCGCACAACGGCGAGATCAACACCGTCAAGGGCAATTACAACTGGATGCGCGCGCGCGAGGGCGCCGTGTCGTCGCCGGTGCTCGGCGCCGATCTGCAAAAGCTCTGGCCGCTGATCTACCCCGGTCAGAGCGACACCGCCAGCTTCGACAACTGTCTGGAGCTGCTGGTGATGGCGGGCTACCCGCTGTCGCACGCCATGATGATGATGATTCCCGAGGCGTGGGAGCAGCACGCTCTCATGGACCCGCGCCGCCGCGCCTTCTACGAGTACCACGCCGCGATGATGGAGCCGTGGGACGGTCCCGCCGCGATCGCCTTCACCGATGGCCGCCAGATCGGCGCCACGCTCGACCGCAACGGCCTGCGCCCGGCGCGTTACATCGTGACCGATGACGATCTGGTCATCATGGCGTCCGAGTCGGGCGTGCTGCCCATTTCCGAGAGCCGCATCGTCAAGAAGTGGCGGCTGCAGCCGGGCAAGATGTTCCTCATCGACATGGAGGCCGGCCGCATCATCGACGACAAGGAAATCAAGAGCCAGCTCGCCAGTGCGCGTCCCTACGGTCAGTGGATCGAAAACCTGCGCATCCGCATCGACGACCTCGATCATCTGGGCCACGCCGAGCCCTCGCCCATCCCTCTGCTCGACCGCCAGCAGGCCTTCGGTTACACGCAGGAAGACCTCAAGTTCCTGATGGCGCCGATGGCCGAAAAGGGCGACGAGGCCGTGGGTTCGATGGGCAACGACGCCGCGCTGGCGGTGTTGTCCAACCGCGCCAAGCCGCTGTACAACTACTTCAGGCAGTTGTTCGCACAGGTCACCAACCCGCCCATCGACTCCATCCGCGAGAACATGGTGATGTCGCTGGTGTCCTTCATCGGCCCGCGGCCCAATCTGCTCGACATCAACCAGGTCAATCCGCCGATGCGGCTGGAAGTCAGCCAGCCGGTGCTCGACTACGACGACATGGCGCGGCTGCGCTCCATCGCCCAGCACACCGGCGGCAAGTTCCGCAGCTACGAGATCGACATCTGCTATCCGGTGGCCTGGGGGCATGAAGGCATCGAGGCGCGCATCGCGTCCATCTGCGCCGAAGCGGTGGATGCGCTCAAGAGCGGCCACAACATTCTCATCATCACCGACCGCCACATGAGCGCGCAGCGCGTGGCCATTCCCGCGCTGCTGGCCATGAGCGCCGTGCATCAGCACCTCACCGCCCACGGCCTGCGCACGCAGACCGGGCTGGTGGTGGAAACCGGCAGCGCGCGCGAAACGCATCATTTCGCCGTGCTCGCAGGCTATGGCGCCGAGGCGGTGCACCCGTATCTGGCGCTCGACACCATTGCGGCAATGGCCAAAGACCTGCCGGGCGATCTCAGCGCCGAGAAGGCCATCACCAACTACGTCAAGGCCATCGGCAAGGGCATGCAGAAGGTGATGTCCAAGATGGGCATTTCCACCTATATGAGCTATTGCGGCGCGCAGATCTTCGAAGCCGTGGGCCTGTCGCGCGCGCTGGTGGACAAATACTTCACCGGCACTTCCACGCAGGTCGAGGGCATCGGCGTGTTCGAGGTGGGCGAAGAAGCGCTGCGCCTGCACCGCGACGCCTTCGGCGATTCGCCCGTGCTCGCCAATATGCTTGATGCAGGCGGCGACTACGCCTGGCGCACCCGCGGCGAAGAGCATATGTGGACGCCCGACGCCATCGCCAAGCTGCAGCATGCCACCCGCGGAGGCAACTACAACACCTACAAGGAATACGCGCAGATCATCAACGACCAGTCGCGCCGCATGCTCACCCTGCGCGGCCTGTTCGAGTTCAAGATCGACCCCAGCAAGGCGATTGCCATCGATGAGGTGGAACCGGCCGCAGAGATCGTCAAGCGCTTTGCCACCGGCGCCATGTCGCTGGGCTCCATTTCCACGGAAGCGCATTCGACCCTGGCGGTGGCGATGAACCGCATCGGCGGCAAGAGCAATACCGGCGAGGGCGGCGAAGATCCGCTGCGCTACCGGCCTGAAATGCGCACGGGTTCAAGCGGCATCCAGGACGGCGACACCATCGGCAGCGTGCTCGGGGCCGAGCGCATCGTCAGCGACATTCCGCTGAAAAAAGGCGATTCGCTGCGTTCCAAGATCAAGCAGGTCGCTTCCGGCCGCTTCGGCGTTACGGCCGAATATCTGGCCTCTGCCGACCAGATCCAGATCAAGATGGCGCAGGGCGCCAAGCCCGGCGAGGGCGGGCAGTTGCCCGGCGGCAAGGTGTCCGACTACATCGGCATGCTGCGCTACTCGGTGCCGGGCGTGGGCCTCATCTCGCCGCCGCCTCACCACGACATTTACTCCATCGAAGACTTGGCGCAGCTCATCCACGATCTGAAGAACGCCAATTCCCGCGCGTCCATCAGCGTCAAGCTGGTGGCCGAAAGCGGCGTGGGCACGGTGGCCGCCGGGGTGGCCAAGGCCAAGGCCGATCATGTGGTCATCGCCGGGCATGACGGCGGCACGGGCGCTTCGCCGCTGTCCTCCATCAAGCATGCCGGTTCGCCGTGGGAAATCGGACTCGCCGAAACCCAGCAGACCCTGGTGCTCAACCGGCTGCGCGGCCGCATCCGCGTGCAGGTGGACGGCCAGATCAAGACCGGTCGCGACGTGGTGATCGGTGCGCTGCTGGGCGCCGACGAATTCGGCTTCGCCACCGCGCCGCTGGTGGTCGAGGGCTGCATCATGATGCGCAAATGCCACCTCAACACCTGCCCGGTGGGCGTGGCCACGCAAGACCCGGCCTTGCGCAAGAAGTTCTCGGGCAAGCCCGAACACGTGGTGAACTACTTCTTCTTCGTCGCCGAGGAAGTGCGCGCCATCATGGCGCAACTCGGCGTGCGCAAGTTCGACGATCTGATCGGACGCGCCGATCTGCTCGATGCGCGCAAGGGCATCGAGCACTGGAAGGCGCGCGGGCTCGATTTCAGCCGCGTGTTCCATCTGCCCGATGTGCCCGCCGATGTGCCGCGCCGCCAGGTGGAAGAGCAGGATCACGGCCTGGCCAGGGCGCTCGATCATGTGCTGATCGAGCGCGCCCGGCCGGCGCTGGAGCGCGGCGAGAAGGTGCAGTTCATCCAGAATGTGCGCAACGTCAACCGCACCGTGGGCGCCATGCTCTCCGGCGAAGTGGCGCGGCGCTACGGCCATGAAGGCCTGCCGGACGACACCATCCACATCCAGATGGAAGGCACGGGCGGCCAGAGCTTCGGCGCTTTCCTCGCCCGGGGCATCACGCTCTATCTCATCGGCGAAGCCAACGACTACACCGGCAAGGGCCTGTCCGGCGGCCGAGTCGTGGTGCGCCCCAGTCTCGATTTCCGCGGCGACGCGCCGGCCAACATCATCGTCGGCAACACCGTGCTCTACGGCGCGATCGAAGGCGAGGCCTTCTTCCGCGGCGTGGCCGGCGAGCGCTTCGCCGTGCGCAATTCCGGCGCGACCACCGTGGTCGAGGGCACGGGCGACCACGGCTGCGAATACATGACCGGCGGCACGGTGCTGGTGCTGGGCGAAACCGGCCGCAACTTCGCTGCCGGCATGAGCGGCGGCATCGCCTATGTCTACGACGTGGACGGCCAGTTCGCCAAGCGCTGCAACACCGCCATGGTGGCGCTCGACAAGGTGCTGCCCGCCGCCGAGCAGAAAGCGCAGCAGGCCGAAGCGCTGTGGCATCGCGGCCAGACCGACGAAACCCAGCTGCGCAAGCTGCTGCAAGACCATCTGCGCTGGACCGGCTCGCTACGCGCGCGTGAACTGCTCGACACCTGGGAAGAGGCGCGCGGCCGCTTCGTCAAAGTGTTCCCGCATGAATACAAGCGGGCGCTGGGTGAAATGGCCGCCAAGCGCGAAGCGCAGGCCGCCACGGAAAAAGCCAAGGCGCCCGTCGGCAAAGCCAGCGTGCCCGCCAAATAACTGAAGTGCATCGTTCAGGCGCCAAGAACAAGGATCGACCATGGGAAAAATCACCGGATTTATGGAATTCGAGCGGCAGGAAGAGCAGTACGAAGCCCCCGCCGCGCGGCTCAAGCACTGGAAGGAATTCGTCCACGAACTGCCCGAAGACAAGGCCAAGATTCAGGCCGGGCGCTGCATGGACTGCGGCATTCCGTTCTGCAACAACGGCTGCCCGGTCAACAACATCATCCCCGACTTCAACGACCTCGTGTGGCAGGGCGATTGGAAGCGTGCGCTCGACGTGCTGCACTCGACCAACAACTTCCCTGAGTTCACCGGTCGCATCTGTCCCGCGCCGTGTGAATCGGCCTGCACCCTGGGCATCAATGAGTTGCCGGTGGGCATCAAGTCCATCGAGCGCGCCATCATCGACCGGGGTTGGAACGAAGGCTGGGTGACCCCGCAGCCGCCCGCGCACAAGACCGGCAAGACCGTGGCCGTGGTCGGCTCCGGCCCGGCAGGACTGGCGGCGGCGCAGCAACTCGCCCGCGCGGGACACGCCGTCACCGTGTTCGAGAAGAACGACCGCGCAGGCGGCCTGTTGCGCTACGGCATTCCCGATTTCAAGATGGAAAAGAGCCATATCGACCGCCGCATCGCGCAGATGGAAGCTGAGGGCGTGACCTTCCGCACTGGCGTGCTGGTGGCCGAACTGCCCAAGGACGGCCCTGGCGCCACCGTGTCCAACTGGGCCAAGGAGACCCTCACTCCCGCTCAGTTGCAGGCCGAATTCGACGCCGTGCTGCTGACCGGCGGCGCCGAGTTTCCCCGCGATCTGCCAGTGCCGGGGCGCGAACTCGACGGCATTCACTTTGCCATGGAGTTTTTGCCGCTGCAGAACAAGGTCAACGCCGGAGACAAGCTGAAGAACCAGATCACGGCTGCGGGCAAGCATGTGGTGGTGATCGGCGGCGGCGATACCGGTTCCGACTGCGTGGGCGCCAGCAACCGCCTCGGCGCGGCCAGCGTCACCCAGTTCGAGGTCATGCCGCAGCCGCCTGAGGCAGAGAACAAGCCGCTGGTCTGGCCGTACTGGCCGATCAAGCTGCGCACCTCCAGCAGTCACGAAGAAGGCTGCTCGCGCGACTGGGCCGTGGCGACCAAGGAATTCATCCCCGGGACCGGCAAAGACAAGAACAAGGTCAAGCAGATCAAGGCTTGCCGCGTCGAGTGGAAGGATGGCCGCATGCAGGAAGCGCCCGGCAGCGAGTTCACCCTGCCAGCCGATCTGGTGCTGCTGGCCATGGGGTTCGTGCATCCGGTGGGCAGTGTGCTGGAGGCTTTCGGCATCGACAAGGATGCGCGCGGCAATGCCAAGGCGGGCGCCGAAGATGAAACCGGCTATGCCACCAATGTGTCCAAGGTGTTCGCCGCAGGCGATATGCGTCGCGGTCAGAGCCTGGTGGTGTGGGCGATCCGCGAAGGCCGCCAGGCCGCGCGCGAGATCGACCGGTTTTTGATGGGCAGCACCGTGTTGCCGCGATGACGCCGCGACCGACCGCGACAGATCGTTCGTTTTCTGATCTGTATGGGGTCGGTGCAGCCGGGTTTCTCGGACAATGCGGGGATGATGCGCGAAGCCGATGACGATCACGGCCTGCCCCAGTTTCCGGGGCGGGATCCGCAAGACATGCTGGAGGCCACGCTGGCCAGCCGCCCGGAGGGCGACCTCTGGGTGTTCGGCTACGGTTCGCTGATCTGGAACCCGCAAGTCGTGCATGACGAAGTGCGCCCGGCGCGAGTCTGGGGCTGGCGGCGCACGCTGCGCATGTGGTCGCGCATCAACCGGGGAACGGAGGAGGCGCCCGGCCTGGTGCTCGCGCTGATGGCCGGCGGTTCGTGCCGCGGCATTGCGTTGCGCGTCCCTCAAGATCGCGCCGAGCGCGAATTGCGCCAGTTGTGGAAGCGCGAAATGCCTCGCGCCGTCTATGACCCGCGCTGGATTGCCTGCCGCACTCCGCAGGGCGTGGTGCAGGCGCTCGCGTTCACCCTGCGGCCCAGCAGCCCGAGCTATACCGGTGAACTTGACGACGCGCAGTTGCTCGACATTCTGCGCACCAGCCATGGCCGCTACGGCACCACTTTCGATTACGTCGCGCGCACTGCGCACGCGCTGCGCGACATCGGCATTCGCGATGCCGAGTTGGAGCGCATCATGGAACTGGCCGCGCAGCACCGTCTCGACGCGAAAAATGCTTGATGCGGCGAGTCTGGGCCGCGACCTTCGATAGCATGTGGCATTCCCGCTTCGCGCCCCAAAGTCTTCAGTGGCTTCAAGGCTGCTGTCACCATTCACCTGGACACCCCATTGGTCAAGCCAAATTATTCCTACGAAAAGCGTCAGAAAGAACTCGCCAAAAGAGCGCAAAAAGCAGGAAAAACTGCAGCGCAAGGCCAATAAACCCGACAGTACCGATGCGCCGGGCGAAGATCACGGTCGCGCTGCGCCGCCGGACGCGCCGACCCCTGCGGCAGCGCCAAGCCAAGCACCGAGAGCTGACCACAGCGCACAGCGGGGCGTGCTGCCCGCACATTGCCGCCGACATCCGCGGCCTGCGCGAGGCGGGTTTCGGCATCTTGGTGAAGGGCGCGTCGCTCGACGCGCTGGCCGGATTTCCCGCGCCCGGCTTCGACTTTGCCGACTGGAACTTCGGTGCCTCCACCGAACAGGATTACCACTGGTCAGTGGCCGCGCTGCACGCTGAAGGCCACCAGATCCATGTCGCTGACTTCACCCAGCCCGGTGTTTACGCCTGCCGCATCCTGGCGCCTGGGCTGAGCTGGCCGACGAGCGCCCGGTGAGCGTGCTCATTGGTCTCGCCCCCGACCCGGACACCGCCTGGGCCGGGCTCAAGATCGGCGAACTCAAGCTGGCGCTGGCCAGCGGCGATGACGATGCCATTCTCGAAGGCTGCGCCTGGATCGCGCAGTATGGCCAGCGCAGCGCGGAGCGGCTCAAAGTCTTCCGCTGCATCGCCGATCTGCCCAAGCTGCAAGACGCCTCAGAGGGTGTGAATGAATCTGAATCCGGCGCGGCCGAGCAGCGCGCCCAAAGGGTTCCAATCAAGGCGCAAAGCACAGCCGTGCCCGTCGGCACGGCGCGCATTTGCAACGCCGAGTGGGACGATTTGGGCGCGATGAGCGGGCATGGCGGATTTGTTCACACCCTCTCACTCTACGCCGCAGCGCT
>DYKQ01000104.1 GCA_020722545.1 Thiomonas intermedia | reverse complement strand
GTTGAAGAGATCGTGGATGTGTTCGGCGAGAACGGAGGCGATAGCGTGAACAGCCTCGTGCCGGGACAGACCTTCAGTGGTTAAACGAGCCATCGCGCGAACAACAGACTCGGTGTTTTCTGCAATTTGGTTTTCAACAATTGCATGGAACGCCGCATGGATCTTCAAGTTGGGCAGCTTGATTCGTGCAGCACGGTGATGTTCTTCGACGATCTGAATTCTCATCTGTTCATCGAGCGCGAGCCATTGCTCGGGATTGGGTGTGTGGTCTGGGTCGTAGCGATTCACGGCGCGGGACTTGTGGGGGTTAACGTAGAGCTAACCGGCGGTCAAAATACGTAGTATTTTGACCGTCCGTGTTGAGCGCCATGTTATGCATGGCGATCTCCTTATGTGCCTTTGTTTGCATGGATTAATTCTCGTAATTGTTCGATGCTCAAAGGTGGGTTCGATGTGTGAAGCATGGCATGACAATTTGGGCAGACCGGTCTTAAATCTTCAATAGGGTTGACTTGGTAGGATTTTCCGATTTCTGCCACAGGAACCAAATGGTGAACATGAATAAAGCCTGAGCCAATAGCGCCGTATGTGTTGACAAAGTTGAAACCGCAAACTGCGCACTGGCTACCCCAATGAATAATGCATATGCTACGTGCCTTGGGGTTTCTTTCGTATGCGTTTACGACAACGGTTCTCTTTGCGCCCTCGGTTAAAGCCAGACCGTTTTCAACAAGCAACTCTTCTGGATAGGGCTGCTCACCTGTCAATTTGAGGCCTTCAAGAGCTTGTGCGAGTTCTGGCCTTAATTGCCAAACAAAAAACTTCCCTTCTTTCCAGCCATTAAAAAACAAATCCCAGTACTTGTACTTTCTTGAATTTCTTTCTATGAACTGGATGTCGTAATGCTTTGCGATTCTCTTCGCAAGCCTGCCAATTTCAGAATTTAGCGGAGCGTGTGGGGATTTGCCTTTGTAGCCTAGCAGTAACCCCACCTGACTTGCATATGCCTTGTGACCATCGAAGGAATACAACGCTTGAAAAATCGACAAATCGGTCTCGTTCGTCAGTTCTTGACGCGAGAGGATTTCACTCCATTGGGCTGTACTTAGTTCGCTGGCCATGGGTGTTTATGCATAACGTAATGTATCCCGCAAATTCTGCAAAATAAACTGGCCCTTGCAGGATATTCTGGCCAGAGCTTACACGGGAAGGTGGGAGGAAGGCAGGGTCATGGGAGGAAGGCAGGGTCAGGTCTAGCTTCATAGCAAGCGAATCAACACGCAACCGCAACCGTCTGCCCCCAACTCCTCAACCGCAGCTTCCGATATATCCGCAGTTTTCGCATCGGTCGCAGCCATCGACGCGGCGTAAAAATGGCCCGCCGCATTCGGGGCAGATGCGGCCGCCGGGTAGCAGCTCGGGTGATGCGTCGGCCGATTCGAGGTCGATGCGCAGGGCTTCGGGAACGTGGGCGCGTTGGACCAGTTCAGGCACGGGACGTTCGCGGCCCATGGCATCGAGGAAACCGCGTCGCCGCAGCAGTTCCTGCAGGGCGTAGGCGATGGCGGCGACTTCGGACTGGTGAAAACGCGGCGCGCGGCTGCCGTCTGACTTGATGACTTCGCCGCAGCGCACCGGGCCTTTGTCCCACACGACTTCGCGCATGTTCTGCAGGCTCTTGGCGATGGAGCCGCCCGAGCGCGCCACCAGCGACAGCAGCCGCATATTGGAGGCGATCCATTGCTGGCCTTCGTCGCGCTGACCTGCGGGCATGAAGAACTCGATGGGCCGCTCGATGCGCACCGCCTCGCCGCTCACCCGGCCTTCCACCTCGGCGAAAGAGACGGAGAGATAGACGGTCTTTTGTCCTTCCGAGGTCATGTAGCTGATCTTGCTGGTGACGGCCTGCAAGTCGCCTGAAGGCCGACCTTCGATGCGGCGGGTGAGCGGGTCGATGTCATCAGCAGCCTGGGCAGATGCGGCAGCGGGCGCGGCCGCCGTGGGCGTGGCTTGCAGCACCGCGCCAAGCACGGCATTGGGGCGGTAAGTGGCCAGCCCTTTGAGCCCGGCCTTCCAGGCCTGCAGGTAAAGGTCTTTGAAGTCGTCGTAGGGGTAGTCGGCCGGGACGTTGACGGTTTTGCTGATGCTGGTGTCGATGAAGGGCTGCACGACCTGCAGCATTTTCATGTGATCGGCGGCCGACATCTCCAGCGCGGTGACGAAGGCCGACGGCAGATCGCTCATGTCGCGGCCCAGGCTGCGGTAGAGGCGCCAGGCATGATCGGCGACTTCGTACTCGCGGGTGGTGTTGTCGGCCATGCGCTTCTTGCGGGTATAGACCCAGGAGAAAGCGGGCTCGATGCCGTTGCTGGCGTTGTCGGCAAAGGCCAGGCTGATGGTGCCGGTGGGCGCCACGGCGAGCAGGTGCGAATTGCGGATGCCATGCGCGGCGATGTCGGCGCGAAGGGCTTCGGGTAGCCGCTTGGCGAAGCCGCTGTCGAGGAACTTCTTCGCGTCGAACAGCGGGAAGGCGCCCTTTTCCTTGGCGAGATCGACCGAGGCGGAATAGGCCGCGTCGCGCAGGGTGCGGGCCATGTCGGCGGCGAAGCGGCGAGCGTCGTCGCTGTCGTAGCGCAGGCCGAGCATCACGCAGGCGTCGCCCAGGCCGAGAAAGCCCAGGCCGATGCGGCGTTTGTTTTGCGCCTCGTTGTGCTGCTCGACCAGCGGCCAGTAGGTCACGTCGAGCACGTTGTCGAGCATGCGCACCGCGACGCGGGTGACCGCCTGAAAGCCCTCGGCATCAAACCGCGCCTGCGGCGTGAAGGGCTCGCGCACAAAACGGGTGAGGTTGATCGAGCCCAAGCAGCAGCAGCCGTAGTCGGGCAGAAACTCCTCGGCGCAAGGGTTGGTCGCCTCGAAAGTTTCGCAGTAATAGAGGTTGTTGTCGGCGTTGGCGGTGTCGAGAAACAGAATGCCCGGCTCGGCGTGGTCGTAGGTGGACTGCATGATCTGGTCCCACAGATCGCGGGCGCGCACGCTGCGATACACCCATTCGCCGTCGGCCCGCTGATACGCGCCTTCGGCGAGCTGATCGTCGCCCGGTCTGGCCTTGTGCACCAGATCGATCTGCCCGTCGCTTTCGACCGCCTGCATGAACGCGGCGCTCACGCCCACCGACAGGTTGAAGTTCTTGAACGCGCCTTGGTCTTTGGCGTGGATGAAGGCTTCGATGTCGGGATGGTCGGCTCTCAATACGCCCATCTGCGCGCCCCGGCGGCTGCCGGCGGATTCCACCGTTTCACACGAGGCGTCGAACACGCGCATGAACGACAGCGGGCCGCTGGCGCGGCTGTGGGTGCCGCCGACATGCGCACCCACCGGGCGGATGCGCGAGAAGTCGTAGCCCACGCCGCCGCCGCGCCGCATGGTTTCGGCGGCCTGCGCCAGCGCCTTGTAGATGCTGGGCTTGCCGTCTTTGTCGTCGGAGACCGAGTCGCCCACGGGCTGGACGAAGCAGTTGATCAGCGTGGCCTGAATGTCGGTGCCCGCCGCCGACATGATGCGTCCGGCGGGCACGAAGCCGTCCGCGAGCGCCTGCCGAAACTGCGCCTCGCTGCGGGCCGGGTCGGCCTCTTCGACCGCCAGGGCGCGGGCGACGCGCGCGTGAATGTCTTCGATGGTGCGCTCATCGCCCTTGGCGTATTTCTCCGCCAGAACGTCGAGACTGATGTCTTGTGCTTGCATGATGGGAGCCTAAAAACGCAAAGGCCGCACGGCGGAATACCTGCGGCGCAAAAAATCGATGCTTGGTTTATACCGCGTCTTCGTGATCGTCGGGTTCGACCTCGGTCAAACCCAGCAGGGTTTGCGTCTGATCTGCGGGCAGCGCTTCCACCTGCTTGAGCTGGCGCGTCATGGCGCGGGTGCGAGTTTCCGCCGCACCGATGGTATTGCTCGCTTCGTCTAGCTTCTTGCGCGTTTTTGCAAGAACGTCGCCGAATTTGGTGAATTCTGTCTTGACCGCGCCGAGCACTTTCCACACCTCGGTGGAGCGTTGCTCCAGCGCCAAAGTACGAAAACCCATGTGCAGACTATTGAGCAGCGCCAGCAGGGTGGTGGGCCCGGCGAGCATCACGCGGTGCTCGCGCTGCAACGCCTCCACCAGCCCTGGCCGACGCAGCGCCTCGGCGTACAGGCCTTCGGTGGGCAGGAACAGAATGCCGAAGTCGCTGGTGTGCGGCGCGGCAATGTACTTGGACTGAATGGTGCGCGCTTCGTCGCGCAGCCGCAGTTCGAGCGCCTTGGAGGCCGCTTCGGCCTCGGCCTTGTCGGCGCGGTCCTGCGCGTCGAGCAGGCGCTCGTAGTCTTCGCGCGGAAACTTGGCGTCGATCGGCAGCCACAGCGGGCCATCGCCCTTGCCCGGCAGGCGAATGGCGTATTCCACCCGGGCGTTGCTTCCGGGCACGGTTTCGACGTTGACGCCGTATTGCTCGGGGGTGAACACCTGCTCGATCAGACCGGCCAGTTGAATTTCACCGAAGATGCCGCGCGATTTCACATTGGTGAACACCCGCTGCAGGTCGCCCACGCCTTGCGCCAGGGTCTGCATTTCGCCCAGGCCGCGGTGCACCAGTTCCAGCCGCTCGGCCACCTGCTTGAAGCTCTCGCCCAGGCGCTGCTCCAGCGTGGCGTGGAGTTTTTCGTCCACGGTAGCGCGCATCTGTTCGAGTTTTTTCTCGTTGTCGGCCTGCAGCTCGCGCAATCGCAGCTCGACCGTGCCGCGCATCTCGTTCAGGTTCTTGTCGGTGGACTGGCGCAGCTCGGTGAGGCGCAACTCGGTGGCTTCGCGCATCGCGGTCTGGCCCTGTTCGGCGCTCTGGCGCGCTTCGATCAGGCGCTGGTCAGTGGTCTGACGCAATGCGTCGAGCCGCTCGATGAGCTGCGCCTGCAGAGTCTGCAGGCTTTGAGTGTTGGTCTGGGTGAGATGGCCGACCTGCTGCACCAGGGTGTCGCCCACCGCTTTTTGCAGACTTTGCAATTGCAGGTTGACGGCGTCGAGCTGGGCGTTTTGCGTGCGCGCGCTCTCGCCCTGCTGGTTGAGCAGCATCTGCTGAAACTGCGCCAGTTGCCCGGCCTGCTCGGTGCGCAGGCTCTGGCTGCTGGCCTGCACCGCGCCGCGCAGTTCGCGTTCCAGACGCTCCATCTGGGGCGCGAGTTCAGCGCCAATCTCGCGGCGCAATTCGGCCAGACCGCGCAGACGCGACAACAGCGCCCAGCCCAAAACGAGCACCACGAGCCACAACAGCCCGACGAAAACCAGCAGGATCACTTCTATCGACATAGCTCAGGCCACGGGCGTGATGGGCGGTTGGCCTTGCAGCACCGCGACAAGGTTGTCCACCGCGAGTTGCGCCATGGCGCGGCGGGTGGGAATGCTGCTGCTGGCGATATGCGGCGTGAGCACCAGACGCGGCGCGGCCAGCAGCGCGGGGTTGACGGCGGGCTCGCCCTCAAACACATCCAGCCCGGCGGCGCCCAGATGGCCGCTGTGCAGGGCTTGGGCGAGCGCGGTTTCGTCCACCACGCCGCCGCGGGCGATGTTGACCAGCGTGGCGCCGGGCTGCATCTGCGCCAGCTCGGTCGCGCCGATGAGGTGATACGCGGCGGGGCTGTAAGGCAGCGCCAGCAGCACATGCCGACTCTCGCGCAGCAGCTCGGGCAACTCGCGATAACTGGCGCGCAGTTCGTCTTCGATGTGCGTGGCCAGCCGTTTGCGGTTGTGATAGAGCACGCGCATATTGAAGCCATGCGCCGCACGCCGCGCAATGGCTTGGCCGATGCGCCCCATGCCGACGATGCCCAGCGTGGCGCCATGCACATCCGCGCCGGCGAACAGATCGACGCTCCATTTTTTCCACTTCCCCGCGCGCAGAAAACGCTCGGCGTCGCCCACCTGCCGGGCCGCAGCCAGCAGCAGAGTGAAGCCGAAATCGGCAGTGGTCTCGGTGAGCACGTCGGGCGCGTGGGTGACGGTCACGCCGCGCTCGGCGCAAGCGGCCAGATCGATGTGATCGACGCCCACGGTCATGGTGCTCACGACCTTGAGCTGCGGGCAGGCGTCTAGCAAGGCCGCATCGATGCGCTCACTGCCGGTGATGAAGGCGCCGTGCTTGTCGGCCAGGCGCTGGCGCAGCGTTTCGGGCGTGGCGATGGCGTCATCGGGCGTGGTTTCGACTTCGGCCACGGCGCGCAGCGGTTCGATGACGTCGGGAAACACGGCACGCGCCACGAGCACGCGCAGCGGGCCATCTGCAACAAGATTGCTCATCGGAAAAACACCACGGTCAGGAAAAGAAAGCACGGCATCAGAATGGCCAGCGACCAGCCCATATAGCCGAAGAACGAGGGCATGCGCACGCCGCGATGCTCGGCGATGGCCTTGACCATGAAGTTGGGCGCGTTGCCGATATAGGTGACCGCGCCCATGAACACCGCCCCGGCCGAAATCGCCATGAGGGTGGTGACATGCGCCATGAGCTGCGCCGCGTCGCCCCCCGCGAGATTGAAAAACACCAGATAGGTCGGGGCGTTGTCCAGAAAGGAAGACAGCCCGCCGGTGAGCCAGAAATACGCCGCCGCGATGGGCTGGCCCTGCGCATCGGAAGTAAGCGCGACCAGCCCGGCCAGCGACCCACCCTCGCCCGCCCGCAGGATGGCGATGACCGGAATGATGGTGAGGAAGATGCCGAGAAACAGCTTGCCCACCTCGATCATCGGCCCCCAGGTGAACTGGTTTTCATGCCGCGCCTGCCATGGCGTGGTGGCCAGCGACAACAGCGCCACGAGGACGAGCGCTGCATCGCGCGTGAGGTTCTGCAGTTCCAGATGCTGGCCGAGGATCGGTACAGTGATCCCCGGCTTCCAGAGGCCGCTGTGCAGCACCGCGATGACGATGACCACCAGCCATAGCACATTCCACGCGCCGATGATGCCCAGCGGGCTGTCCGGCGTGGGGTCGATGGCCGGGCGCTCGGCCTCCTTGCTCCAGAACCAGCGGTCGAGCGCATAAAACACGGCCAGCAGCAAGGCGCAAAGCAAAGCCGTGGGCGCCAGCAGGTGTCTGAGCGTCCAGAAAAAATCCACGCCCTTGAGAAAGCCGAGAAACAGCGGCGGATCGCCCAGCGGGGTGAGCGCGCCGCCGACATTGGCCGCCAGGAAGATGAAAAACACCAGCACATGCGCGTTGTGCCGACGGCCATCGTTGGCGCGGATGACCGGACGCACCATCAGCATCGCCGCCCCGGTGGTGCCCATGATGCTGGCGAGCACCGTGCCGATGGCCAGCAGCAGCGTGTTCTGCGCCGGGCTGCCATGCAGATTGCCGCGCACCGCAATGCCGCCGCTCACGGTATAGAGCGCGGTGAGCAGAATGACGAAAGGCAGGTACTCGTGCAGCAGGGTGTGCAGCGCAGCGTCCCAGGTGACCTGCACGCCGAAACTGAGGGCAAAGGGGATGAGAAACAGCGCGGCCCAGCCCGCCGCGATCTTGCCCTGATGGTGATGCCACACCTTCGCCGCAAACAAGGGCATGAACGCGATGGACAACAGCATGGCCGCGAAGGGCAGCCCCCACCAAAGGCTGAGCGTCGCCGGGTCAGGGACGGTCTGGACGGTGGCGGCCGATGCCAGCCCCGGCAGCAGGCTCAGCGACGCCGTGGCCGCAGCACGGGCCTCACGCCGCATCGACGATCACCACATGCACGCGGTACGGCCCATGCGCACCGAGCACGATGGTTTGTTCGATATCGCCCGTGCGCGACGGGCCGGACACCGTGCTGAGCGCCCGCGGCAGTTCGCCCAGTTCGGCGCGCAGCAGCGCGTAGGCGTCTTCCAGCGCGGGCACGATGCGGCTGGCCGGCACGATGGCGATGTGCGTTTCCGGCAGCAGATGGGTGGAAGCGGGCGTTCTGGGCGAACTCGCCAGCACCAGCGAACCCGTCTCGGCCACCGCGCAGAAGCAGCCCGTGATGCCGAGCTTGTCTTCATCACGCGGCGGGCGCAACTCCAGAGTCACGCCCGCGTCGAGCCAAGGCAGATCGGCCAAAGTTTCCCAGGCCACGCCCTGCATACCCAAGGCCTGCTCGCGCAGATAAGCCGCCACCGCGGGCGGCACGTCCTGCGCGCTGGCGACCCGGGCCACGCTGGTCTGCAGCGCCAGCGCCTGCGTGGTGAAACCCGCTATGCGGTCGGCAATCGTCGGTTGCGGCCCGCGCACATGGCGGCCGATATCGACCTCGGCATCGGCCGCCTCCATGTCATGCAGCGCGGCCGGTCGCCCCTGACGGGCACGAATCTGCGCCAGGATCGCGGCGCGGGCGGAGTCGGTATTCATGCTGTGGATTCTAGGAGTCT
>DYKQ01000103.1:2208-8432 GCA_020722545.1 Thiomonas intermedia | reverse complement strand
CAGCGATGCTGCAGCGCGGCGGGCGGGGCGATGGCGCCGTCGCTGGGCAGCAAATCGGAGCCGAGCACTTCGCGTTCGTCGAACACGAAACACCCGCCCTGGTAGTGCGCGGCGCCAACTTGCTCGAAGTATTTGAGGATGCCGCCTTCGAGCTGATAGACGTGCTCGATGCCGCAGTCTTGCATGAGCAACGCGGCTTTTTCGCAGCGGATGCCGCCGGTGCAGAAGGTCACCACGGTCTTGCCCGCATAGTCGGCGGCGTGCTCTTCGACGGCCGGGGCGAATTCGCTGAATTTGCCGATGCGAAAGTCCACGCAGTCGGCAAAGCTGCCGAGATCGCGCTCGAACGCGTTGCGGGTGTCGAGCAGCACGACCGGGCGGCCTTCGTCATCGCATCCGGCGTCGAGCCAGGCCCGCAGGCGCTCGGGCGTCACCGCCGGGGCGCGCCCGGATTCGGGGCGGATCTGCGGGCGGTTCAGGGTGATGATCTCGCGCTTGATTTTCACCTTCAGGCGCTTGAAGGGCTGGGTTTGGGAAATCGACTCCTTCGGGCTGAGGTCGGCCAGCCGGGCGTCGGCGCGCAGCGCAGCCATGATGGCGTCGATGGCAGCCGCGTCTGCAGCGCGGGCAGGTCGTCGAGACCGACAAACTTGTAGCAGGAGATATTGACCACGTCGGGCGCGGCGCAAGGAGGTGATGTCATCATGGTGCGGAATTATCCGGCTGTGCCATGCTGTGCCATGATCCGCCCTGCAACCCGACCGCCGCCATGCCCCAATCCGCCCGTCCCAATCAGTTCGCCCTGCTCGGCCAGCGCCGTTTCGCGCCGTTTTTCTGGACGCAGTTCGGCGGTGCGGGCAACGACAACCTGTTCAAGTTCGCCTTCACGGTGATGGTGGCTTACCGCGCCGAAGCGGCCACGGCTTTGTCCACCGGGCTGATGGTCAACCTCATCGCGGCGCTCTACATCCTGCCCTTCGTGCTGTTCTCGGCGACCAGCGGGCAACTGGCCGACAAGTACGACAAGGCGATGCTGATGCGGCGGGTGAAGACGCTGGAAATCGCCATCATGGCGCTGGCGCTGTGGGGTTTCGTCACCGCCAACGTGCCCGCGTTGCTGGCCTGCGCCTTTGGCATGGGGCTGCATTCCACCCTGTTCGGCCCGGCCAAATACGCCTATCTGCCGCAGCATGTGAACAGCGCCGAACTCACCGGCGCCAATGGCATGACCGAGATGGGCACCTTCGTGGCCATTCTGCTGGGCAATCTGGCCGGTGGCCTGGTGATGACCTTTGAGCGCGGGCCGCTGATCGCCGGGCTGGCCTGCGTGGCCGTGGCGCTGCTGGGCTGGACGGCGGCGCGCTTCATTCCGCCCACCGCCCCGGTGGACCCGCAGTTGCACATCAACTGGAACCCGTTCACCGAAACCGCGCGCAATCTGCGGCTGGCCGCCGCCGACCGCACGGTGCTGCAGGCGCTGCTGGCGATTTCGTGGATGTGGTTTTACGGCGTGGCGTTTCTCACCCAGTTTCCGGTGTTCGCCAAGGACGTGCTCGGCGGCAACGAGGCGGTGGCCTCGCTGCTGCTGGCGGTGTTTTCCATCGGCATCGCGCTGGGCTCGGTGGCTTGCGAATGGCTGGCGCGCGGGCGGGTGGAGATCGGCCTGGTGCCGCTGGGCGCCATCGGCATGACGGCGTTCGGCATCGATCTTTATTTCGCCACGCTGCACCTGCCGCACGAAGCCGTGCTGCAAGGCGTGCCGCCCTTCGTGCGCGATCCGGCGCACTGGCGGGTGATGCTCGATCTGTTCCTGCTCTCGGCCAGCGCCGGCATCTACAGCGTGCCGCTTTATGCCCTCATCCAGCAGCACACTCCGTCCACGCATCGTTCGCGGGTGATTGCGGCCAACAACATTCTCAACGCCATTTACATGGTGGTGTGCTCGGGCTATTGCGCGGCGCTGCTGGTGGCCGGGGTGAGCGTGCCCGCGCTGCTGCTGAGCGTGGCGCTGCTCAATGCGGTGGCCGCGCTCTGGCTGATCTGGCGCCAGCCGCTTTACGGCCAGCGTTTTCTGGCCTGGGCGCGGCAGCGGGCGTAATCAAACAGGTTTGACCGACTGTGCGAACATGCCGGAGTTTTTTCCGCATCACGCATGGCTTCCACACCTCCGTCCCACGATCCGCCGCCGTCCGTCAACCAGTTCAAGCTGCTGGGCCAGCGCCGCTTTGCGCCGTTTTTCTGGACGCAGTTCACCAATGCGGGCAATGACAACCTGCTGAAGTTCGCCTTCACCATGCTGGTGACCTACCGCGCCGAAGCGCAGACCGGGCTGCCTGCAGGGCTGATGGTCAACCTCATCGCCGCGCTGTATGTGCTGCCCTTCGTGCTGCTGTCGGCCACCGCCGGACAACTGGCCGACAAGTGCGACATGGGCGTCATCATGCGGCGCATCAAGACCTTCGAGATTGTCATCATGCTCGCGGCGCTGTGGGGCTTCATCACGGTGAACGTGCCGCTGCTGCTGGCGTGCGTGCTGGGCATGGGGCTGCATTCCACCCTGTTCGGACCGGTGAAATTCGCCTATCTGCCGCGCCACCTGCACACGGCCGAGCTCACCGGCGGCAACGGCATGACCGAAATGGGCGGCTTTGTCGCCATTCTGCTGGGCAGCATGGTCGGCGGGGTGCTGATGACCTATCCGCAAGGGCCGGTGTTTGCCGGGGTGGCCTGTCTCGCCGTGGCATTGGCCGGCTGGACGATGGCGCGCTTCGTGCCGCGCACCCCGCCGCTGTGCAGCGACACCCGCATCAACTGGAATCCGTTGAGCGCAACGGCGCGCAGCCTCAGGCTCGCTGCCGCCGACCGCCCCGTGCTCGTGGCGCTGATCGCCATTGCCTGGATGTGGTTCTACGGCGTGGCCTTCCTCACCCAGTTTCCGATCTTCACCCGCGAGGTGGTGCACGGAAGCGAAGCGGTGGCGTCGATGCTGCTGGTGATTTTCGCCGTGGGCATCGGCCTGGGCTCGGTGGCCTGCGAGTGGATGGCGCATGGCCGGGTGGAAATCGGCCTGGTGCTGGTCGGCGCCATCGGCATGTCGGTGTTCGGCGTCGATCTCTACTTCGCCACGCAAAATCTGCCGCATAACGGGAGGTTGCAAACCCTCACCCTGTTTCTGCGCGAAGGCGAGCACTGGCGGCTGATGATCGATCTGCTGCTGGTCTCGGCCAGCGCCGGGATTTACAGCGTGCCGCTTTACGCCTTCATTCAGCACCGCGTGGCCGAAACCCACCGCGCCCGGGTGATTGCGGCCAGCAATATGCTCAACGCCCTGTTCATGATTGCCTGCGCGGCGTATTGCGCCGTGTTGCTTACCGCAGGCGTGGGCGTGCCGATGCTGCTGCTCACCGTGGCCGTGTTCAACGCCTTGGTGGTGACCTGGCTGGTGTGGACGCAGCCGGTGTACGGGCAGCGCTTCGTCGCCTGGGTGCTGCGCCGGAAAATAGCTGCGGGTTCTTGAGCGCCAGCTGATCTGCTCGGCGGATTTTCATTTCAACCGCTTTTCCCATCCCAACCCTATAGTCTTTAGTAAGGTGTAAAGTTTGCACCTCTCCACCCACCGTATCCGCCTGCGCCGCACCATGCCGCTCCCCCAAGCCCGCTTTGAATCGTCCCAGCTCACCATTGGCGAGTTGGCGCAGCGTGCGCAACTGGGCGCGGAAACGCTGCGTTACTACGAACGTCTGGGCCTGCTGGCCCCTACGCAGCGCACCGCCAGCGGCTACCGGCTGTACGCGCCGCAGGCCATCGAACGGCTGGATTTCATCCGGCGGGCGCAGGCGCTGGGGTTTTCGCTGGCGCAGATCGGCGAGCTTCTGGCGCTGCACGCCCGGCCCGAGGCCGATATGGGCGCGGTGCGCACCCTCGTCGCGCAGCGACTGGCCGAGATCGACGCCAAGATGGACGATCTGCAGCGCATGAAAAAAGGTCTGCAGACCCTGCTCGACGCCTGCCCCGGCCACGGCCCCACGGCGCAGTGCCCCATTCTCGGCGCCTTACGAAATGGAGAGCCGACATGAAAGCGCCTACCTCCCCCATACCAGACTTGTCCGCCTGCCCGGTGGATCTACCCGAGACGCCAGAGCCATCCGGCAAGGCCCCGGTCACGGGCCAGACCTTGCGGCTCGACGTGGGCGGCATGACCTGCGCCTCATGCAGCGCGCGGGTGGAACGCGCCCTGCGCAAGCTCCCCGGCGTGCAGACGGCCAGCGTCAACCTCGCCACCACGCAGGCCGAGGTGACATACGACCCGCAGACCGCCACGCCGCAAGCCCTTGCCGATGCGGTGAGCGCCGCGGGCTACACCCCGATCGTCGCCGAAGCCGCGCTGGACGTGGAGGGCATGACCTGCGCCTCCTGCGTGGGCCGGGTGGAGCGCGCGCTGCGCAAGCAGCCCGGCGTGCTGTCGGCCACGGTGAATCTGGCGGTCAACCGCGCGCAAGTGCGTTATCTGCCCGCCATGCTCGATGCCCAAGCGCTGGCGCAGGCCGTGGTGGACGCGGGCTACGGCGCCCATCCAGTGCAAGAGGGCGATGCCGCAGCCGAAAACGCCAGCGCGGCCGCCCACGCCCGCAATCTGGCGCGCATGCGGCGCGATGTGCTGCTCGCCGCCCTGCTGGCGCTGCCCGTGCTAGTGCTGTCGATGTTGCCCATGCTCTGGCCCGCGCTCGACGCCGCGCTGCTGCGTGTCTCACCCGTTCCGCGCTTCTGGGACTGGGTGCAGTTCGTCCTCACCAGCGCCGTGTTGTTCGGCCCCGGGCGGCGGTTCTTCCGCACCGGCGCCGTCGCCTACCGCCATCTCTCGCCCGACATGAATTCGCTGGTCGCCACCGGCACCGGCGCGGCCTGGGCTTACAGCACGCTGGTGCTGCTGGCGCCGCAATGGTTTGCCGCCGAGTCGCGGCATGTGTATTTCGACTCCGCTGCCGTGGTGGTGGCGGTGATTCTGGCGGGCAAGTATCTGGAAGAACTGGCCAAGGGCCGCGCCTCCACCGCCATCCACAAACTGCTCGGGCTGCAGGCCAAGCAGGCCACCCGTCTTGACGCACAAGGCGCAGAGCAACAAGTCAGCCTCGCCGCGCTGCACATCGGCGACCGCGTGCTGGTGCGCCCCGGCGAGCGCATCCCGGTGGACGGCAGCGTGATCGAAGGCGACAGCCATGTGGACGAATCCATGCTCACCGGCGAGGCCGTGCCGGTGCGCCGCAAGCCGGGCGACCGGGTGGTGGGCGGCACGGTCAACGCCGAAGGTCGGCTGGTGATCGAAGCCACCGCACTGGGCAAGGACACCGTGCTGTCGCAGATCGTGCGGCTGGTGGAAAGCGCGCAGACCGGCAAGCTGCCGGTGCAGCGCGTGGCCGACCGGGTGGTGGCCGTGTTCACCCCCGTCGTGCTGCTGATCGCCGCGGCCAGCTTCGCCGTCTGGCTGGCGCTCACCGGCGACGTGAGCGCCGCGCTGGTTGCGGCAGTCGCCGTGCTGGTGGTGGCCTGCCCCTGCGCCATGGGCCTGGCCACCCCGGCGGCCATTCTGGTGGGCAGCAGCCGCGCGGCGGAGATGGGCGTGCTGTTCCGCAAGGGCGAGGCGCTGGAAGCACTGTCCCGCATCGACACCGTGCTGCTCGATAAAACCGGCACCGTGACGCTGGGCAAACCCGCGCTCACCGCGCTGCACAGCACGCTGGATGACACTGCGGCGCTGCGCCTCGCCGCCGCGCTGGAAGCCGACTCCGAACACCCCCTGGCCCGCGCCGTGCGCGACGCCGCCGCGCAACGCGGCCTGACTCCTCCTGCCGTGCAGAACTTCGCCGCCATTCCCGGCTACGGCGTGCGTGCCACCCTCGACGACCACACCCTGCTGCTGGGCGCGCGGCGGCTGATGGAGCGCGAAGGCATCGCACTGAACACCCTGGGCGAGCAGGCCGACGCGCTCGAAACCCAAGGCCAGACCGCGGTGTTTCTGGCGCAAGATCAGAAGTGCATCGCCGTGCTGGGCATTTCCGATCCCCTCAAGCCCGAGGCCGTCGCCGTGGTGCAGGCGCTGCGCCAGCGCGGCCTGTCCATCGCCCTGGTCACCGGCGACGCCCGGCGCACCGCGCAGGCCGTGGCCGATGCGCTGGGCATTCAGGACGCCCCCGCCGCCGAGCCGCCTCAAGGCGGGGGCAGCCCCC
>DYKQ01000103.1:0-2108 GCA_020722545.1 Thiomonas intermedia | reverse complement strand
CGGGGGGCAGCGAGCGCATGCGAGCGTGGGGATCTCCGTCCATGCCGAAGCGCTGCCGCAAGACAAAGCCCGCGTGGTCGCCGAACTGCAGGCGCAGGGACGGCGCGTGGCCTTCGTCGGCGAAGGTCTGAACGACGGCCCCGCACTCGCCCAGGCCGATGTGGGCCTGGCACTGGCCAGCGGCGCCGACGTCGCCATCGAAGCCGCCGACGTCAGCCTGACCCGCGGCGATCTCGCCGCGCTGCCCAGCGCCATCGACACCGCCCGCCACACCCTGCGCACCATCCACGGCAACCTGTTCTGGGCGTTTGCCTACAACATCGTGCTCATTCCCCTGGCCGCTGGAATCGCCGCGCCCTGGGGCGTGCACCTGCACCCCATGCTGGCCGGAGTGGCCATGGGGCTGTCGTCGGTGTTCGTGCTCGGCAACAGCCTGCGGCTCAAACGGCTTTCACCCTGGCAGGCGCCAGTCTCTAGGCCGGCCGCACAATCCCCCGCACCCTCTCCCCTGACTCACACCCCCTGAAAGGTTGTTTGAAATGCCCTCCATCGTGTTTTCCGCCCAACCCTGCTGCGCCTTCGACGATGCCATTGCCCGCACCACCGAGGCGCTCAAGGCGCAGGGTTTCGGCATCATCAGCGACATCGACGTCTCGGCCACGCTCAAGGCCAAGCTCGGCGTCGACCGCCCGCCCTATCGCATCCTCGGCGCCTGTGCGCCGGGCTACGCCATGAAGGCGCTCGACTTCGATCCGCACATCGGCGCCTTGCTGCCCTGCAATGTGGTGGTGCGCGAAGACGTAGCCAACCAGCAGATCGTGGTCGACTTCATGAACCCCGCCTCGGTGCTCGGCCTGATCGACAAACCCGAAGTGCACGCCATTGCCAAGGAAGTCTGCGAAAAGCTGATGAAGGTGCGCGACACCCTCGCCCAACCCGCCTGATGCTCTGCCCCCAATAGGAACAGGAGAAGAACTCATGAACACCGTGCAACTTCAAGTCACCGGCATGAGCTGCGGCCACTGCGTCGCAGCCGTGACCAAGGCGCTCAAATCCGTCCCCGGCACGCAGGACGTTCAGGTTGATCTGGCCAGCGGCCACGCCACCGTGCAGGGCAGCGCCGCGCCCGAAGCGCTGGTCAAGGCCGTCGCCGATGAAGGCTACGGGGTGACGCTCAGGGATTGAATCCGCGTTTCACCGCTTACCGCAACTGGCAGGATGAATGCTGTCTGTCGGCATGGAATGGTCGCCATATACTTGCGCCATATACCACCCTTCCATCTCATTTATCAGGCCATGACCACCACCACCGTCTTTACCAATAACCGCTCGCAGGCGGTACGTCTGCCTGCGGAGCTGCGCTTGCCCGACGGCGTCAAGCAGGTCAGCGTTCGCGCGCGTGGCAAAGAGCGCATCATTGCGCCGCTTGAATCGAGCTGGGACAGTTTCTTTCATGATGGCCCCGCAGCCACCGATGACTTTCTGGAAACTCGCGCCCCGAAGGAGCAGTCCGCACGCGAGTCTCTGTGATGCTGAGGTATCTGCTCGACACCAACATCGTCATTGACGTCATCAAACGGCGGCCGCTGGAAGTGCTTGCCGCCTTCAACGCCAACGCGGCGCGCATGGCCATTTCGGTCATCACCCTCGCTGAACTCCTGCATGGTGCGGAAAAAAGCAGTCGGCCCTCAGCCAATCTGGCGGTCGTCGAGGATTTCGTCAGCCGCCTGGACGTATTGCCCTACACCACAAAAGCTGCGCAACATTACGGACAGATCCGCGCCGCACTCGAACACTCTGGCGAGCCCATCGGGGTCAACGACCTGCATATCGCAGCCCACGCGCGCAGCGAAGGGCTGACGCTGGTGACCAATAACGCAGGCGAATTCCGCCGCGTGCCCGCGCTGCAAATCGAAAACTGGCTACAACCCTGACGTTCCAGAGACAGCATGAGCCACGAACCCCGCATCACCTTACTCATCGACGCCGACAATAGTCCGGCGGATATGATCGACGAGGTGCTCGACGAACTCGCGAAAGAGGGCGTCATCAACATCCGCCGCGCCTATGGCAACTGGAGGAGCCCACAACTCAATGCGTGGGCGGCG
>DYKQ01000102.1 GCA_020722545.1 Thiomonas intermedia | reverse complement strand
TCGATCGACCAGGCGATGATCGGCTTGCCGCAGAAGGACTTGACGTTCTTGCGCGGGATGCGCTTGCTGCCGCCGCGCGCGGGGATGACGGCCAGTCTCATGCCCGCAGCGCCTCGGCGATTGCGGCGACGACCTGATCTTGTTGCGATTCGGTCATGGTCGGATACATCGGCAGACTGATGGCCTCGGCGTAATAGCGCTCGGCCTCGGGAAAGTCCCCGGCCCTGAATCCCATGCGTTGATAGTAGGGCTGGGTATGCACCGGGATGTAGTGCAGGTTGACGCCGATGCCCTGCCCGCGCAACGCCTCGAAAACTTCCCGATGGGTTCGGTCAATCTGATCCAGCTTCAGGCGGATCACATAGAGGTGCAGGCCGGAGTAGCTGTCCGGGTGTTGCCAGGGGAGGGTCAGCGGCAGCCCGGCCAGCCGCGCGTCGTAGCGTTCGGCCAAGGCGTGACGGCGGCGCACGTAATCGTCGATCCGGTCCATCTGGCTGACGCCCAGCGCGGCCTGCAGTTCTGTCATGCGGTAATTGAAACCGAGTTCGATCTGCTGGTAGTACCAGGGGCCATCCGGCCCATGCGTCATCTGCGCCGGGTCGCGGGTGATGCCATGGCTGCGCAGCAGGGCCATGCGCTTGGCCAGCCCCGCGTCGTTGGTCAGGGCCATGCCTCCTTCGCCGGTGGTGATGATCTTCACCGGGTGGAAGCTGAACACCGTGATGTCGCTGTAACGGCAGTTGCCGACAGGCTCGCCCTGATACCGGCCGCCGATGGCGTGCGAGGCATCCTCGATGATGCAAAAGCCAAAGCGCCGGCTCAATGCATGGATGGCCTGCATGTCGCAGGACTGGCCGCAAAGGTGGACGGCCACAACGACCTTGGGCAGGCGGCCTTGCTGTTCGGCCTCCAGCAGTTTGTGCTCCAGCGCCTTGGGGCACAGGTTGTAGGTGCACGGGTCGATGTCGACGAAATCGACCTCGGCGCCGCAATACAGGCCGCAGTTGGCCGAGGCGACGAAAGTGATCGGGCTGGTCCATAGTCGGTCGCCCGGCCCCAGACCGAGCGCCAGGCAGGCGATGTGCAGCGCCGAGGTGGCGCTGTTGACCGCGATGGCATGCTGCGCGCCGCAGTAGCGCGCCACGGCGTCCTCGAAGCGCGGAACCGCCGGCCCCTGGGTGAGCCAGTCCGATCGCAGGACGGCGACGACCGCTGCGATATCGGCGTCGGTGATGTCCTGGCGGCCGTAGGGAATGGTCTGCGCAGCCATGGTCAGGCGTCGAGCGCCGCGCGGTTGAAGTCGCGCAACCGCTCCACGCTCAGGAAGTCGGGGTTGTTGCCCGAGTGGTATTCGAAGCCGTCGCTCACCGGCAGGCCGCGTTCCCCCAGACGGTTGGCGGTGTAGTCGATGTCCAGGCTGTGGAACTGGATGGTGGGGCGGATCACATAGTGGTCGTCGAATTCCAGGGTGAGATGCGAATCGTCGGCGGGGCACATGATCTCGTGCAGCTTTTCGCCAGGGCGGATGCCGACGACGCGCGTCGGCAGGCTGGGCGCCATGGCCTGCGCCAGATCGACGATGCGAACGGAGGGAATCTTGGGAACGAAAATCTCGCCGCCCTGCATGCGATCGAAGTTGCGCAGCACGAAATCGACGCCTTGCTGCAGAGAAATCCAGAACCGCGTCATTCGCGGGTCGGTGATGGGCAGCGAGTCGGCGTTCTGCGCGATCAGCTTCTCGAAGAACGGCACGACCGACCCGCGCGATCCGACCACATTGCCGTAACGGATGACCGCAAACCGGGTGGCGCGTCCACCGGCGATATTGTTCGCGGCGACGAACAGCTTGTCCGATGCGAGTTTGGTGGCGCCGTACAGGTTGATCGGGTTGGCGGCCTTGTCGGTGGACAGTGCGATGACTTTTTCCACCTCATTGTCCAGTGCGGCCTTGATGACGTTTTCCGCGCCGTTGATATTGGTGCGAATGCACTCCATCGGGTTGTATTCCGCCGCGGGCACTTGCTTGAGCGCGGCGGCATGCACGACATAGCGCACCCCGCGCATGGCTTGGCGCAGTCTGGCCTCGTCGCGCACGTCGCCGAGGAAATAGCGCATGCAGGGGGCATTGAACTCCTGCTGCATGTCGAATTGCTTGAGTTCGTCGCGCGAGAACACGATCAGCCGCCGGGGCTTGTAACGCTCCAGAACCGTTTTGATGAAGCGGCGGCCGAACGAACCGGACCCGCCGGTGACGAGGATGTCTGAGTTATCGAACATGGTGGAAATGAAATGGAAAATGGAATTGTCGCTGTTTGCTTCGGTGCGTCCTGAGCGGCCGCCAAGAGTCAAGTTGAACTTTGCCGGTAAGCCTGTTCAAGCAGTTGCAGCGATTCGTTCGCCACGCTCTGCGCTGCCAGCATGGGCCGCGCCCAGGCGGTGGGTTCGGGGCGATGGTCCAGCGCCGCATCGACTGCGGCCGGCAAATCGGGAACATCGGCCACGCCCTGCGCAATACCTAGATCGACCAGACTGAAGACCGACAGCGCGCCGGGTGAGCACTGCATGGCCAGCACCGGAATGCCCACGCTCGCGGCTTGCAGACCGACGGTAGTGGTCTGCACCACCACGCAGTCGGCGGCCAGTATCAGTGAGTCGATCGGCTCTTCGCCGGGGACGCTGAAATACACCTGGGACGAGTCCGGCAGGCGGGGGTAGCGGTGCCAATGATTGGGGTGGTGGCGCACGATCAGCCTCGCGTCGGGGCGGGTAAGCACCCAGTCGCGCAGCGCGGCCTCCATCGCCAGCGGCAGCGCGTCGCCCGCCGTCCAGCGTGTGGCGGGATGGCTGCACGGCTCTGGATGCGCGGCGAGCAGCACGATCTTTTTATCTGTCCAGCCCAGACGGGCGCGCAGGGCGTTGGCGGCATCGCGGGTGGTTGCTTCATGCAGCGCATCGAACGCCGGGTTGCCGGTGATGGCGATGATGTCGCGGGGCCAGCCGGCGGCCATGAGGTTGTCGCGCACCGCCTCGGACAGCACGCAGACGCGGCTGGGATAGCGGGTGCGGGCGGCGAAGGCGTCGCCCGGCAGGCCAAACAGGTCGAGCATGGCCAGGCTGGGGATGCCGGCTTCGGCGGCAGCATCGACGACAGCCTGTTCGCTGCGCGGGGAGTTGGTCGCCAGCACCAGATCGGGCCGGAGATGGGCAATGACGCCGCGGAAAAAATGCAAGGGATAGAAGCCGTGGCGGCCCTTCGCTGTCAGCAGCCGCTGCGCGGCCTCCGTGCCGACTTGCTGCTGCAAGTCCCAGGCGTTGATGCCGAGATAGGCCAGGGTCTCGGCTTCGGGAATGTCGGGGTGGGTGTTGCCGGATTGCAGGGCGCGGCCCATGTCCAGCGCCCGCGTCTGCTCTTCGGGCGAGAGCAGCGGCAGCAGATCGGCGTAGCCCAGCGGGTTCTCGCCGGCGTCGCGCGCAGCGCGGCGGGCGGTGGTCAGCGCCATCAGGTCGATGTGAACCCCGGGCAGCCGCGCGCGCAGCGCACGCAGCACCGGCAGCATCATGGCGATGTGCCCGCCGCCGTAGGCCACGGCGAGAATGCGTTGCGCCCGGCTCATGCGGGAAGCTCGGGTTCGAATTGCCGCGCCCATAGCTCCAGCGCGGCCAGGGCGCGCAGTTCGCGAGTGTGATTCGCCGCGCCGCAGACATGGTCGTCGAACAGCTTGCGCACCGTGTCGGCTTCGAACAGCCGCGCGCCGAGCGCGTTCGGTGCGAACAGCAGCGCGGCCAGCCAGGCCTTGCGCGGCCCGCGGAACCACTCGCCGATGGGGACGGTGAACATCTGCTTCTTGCGGTGTGCGAGGTCGGCGCCGATGAGGGGCTCGACCGCGCGCTTGAACCAGTGCTTCTTGTCGCCGTCCTTCAGCTTGGCGTCGCCGGGCGTGCGATAAGCGAACTCCATCATGCGCCAATCGAGGAAGGGCGTGCGCGCCTCCAGCGATACCGACATGCCCATGCGGTCGGGCTTGACGAGGTTGTTGCCGGGCAGCAGCAACATCATGTCCAGAAACAGCATCTGGTTGATGCGGTCGAAGTGCGCCGCTTGCTCGAACCAGGGCGCGGCCACGTCGCGCACGCTGTCCACATCGGCCAGCTTGGCGCGCAGCCAGGGTTGGAACAGCGCGGCGCGGGCCTGCGCGCCGAACAGGCCGGTGTGCTCCACATAGTGCCGCGCGAAGTCGGCCGCGGGCAGGTCGCGCAGCGCGGGATCGGCCATGAAGCTGGCGTATTTGTCGTAGCCGGCGAACAGCTCGTCGCCGCCATCGCCGGTGAGCACGACTTTCACATCCTGAACGGCGAGTTGGCTGACGCTGCGCGTGGGCATGAACGAGGCGTCGCCGTGCGGCTGGTCGCAGTGCCACAGCACCTTGGCCCAGTCGTCGAGCATGTCTGGCTGCACGATGCGCTCGCGGTGCGTGGCGCCGAAGCGCTGCGCGGCCTCGCGGGCGTAGGGCGATTCGTCGAAGCGCGGGTCGGGAAAGCCGATGCAGAAGGTGCGGGCAGGTTCGCGCACGTGTCGCGCCATGAGCGCGACGACGGTGCTGGAATCGACGCCGCCCGAGAGAAAGGCGCCGAAGGGTACGTCGGCGCGCAGTCGCAGATTCACTGCGTCGTCGAGCAGGTCGAGGAATTCCTCCTGCCAGACGGTGAAGGTCTGCGGCGCAGGGGTTTGCTCCGCCAAGCTCCACCAGCGGCGGATGTGGCTGCCGGCGCCATCGACGGTGAGCACCGTGCCCGGCATGACGTGGCGCACGCCTGCGAGCAGGGTGAAGGGCGGTGGGGCGTAGTTGTAGGCGAGGTAGTGCTGCAGCGCGGGCAGATCGAGCTTGGGACGGCCCGGCAGCGCGGCGAGCACGGCCTTGATTTCGGAGCCGAACAGCACCTGCCTGCCGTCGTCGTGCACGAACAGCGGCTTGACGCCGATGCGGTCGCGCACGAGATGAAGCTGGGGATTTTCGGGATCGCGCCCGTCCCAGATGGCGATGGCGAACATGCCGTTGAGCCGCGGCAGGAAGCCCAGCCCTTCGCGTTCATACAGCCGCAGCAAGACCTCGGTATCGCTGTGATCGGAGTGGAAGCGCACGCCCTGGCGCTGCAGTTCGACGCGCAGTTCCACATGGTTGAAGATCTCGCCGTTCTGCACCAGGGCGATTCGCCCGTCGTCGCTGACGAAGGGCTGGTGGCCACCGGCGAGGTCGATGATGGAGAGCCTTCGGTTGCCGATGGCCACGCCCGCAGCGCTAAATGCACCGCTGTCATCCGGGCCGCGGTGGACGAGGCTGGTGTCCATCGCCGCGAGGGTTTGCGCGCTCAGCTCGCGGCCGGTCCGGTCGAAAAATCCATAAATTCCACACATGGCGGGATTGTCGCGCTTTGACGGCGCAAGTCAGTTTGCGCTGCGCCGGAACAGTTGCACCACGGTGAGGCCGATGATGCGCAGATCGACCAGCAGGCCGTGGTGTTGTGCGTAGTCGAGATCGGCCTGCAGCCGTTGCTGCGGCGTGGCGCTTGAGCGGTAGAGGGCCTGGGCCAGCCCGGTGATGCCGGGGCGTACGCGGTGGCGCAGGGCCCATTGATCTTCGGTGTAGTTGCTGCGCTGCGCGGGCACATCGGGGCGCGGGCCGACCAGGCTCATGTCGCCGCGCAGCACGTTAAGCAGTTGCGGCAGTTCGTCCACGCTGCTGCGCCGCAGGAAGCGGCCGACGCGGGTGATGCGGGGATCATTCTGGCTTGTGTTGTACGGGCCGCGCTGCGCCGCGTCCACCACCATGCTGCGGAATTTGTAGAGACGGAAGGGCTGCGCTCCCCGCCCCACGCGGGTCTGGGCGAACAGCACGGGGCGGCCGGAGTCCAGCCACACGGCCAGCGCCGCCGCGAGCAGCACGGGCGAGAACAGCAACAGCGCCAGCAGCGCCAGCACGATGTCGAACAGACGTTTGGCCACGGAGGTTCAGCGCGGCGTCAACATGGGACCCAGACTCTGGGCGACGCGGGTGATGAGATCGACGGCGAGCAGGCGGTCGTTTTCGATCTCGGCGGGCTCGCGCTGTGCCAGCACTTTCACAGCATGAAGCAGACGCTCGATTTCTTCGGCGTAAATGGCATGCCAGTCGGAATCGGGGGCTTCGATGCGCTCGCGGTTGAAGGTGCGCGACAGAATCACGCTGCGCGAGCCCAGCCTTAAGTGCTCGCCCAGCACCACGCGTCCGGGAAGCAGGCCTTCGTCCAGCCGGGCGATGCCGCCGAAGCCGAAACGTTTGCCCTGCTGCTTTGCCACGGCCGCGACGCGATCGACCACGCCGCCCGCCAGCGGCTGGAACATGAACCGCAGGCCCAGTTCGCGGTGCAGGTCGTTGAGGCCGACGTAGATTTCGTCCAGCCCGTCCAGACCCGCCCAATGCGGCAGGCTTTGCAGCGCGTCGCGCGTTTCGAGCAGGGCGATGGTCTGGGCGCGACCGGCCACCAGACCGACGAACTGCGCCACGGCGTCGGCGCTGCGGAACATCGGCAGCATGAGGTGGCTGGCGCCGCTGGCGATGGCCTGATCGATCTCGTTAGCGCTGGCCTCATGCAGGGGATTGATGCGCACGATCAGCGCCGCGTTCGGCACGGCCTGACGCACGACGGCCACGTCCTGCGGCGCATGGTCGGAAATGAAGGTGCCCAAGCCGCCCTGGCGTTCCAGCTTGCCGTGCTGCTCCAGGTCGACCATGATCCGCGTCACGCCGCAGCCCACGGCGAAAGCGGCAAAGTCGGGGTCGTTGGTGATTTGGATGAAGTCCATCTTGAGCAAGGTTCAGGCAGCGCGGCGCAGCCGACGGGAAGTGTAGCGATCACGCACCAGCCGTCCCAAGGGATCGAAGCGCAGCAAGGCCCACACCCCAGCGGCGAACAGCACCGCGGCCAAGGCCAGATCCAGCGTCCAGGGCAGCGGCATCAATCGCAGCGCAGCGCCCGCCGCCGCCAGCACCAGCAGCGCCGCGAGCAGCACACCCGCGTTGCGCCACTGCGCATCGGCCTGATGCCGCGCCAGCCGCCACCACAGCACCGCGGTGGCCGTCCCCCAGGCGGCGCCATACGCCGCCAAGCCGCGCCAAGACGTGACCGGCAGCAGGGCGCCAGCGAGGGTCAGCGCGGCGAGCCCCGCGCCGTAACCCAGCACCTGATCGGCGATACGGCGGTGGCTATTCAGCCGCGTGGCCAGCACCAGTTGCGCGGCCTGCAGCGGCAACAGCAGCAAGATCCAGCGCATGGCTTCGGTGACCTGCTGCTGCGCCTCGGCGGTCATGCGGCCCCAGCCGAACAGCAGGCGAATGACGCCCGGCGCCGCCACCATGCCCGCCAGCGCGATGAGGGCGGAGAGCCACAGCATCGCCCGCAGCCACTGGCGCGTCTCCAACTGCGCGCGGGCGGAATCGCCCTGGCTTTGCGCCGCGCTCAGACGCGCCAGCGCCAGCGCCGAAGCGACCGCGAAAACGGTATGCAGCGGCAACTCGCCCACCCGCTGCGCATACTGAAACACCCCGAGTTGCCCCGGCCCTGCATCCGACATCAGGGCGCGCGCCGCCAGGGTGTAGAGCACCGTCAGACCGGAGGCCGCGAGCGCCAGACCGAGCGCGTGCAGGCTGGCGGCGTCCGGCCAGGCACGGCCCGGTGCGGCAGCAGGCAGCGCGGCCCGGCTGGCCCTGCGCATCAGCAGCAGTCGCGCCAGCGCCGCGATCACCACCCCGCCGGCCACCCAGGCGAACTGGCCGGTTTGCGCCGCAACGATCATTCCGCCGATCAGTCCGAGGTTGAACACCACCTGCCCCGTGTACTGCCACTGCAAGCGCCCCTGGGCCTGCAGCATGGCGTTGCTCACCATCGCCACCGCCCCGGCAGGCAGGGCGACCAGGGCAGACCAACCCAGCGTCTGCGCCGCCAGCGCCGCCTCCGACGCGTTCAGCCCGGGGGCGAGCAGATGCACGATCACAAGCCGCTCCCACCACACGACCATGCCCGCCAGGATGAACAGCAGGGCGGCCAGCCGCGACCAGCGCGCGCCCTCCGCCGCGATATGCGCCGCATCGCGCCCGGCCATGCGCGGCACCATCACCGCTGGAATGGCCGCCCCCCACAGCAGACTTACCGCGAGATCGGGAAAGGACAGCACCACCAGCGCGGCGTCGGCGTGGCCGGTCAGCCCGAATTGCGTGGCCACCACCACGTCACGCACCAGCCCCAGCAGGCGGCTGGCCGCCAGAAGCAGCAGGCTGAGCGAGAAAATACGCAACATCGACATGGACGGGCATTGTGCCTGCGACAGCCTCAAGGAAACGCCGGGCCGCCCCAAGTATTCTCATCCCCCTCGGGGGGGGCTGATGCGAACGCGGCAGGTCTGGGGGCGCTCTTAGGCCGATGGGAAACACAAGGGGGCAGTCCTTTCCAATCCAGAAATGAGCCTGAAGGAGGGTGGCATGTGAGGTTCTT
>DYKQ01000101.1 GCA_020722545.1 Thiomonas intermedia | reverse complement strand
CCACGGCGCGGCCTGCGCCTCGCATTGCCTCCGCCCAGACCCCCGGCGCGGGGGCGTAAATAGCGTGAACAGACCCTAAGCCTCTGCCCCGCTTTTCCCTCTGAATCATGGGGGCATTCATACAAATAAGAATTATTCGCAATAGGATAGCCCCAAGGCGATGGCGCAGAGCGTCTCGCCTCGGTTGGTCAGAATCCGGGCCAGCCTGACCTGGGAGATCGATCATGGGATATGCAGAACTTGGGCTCAGTCTGTTGGTGGTGCTGCTGCTGACGTGGGCGGCGATGGAGTGGCCACGATGAACCCGAAGCTGTGCAAGCCATTGCCGCGGGCTGCGAACGTCGTCGCCGCGCTGGAGCCGGGTGCGAACGCGGGGTTGACCCTGCATTCGCGCGAGCTGTTTCGGCAAGGCTCTGTGGTGCAGATTCGCCATCAGGGGCAGACTTACCAACTGCGTTTGACGCGGCAGGACAAGTTGATTTTGACCAAGTAGTTGATTTCTCGCAGCTTTGCTCGCCAGCCTTGTGTGGACTAGTCCTCCAGTACATCAGCCAGCCATGCGATTTTTTATGCCGAACACCCAGAAAACCCGAGTCGATTCCGCCGAGCCGCTGTTAGCCGGAACTCTGGCGTTGATGACGTTTTACGCGGACAAGCCCAGTCTGGCGGCCATGCAGAAAATCGGCCGCAATTTGCAGACTTTGCAGCAACATCCTCAACTCAGCGCCGAACTCAGCATCGTCTGCCGCCGTCTGGCAGCGTACTGGCTGACGCTGGGCTGCGAGGTGGAGCGGGCCGATGCGCATTCGGCCTGCCGCTTTGCGGCGTCGTCGTCGGCGCTTCAGTGATTACGGTTGAGCGGTATCGCTGCCGCGCAGCAGCGCGAGCAGCCCGTCGAGCTCGTCGAGCGAGGAAAATCGAATGGCGATTTCTCCGCTGTGCTGGCCTTTGCGGCCTGCCTTGCTACGAATTTCAACCGGGGCGGTGAAGCGCTCCGACAGTTCTTCCTCCAGCCGCTTCCAGTCTTGGTCTTTGACGGCTTTGGTTTTTTGGGCTGTGGCGCCCGGGCTCTGCTCCTGTTGGGTGCGGGCCACCAGCCGCTCGGCTTCGCGCACGCTCAGGCGCTTGGCCAGAATCTGCTGCGCGGCCTGAACCTGCTGCGCCTTGTCCAGCGACAGCAGCGCGCGGGCGTGGCCCATGTCGAGATCGCCCGCCAGCAGCATGGTCTGCACGGCCTCGCTCAGTTGCAGCAGACGCAGCAGATTGCTGGTGGCGGTGCGCGAGCGGCCGACGGCTTGCCCGGCCTGCTCGTGGGTGTGGCCGAATTCTTCGATCAGCCGGGCGATGCCGCGGGCTTCTTCCAGCGGATTGAGGTCTTCGCGCTGGAGGTTTTCGATCAGGGCCATGGCCAGGGTGGTGCGGTCGTCGGCCTCTTTCACCAGTGCGGGCACGCTGTCGAGCCCGGCCAGGCGGGCGGCGCGGGTGCGGCGTTCTCCGGCGATGATTTCATAGCGGCCATCGGGCAGGGCGCGAACGAGCACGGGCTGCATTACGCCTTGCGCCTTGATGCTCTGCGCCAGTTCGTAGAGGGCGCCTTCGTCCATCTGCGCACGGGGCTGATAGCGGCCGGGCACGAGATCGTCCAGCCGCAGTTCGCGTAGTGCGGCGGCGTCGGTTTCCGAGAGTTCGACGGAGGGGCCGAGCAGCACGTCGAGGCCGCGGCCGAGTCCTTTGGGTTTTTTGGTTGCCATGAGCGTGGGACGGATCAAGCAGGGTGATCAAATAGAAGAGGGCTGGGCGGGGCGCTGGTTGGGCGGCAGCATCGCGTCAAGCAGCTGGCGGCCTTGGGGCCAATCGCCCAGGCCGGACGCGGCATTGACGTGCCCGCAGGCGCCGAGGTTGGCGCAGCGGGCCCCCCAGCGCTGGGCGAGCTGTTGTGCGGCCTGCCAGCGGCAATAGGGGTCGTCAGTGCTGGCGGCGAGGGTGGCGGGGAAGGGCAGCGGGGGCTGCGCAAGCGGCCTGCGCCACGGCTGCAATGCCTCGGGCAGCTGTGGGGCGAGCAGATCGGGTGGAGCCACGAGCAGCGCGCAGACGACGCGGTCGGCATGGCGCGTGCTGGTCGACCAGGCGTCGATCAGATGGCAGCCCAGACTATGGCCGACGAGGGCGACCGGGCCGGGCTGGGCGAGGATGACGTCTTCCAGCCGGGCGATCCAGTCGCCGCGGCGCGGAAAGTCCCAGTCGGCCTGTTCCACCACGATGTCGCCGTAAAGTCTTTCCCAGCGACGCTGCCAGTGCCCGTCGCTCGAACCTTGCCAGCCGGGAAGAAGCAGAATGCGGGTCATGCGGCCACGGCCAGGCGGTCAACCATTTCCTGGGCAAACTCGGAGAAGGCTTTGGCGCCGCGGCTGCTTGGGTCGAACACTACGCCGGGCAAGCCATAGCTAGGCGCTTCGGCTAGGCGTACGTTGCGCGGAATGACGGTATTGAACACTTTGTCGCCAAAATGGTTTTTGATCTGATCGCTGACCTGTTGCTGCAAGGTGATGCGCGGGTCGAACATCACCCGCAACAGGCCGATGATGCGCAGATCGCGGTTGAGGTTGGCGTGCACCTGTTTGATGGTGTTGACCAGATCGGACAGCCCTTCGAGGGCGAAGTATTCGCATTGCATCGGCACGATGACGCCGTGCGCGGCGCAAAGGCCGTTGAGCGTGAGCAGGCCCAGGGCGGGCGGGCTGTCGATGAGGATGAAGTCGTAGTCGGCATCGACGGTGGCGAGCGCGGTCTTGAGTCGGCGTTCTCGCTGCGGCAGGCTGACCAACTCGACTTCTGCGCCGGCCAGCTCGCGGTTGGCGCCGATGAGGTCGTACCCGGCTTTGGTGCTGCGTTGCCGGGCCTGGGTGAGTTCGGCCTGCCCGATCAGAACTTGGTAAACCGAGGACTCAAGGGCGTGCTTGTCCACACCGGAACCCATGGTGGCATTGCCCTGCGGGTCCATATCGACCAGCAAAACGCGCTGGCCGATGTTCGCCAGGGCGGCCGCCAGATTGACACTGGTGGTGGTCTTGCCGACGCCACCTTTTTGGTTTGCGATGCAAAAAATCTGCGCCAAGCCGACTCTCCAGAAAACGGATGTTTCACGTGAAACGGTGCTGAGTGAGGAGTCCAACAGACTTCTGGCTCAGCCGAGGCTGTATTGTGCCGGAGCCGATGGCTCGGCCGCGAAATCAGCGGTCAGCAGACGTCAGCCGCAGCCACACCAGGCAACGCTGCGCATCGAGCCCAGGCGCCTGCAGGGGTTCGATCTGCGTGGCCACATCGGCAGGCAACGCCGTGATTTCATCTAGAGGCGCTTGGCCTTTCATGGCGCACCACTGGCCGCCCTCAGCAAGCAGGTGCCGGGTGCTTTGAATCAGCAAGGGCAGATCGCTGAAGGCGCGGCTGGTCATGCAATCAAAACCGCGCGCATCGGCCAGAGCCTCGACACGCGCATGATGGACGCTGACCTGCCTGAGTTGCAGACTGCCGCAGGTCTGCTGCAGGAAGGCGCATTTCTTTTGCACTGCATCGACCAGATGAACTTCCGCCTCAGGCAGGCCGATGGCAAAGACGATGCCGGGCAGGCCGCCGCCCGAGCCGACGTCCAACAGGCGCCGCGGGCCAAGGCGCTGCAGGGCGGGCAGGGCGGCCAGGCAATCGGCCAGATGCAGCCGCGCTATGCCTTCCAGATCGCGTACCGCGGTGAGGTTGAACACCCGGTTCCAGCGTTGCAGCAAGGCGGTGTAGTCGAGCAGTTGCTGGCGCTGGCGCTCGGTAAAGTCGAGATGGAGGGCGGTCAGGGTTTGGTGCAAAAAGCCTTCGAGGGAAAAGCCGCCAGCCGCGCGGGGGGTAATCGCACTCACGCGAGGGCATCCTTTTCCAGCTTGAGCGCTTTTTTGAGGACGCCTTTGCGCAAATGAATCAACAGCAAGGAAACGGCCGCGGGGGTCATGCCCGACAGACGCGAAGCCACGCCGAGCGTTTCGGGGCGGGCCTGATTGAGCTTTTGCTGCACTTCGATGGACAGTCCCGACACCTCTCGGTAGTCGATATCTGCGGGCAGGCGCAACGATTCCTGCTGCGCGGCGCGCTCGACTTCGTCTTGTTGGCGTTCGATGTAGCCGGCGTATTTGAGGTGGATCTCAACCTGCTCGCGCTCGGTCTCGCCCAGCGGGAATTCCGGTGCGAAAGCGGGGTGCGGGAACGCGACCAGGGTGTCGTAACGCAGTTCGGGGCGGCGCAGCAGGTCGGCGAGGTTGTATTCGCGTTCGATGGATTTGCCCAGCAGCGCTTCAGCCTGTTCGGGCGGAAGGCTTTGCGGCGTGACCCAGGTGGTGCGCAGCCGTTGAATCTCGCGCTCGATGGCCTCACGCTTGCGGCAGAACGCATCCCAGCGGGCGTCGTTCACCACGCCGAGTTCGCGGCCGATCTCGGTCAGGCGCAGATCGGCATTGTCTTCGCGCAGACTGAGCCGGTATTCGGCGCGGCTGGTGAACATGCGGTAGGGTTCGTTCACCCCTTTGGTCACCAGATCATCAACCAGCACGCCGAGATAGGCCTGATCGCGCCGCGGACACCAAGGATCACGGCCCTGTACCTGCAACGCGGCGTTGATGCCCGCCAGCAGGCCTTGGGCGGCGGCCTCCTCGTAGCCGGTGGTGCCGTTGATCTGCCCGGCGAAGAACAGTCCATCGATGGACTTGGTTTCCAGCGAGGTTTTCAGCGCCATGGGGTTGAAATAGTCGTACTCGATGGCGTAGCCGGGGCGCAGCAGATGGGCATTTTCCAGCCCCGGTATCGAGTGCACCATGGCAATCTGCACATCGAAGGGCAGGCTGGTGGAAATGCCATTGGGGTAAAACTCGTTGGTCTGCAGCCCCTCGGGTTCGAGAAAAATCTGGTGCGAAGACTTGTCAGCAAAGCGGTGAATCTTGTCTTCGATGCTCGGGCAATAGCGCGGGCCCACGCCTTCGATCACGCCAGTGAACATCGGGCTGCGATCAAGCCCGGCGCGAATGATGTCGTGCGTTTGCTCGGTGGTGTGAGTGATCCAGCAGGCGACCTGTGCGGGGTGTTGATCGGCAGAGCCGAGAAAACTGAAAACCGGCATGGGGTTGAGGTCGCCCGGCTGCTCGATCAGCTTGGAAAAGTCGATGGTGCGGCCGTCGATGCGCGCCGGCGTGCCGGTCTTGAGCCGACCCTGCGGCAGCGCGAGCGCCTTCAGCCGGGCCGACAAACGCAGCGACGGCGGATCGCCGGCACGCCCGGCGGCGTATTGGTCGAGTCCGATGTGAATTTTCCCGTCGAGAAACGTCCCGGCGGTCAGCACCACGGTGCGGGTGCGAAAGCGGATGCCCGTCTGCGTGACCACGGCCGTAACCCGCTCGCCCTGGCCGGTCGGTTCCACCAGCAAATCATCGGCCGCCTGCTGGAACAACCACAGATTGGGCTGGTTTTCCAGCCGTCCGCGTATGGCGCGCTTGTAGAGCAGGCGGTCGGCCTGCGCCCGGGTGGCGCGCACCGCAGGGCCTTTGCTGGCGTTGAGAATGCGGAACTGGATGCCCGCTTCGTCAGTCGCCTCGGCCATCGCGCCGCCCAGCGCGTCCACCTCTTTGACGAGGTGCCCTTTGCCGATTCCCCCTATCGACGGATTGCACGACATCTGGCCCAAGGTTTCGATATTGTGCGTCAGCAACAAAGTGGCGCAGCCCATGCGCGCAGCGGCCAGAGCCGCCTCGGTGCCGGCATGGCCACCCCCGATGACAACGACATCAAAGTTACGCGGATAATCCACTGTGTGTCTCCTCAACCCGGTCATTTTATGCGGGTTTACCCGGTGCGGCAGCTTGGTCGGTCTTTGTTTCACGTGAAACATATCCGCGAACCGCGTTATTTTGATCTTTCGACTCAATTCCATGCAAACCCTGCGCGAACTGCAAGAGCTCTATCCCTCGATGACTTCTGTGCCCGCCATTGAGCTGGAGGCGGAATGGGCTGGCGGGGCGACCGTCATGCAGGTGCCGCGCGGAATGCAGCTTTTCGCGCCCGGCGCGAACTGCGACGGGTTCCCGCTGGTGTTGTCTGGCGAGGCGCGCGTGTTTCGCATGGCGCCCTCCGGACGGCAGTTGGAGATGTATCGCCTGACGCCGGGTGAAATCTGCCTGGTGTCGTCGGCCAGCCTGTTTTCGGGTGAGGTGCTTACGGCCTATGCGGAAATGCAGACCGATGGGGCGCTGTGGATGATCCGCCCTGAATTGTTCGAGCATTGGCTGCAATGCGCTCCGGCCTTTCGCCGGTTCGTTCTCGGCCAGTTTGCCGCGCGCATGGCTGACCTGACAGCCTTGATCGATGCGCTGGCCTTTCATCGCCTGGATCAACGTTTGGCGCAAGCCCTGCTGGGCCAAGGGCCGCGTCTGCAGAGCACCCATCAGCAACTGGCCGACCGGCTGGGCACGGCGAGGGAGATCGTCACCCGCCTGCTCAAGCGCTTCGAGGCCGCCGGGTGGGTGGGGCTGTCGCGCGAGAAGATCGACATTCTGCAGCCCGCCGTGCTGCGCCAAGTGGCGGCCGGGGAGGTGTCGGGGTAAAACGCGTGTGACCGAGGTCACTGTGCGCCCGCACGAATCGGTGTCAAATTGCAATATTCTTTTTTCAAGGAGTGGGCCATGAAATTCAACGTCGGCGGTATTGATCGCATTCTGCGCATTATTGTGGGCATCGTTCTGATCGCCTTGAGCCTGACGGGCGCCATTGGCGTCTGGGGCTGGATCGGCATTGTGCCGCTGGTCACGGGCCTGTTCAAATTCTGCCCGCTGTATTCCATCATCGGCATGAGCACCTGCCCGATGAAAAAATAAGTCTGGCGGCCATGTGCCGTGTTTTCAGATGAGGCGCCCCCTGGCAACAGGCGGCGCTTTTTTCATGGGGGTTCAGAAAAACGCGTCGTGCGCGGTCTTGAGAATGAGCGCTGCAACGACCAGCAGAAACACGCCGCGCACGAAGTGGGCGCCGCGGCGCAAGGCGAGCCGGGCTCCCAGCAGGCTGCCCGCAATATTGCACACCGCGATGAGCGCGGCATACGGCCACATGACATGGCCTTTACTGGCGAACACCAGCAGGGCCGCAAGATTGCAGGCCACGTTGACGACTTTGGCGCTGGCCGAGGCATGGAGAAAATCAAAACCAAAGCCACGGACAAACAGGAAAATCAAGAAATTACCCGTGCCTGGCCCGAAAAATCCATCGTAAAAACCGATCAGCAGGCCGCCGCCAACCGCCAGGGCCCGCTCGGCGCCGCCGCTCAAGTGCGGGGCATGGTGATGTCCCATATCCTTGCGCTTGAGGGTGTAGAGCAGTACGGCCAGCAGAATGAAAGGCAGGGCCTGCCGAAAATCGGTCGACTTGATCTGTGTGATGAGCCAGGCGCCGCCAAGCGCGCCGACAAACGCTGCAAGGGTGGCGGGCGTCACGGTGGACCAAGGGGGCTGCACCCGACGCAAATACGACCACATTGACGCCGAGGCGCCCCAGATGGCGCCGCCTTTGTTGGTGCCAAACAGCGTGGCAGGAGCCGCATTGGGAAACGCGGCGAACAGGGCGGGTACGAGCACCAGACCACCGCCGCCGACGATGGCATCGACAAACCCGGCAAAGAGTGCGGCAATGCCGAGCAGGATCAGTTCCATATTGGGGGCGGGCGTGGGGAGCGGGGCGTAAAAAAGCACCGGAACGAGCGTTCACGGTGCTTCGGGGAACTGCTTGCGCTGCCATCTTGTGTAGCGCTGTTGTCATGAAACAACCCGGGTTTCAGGTCGTTTGTCTCCTCGGTCCCTCTTGTTGGGGTGCGTCGGGTGAGCCCAATCGCAATACAAAACATTGTTCGAATTTTGGGTGCTGTACGCACTAGGTGCGAACCCTGAGAGTTGGGTTTAGCGTCCCAGGCCTGGAAACAGCTTGATCAGGCCGTCGCTCATCATTTCCACCGCCAGCGCCGAGAGGATCAGGCCCATCAAGCGGGTCATCACATTGATGCCGGTCTTGCCCAGAAACCGCGCAATCGGTTCGGCCGCCATGAAGCACAGCGCAGCGGCCCCGGCAATGATCACGCCGTAGCCGATCAGCACGGCGTGCTGCCACCAGTGGTGCGTGTTGCTGGCATAGATGATCACCGTACTGATGGTGGCCGGGCCGGTGAGCAGGGGGATGGTGAGCGGCACCACGGCTACGCTGGCCCGGTCGGCGGCTTCTTCCACTTCGTCGCTGGTCGATTTGGTGGCGCCGGTTTTGGCGTTGAGCATGCTGATGGCGCTGATGAGCAGCAGCATGCCGCCGCCGACCTGAAACGACGCGATGGAAATGCCGAAAAAATGCAGCAGATCAGCGCCGATCAGCGTGCTGACGGCGATGACCAGAAACGCCGAGATCGAAGCGATGAAGATGGTCCGCTTCTTCTGCTCCTGCGAGAAACTCTCGGTGAACAGAATGAAAAAGGGAATGATGCCCAGCGGATTGACGATCGCCAGCAGGGCGATCAAGGGCTTGACCAGATTCATGAACTTGGAGTTGTGAGCGCCCCCAGGGTCGGCTCGCCGACCCGCCCCCCGCGGGGGTCAAGGAAACT
>DYKQ01000100.1 GCA_020722545.1 Thiomonas intermedia | reverse complement strand
GGGGGGGCTGACGCGAATGCGGCAGGTCCGGGGGCGCTCTCAAACACCATCTGCGGCAGCTTGTCGCCCAACGCATCCAGCGTCGGCTCGATCTCGCCCAGCAACGCCTTCTTGCCTTTGGCGAAGGTCGCGCCGAACTCGTAGAGCAGCCCGCGCAGCGCATTGGTCTGCATGGTGCGCATCTTCATCAGCAACTCGCGCTGGCGGTGCAGTGTCAGCGTGGCCTGCTGGTCCAGGGATTTCACGCCCACGCACTTGGCGCCCGGCTGCTGCACCGCCAGCCAGATCGCCCGCGCGTCGGCCGCGTCGGTCTTGTTGCCCGACACGAACGGCCGCACCGCCCGGGCGTGCAGCAGCCGCACTTCGTGGCCCAGCGCGCGCAGCTCGCGCGCCCAGTGGTGCGCTCCGCCACAGGCCTCGATGCCCACCAGGCACCGCGCCCGGTTGGCGAAGTGCCCGAGCACCTTGGCGCGCTTGATCTGCACGTTGACGATCTCGCCCGTGTCCAGGTCGACCGTGTGCATCTGAATGGCTTGCGTCATGCACAGATGTAACAGCAGTTGTCATCCTTCTCATTCCTCTGGCACCATCAGAATATCAAGGCGAAAAAAAGAAAATTCGCAGCATCGAAATCCATCGAAATCCAATACGAACTGACAAATGCAGCAGATTCGGCCCATCGCGCACGCCGCAAGAAATTCAGAGGGACAGTGGCGAGAGCCGCATGACCTTGAAGCGCACCTTGTCGGTGTCGCGTCGTTGTCTGCTCAACATGCAGCAAACTATGGCGCAGACTGGGCGCGTCTCGCCGGGCAGTGGCACGACATCGGCAAATACCGCTCGCGTTTTCAGAACTACATCCGCCAGGTCAGCGGCTTTGAGGCCGATGCCCACATCAAGGGCGAGGCAGGCAAAGCGCCGCATTCCACTGCCGGGGCCATGCTGGCCATTGATCGGTTCGGAACGGCGGGTCGCGTGCTCGCTTATCTCATCGCAGGGCACCACGCCGGTCTGGCAGACTGGTTCGGCGGGCTCGACGCGCGGCTCGGCGATCCGAAAAGCCGCGCCGAACTCGATGAATCGCTGGCGGAAAGTCCGCCTGCGGAACTACTCGATCCAGGCGACTTCGAGCCGAATCTCCGTGACCTTCCCGGCGGCAAGGACGGTTTCGCGCTGTGGGTGCGAATGCTGTTTTCGGCGCTGGTCGATGCGGATTTTCTCGATACCGAGCGCTACATGGACCCGGAGAAATTCGCCCGCCGCAACGCCTGGCCGACGCTCACCGAACTGGCCCCGCGGTTCAACGCGCACATGGCGAAGTTGGCCGCAGACGCCGACCCGACTCCGGTCAACCTCCTGCGTGCTGACATCCTCGCCCAGTGCCGAGCAGCTGCAGCGCTTACGCCCGGTCTGTTTTCGCTGACCGTACCCACCGGCGGCGGCAAGACGCTGTCCGGCATGGCCTTCGCACTCGAACATGCGCGCCACCACGGCAAGCGCCGCGTCATCCACGTCATCCCCTACACCAGCATCATCGAGCAGACCGCTGACATTTTTCGCGGCATCTTCGGCGAGGCGGTCATCGAGCACCACAGCAACGCCGAATCCGCGCCTGGGGACGAGACGCCTGCCTCGCGGCTGGCCTGCGAAAACTGGGACGCACCCATCGTCGTCACCACCAATGTGCAGTTCTTCGAGTCCCTCTTTGCCGCGCGCACCTCGCGTTGCCGCAAGCTGCACAACCTCGTCGATGCGGTCGTCATCCTCGACGAAGCGCAGCTATTGCCGCCCGAGTTCCTGCAACCCATTCTTGACGTACTGAACCTGCTCACGCGCCACTATGGCGTCACCGTCGTGCTCTCCACTGCGACCCAGCCCGCGCTATCCACCCGCAGCTACTTCGGGCAGAATCTGCGCGGTCTGGACAATGTGCGCGAGATCATCCGCGACCCCGACGCGCTTTACGCCGAGCTGGAGAGAGTCACCGTCCGGCTACCTGCCGACTGGCGGCAACCAGTTGATTGGCCGACCCTTGCCGCCGAACTCACTCAGCGGGAAAGCGTGCTGGCCATCGTCAACACCCGCAAGGATGCACGTGACCTCTGGCAGCAGATGCCCGAAGGCGCCTTGCATCTTTCGGCGCTGATGTGTGGTGCGCATCGCTCGCAAGTCATCCAGGACATCAAGACCCGCCTCAAATCCAAAATCCCGACGCGCGTGGTCAGCACCCAGCTCGTCGAGGCGGGCGTGGACCTGGATTTCCCCGTGGTCTACCGCGCGCTGGCCGGACTCGATTCCATTGCCCAGGCCGCAGGGCGCTGCAACCGCGAAGGTCGACTGCAGGGCAAGGGGGAAGTGGTCGTCTTTGTTCCCCCAAAACCCGCCCCGCCAGGACTGTTGCGCAAAGGGGAAAACGCCTGTCGTCGGGTGCTTTACGATGCGACTGGCCAGCCTTTGTCACGGGCTCGCTTCGCCCAGTATTTCGAGCGCCTGTATTACGACTGTTCTCTGGACGAATACGGCATCTGCGGCTTGCTTGCCGTCGATGGGCGGGAACTTGCGGTGAGCTTCCGCACCGCCGCTGATAAATTCCGCTTGATCGACGATGAAGACAGCGCGCCCCTGGTCGTGCGGTACAACGACGAATCGACCCTGTTGCTCAACACCCTGCGCAAGCAGGGGCCGGAACGCCGGCTGATGCGCAAGCTGCAGCGCCATACGGTCAATCTGCCGCGCAGGCAAGCCGAGCAGTTGCGCAATCTTGGCGATGTGGAAGAATTCATTCCCGGCCTGTTCGTCCAGGTGAACGATACGCTGTACGACCCGGTGCTCGGCGTGCTGGCCGACGGTGCGCCAACCCGCCCTACGCTGATTGCCTGACGGAGACCCCATGAAACGATTCTGCCTGGAACTCTCCGGCCCCTGGGCCTGTTTCACCCGGCCGGAAATGAAGGTCGAGCGCGTGAGCTACGACGTGATGACGCCGTCCGCCGTGCGTGCCTGCTTCGAGGCCATCCTGTGGAAGCCGGCGATTCGCTGGCATGTCCGCCGCATCGAAGTGCTCAAGCCCATCCGCTGGATCAACTTGCGGCGCAATGAAGTCGCCAGCGTTGTCTCCACGCGCAATGCCGAGACCGCGATGAAGGCGGGGCGCGGCGATCTTGCTCTCTACATCGAGGACGATCGCCAACAGCGCGCCGGACTCTTCCTCCGCGACGTGGCCTACCGCGTCCACGCCGACATGGAATTCATTCCCGAGCGCGACCCGGGCGCGAAAGCCATGAAGTACCACGAGATGTTCGAGCGCCGCGCCCGCAAGGGCCAATGCGTGAACCAGCCCTATTTCGGCTGCCGCGAATTCGCCGCGGCATTCCGTCTGGTGGACGACGCCTGCGCTGAGCCGCCGCCCATCGCCGAGACGCGCGATCTGGGTTTCATGCTGCATGACTTGGATTTCTCCAACCCCGCGGATCCGCAGCCGCGCTTTTTCCGCGCGAAACTCGAAGGCGGCGTCGTGCAGGTTCCTGCCTGGGACAGCGCGGAGGTGCGGGCATGATTCTGCAAGCGCTCGACGCCTACTACCGGCGCAAACAGGCCGATCCCGACCCCGCCAAGCGACTTCCCGCCGAAGGGCTGGAGGACAAGGAAATCCCGTTCATTCTCGAACTCGACGCCAGAGGGGTGCTGCTGGACATCGCCGATACCCGCAGCGTCGAGGGCAAGAAAAAGATCGGCCAGCGCTTTTTGGCGCCGCAAGGCGTGAAAAAGACCTCGGGCGTGGCGGCCAATCTGTTCTGGGACAACGCCGAATACGTGCTCGGCGTGCCGGACGGCAAGAAGCTTGATGAAAGCCGCCGCAAGAACAAGGAAGCCGACTACCGCCAGCGCCTGATCGAGATGCGCGCCGCGTTCCGCAGCAGGATTGCCGACCTGCCCGCCCCGACGCAGGACGACGCAGGCGTGCGCGCGGTGCTGGCTTTTCTCGATACGCTCGACGTGTCGGTGCTCGAACGCTTCCCGGCTTTTGCCGACATTCAGGCGAGCAACCCGGTGTTGAGCTTTCGCTTGAGCGGCGACCTCGGGCTCATCTGTCAGCGTCCAGCCGTGGTTGCTGCGGCCACCTCAAACAGCGATGCCGCGCCCGACGGCCTCTGTTTGGTTCGCAACGAGGCGGCCGTCATCGAACGGCTGCATCCGGCGATCAAGGGCGTGTGGGGCGCGCAGACTTCCGGCGCAAACATCGTGTCGTTCAACCTCGACGCCTTCAATTCCTACGGCAAATCGCAAGGGGCCAACGCGCCACTGGGCAAGGCAGCGGCGTTTGCCTACACCACCGCGCTGAATCACCTGCTGGCGCGGGATTCACGCCAGCGCATCCAGGTCGGCGATGCCTCCACCGTGTTCTGGGCCGAAGAAGACCACGCCCTCGAAAACGCGATCCCCGATCTGTTCGGCGACCCGCCCAAGGACGACCCTGACCGTAACGTCCGCGCTGTCGAGGCGCTGTATTCCGCTGTCCATACCGGAAAATTCACCACGGGTGGGCCGGATACGCGCTTTCATGTGCTGGGCCTCGCTCCCAACGCCGCACGCATCAGCATCCGCTTCTGGGAAACCGCCACCGCCACCGAACTGGCCCGGCGCATCAAGCAGCATTTCGACGATCTCGACATCGTTCACGCCGAGTACGAGCCTCGCTATCTCTCGCTGTTTCGCCTGCTCACCAGCGTGGCCGCGCTGAACAAGGCCGACAACATCCCGCCCAATCTTGGCGGCGAAGTCATGCGCGCGATCCTGGAAGGTCTGCCGTACCCGCGAACACTCATGAACCTTGCGGTGACCCGCTGCCGCGCCGAACAGCAGGTCAGCCACGCCCGCGCCGCCATCCTCAAGGCCAGCGTCAATCGCTGGATTCGTTTCCGTCAAAGCCCCGAGAAGGAGTTTCTGCCCATGCTCGATCCCGCCAATGCCAACCCCGGCTACCGCCTGGGCCGACTGTTCGCCGCCCTGGAACGCATCCAGGAAGATGCGGCAGGCGGCCCCGGCAAACTCAACGCCACCATCCGCGATCGCTACTACGGCGCCGCGTCAAGCACCCCGGCCGCCGTGTTCTCCACCCTGCTGCGCCTGTCCAAGCATCACCTCAGCAAACTGTCCACCGGGCTGGCGATCAGCCGCGAGCGATTGATCGGCGACATCATGGACGGTTTCGATGCCGCCAGCTTCCCCCCGCGCATCCTGCCGCTGCCGGACCAGGCCCGCTTCGCCCTGGGCTACTACCAGCAGCGCCAGGCCTTTTTCACCAAATCCGAACCCAAGAATGAGGAGGAATCCCAGTGAGCCTTGCCAACCGCTACGACTTCGTGCTGATCTTCGACGTGAGGGACGGCAACCCCAATGGCGACCCGGACGCGGGCAACCTGCCGCGACTTGATGCGGAGACCGGCCACGGCCTGGTCACCGACGTGGCGCTCAAGCGCAAGGTGCGCAACTACGTCGCCATGACGCGGGACCAGGAACCGCGCGACCCGCAGCCAGGCGAGAAGCGCTTCGAGATCTACGTGCGCGAGAAAGCCATCCTCAACCTGCAGCATCAGCGCGCATACAGCGCACTGAACCTCGATGCGCCCGCGACCGAAGAACCCACGGACGCCGCCGCAGACAAGAAGGCGGCCAAGGACAAGAAACGCAAAGGCAGTGGCGATGACGTCAACAAGGCGCGCGACTGGATGTGCCAGAACTTCTTCGACGTGCGCACTTTCGGCGCCGTGATGTCCACCGGCGTGAACTGCGGCCAGGTGCGCGGCCCGGTGCAGCTCACCTTCGCCCGCTCGGTCGACCCGATCATTGCGCAGGAACATTCCATCACCCGCATGGCAGTCGCCACGGAAGCCGAGGCCGAAAAACAGGACGGCGACAACCGCACCATGGGTCGCAAGCACACCGTGCCCTACGGGCTGTATGTGGCCCACGGCTTCGTGTCCAGTTTCCTCGCCAGGCAGACGGGTTTCGGCGAAGACGATTTGGCACTGCTCTGGCAGGCGCTCGCGCAGATGTTCGAACACGACCGCTCGGCTTCGCGCGGCGAAATGTCCACTCGCGGACTGTATGTGTTCAAGCACGATTCGGAGCTGGGCAACGCCCAGGCGCACGCACTGTTCGAGCGCATCAAAATCGCGCGCGCCGAAAGCGTGGACGTGCCGCGCAGTTTCGACGATTACACGGTACTCTTCGATGGAAACCCCATCGGCGCGGGAAGCGATCAGTCACTCGGCAACGGTGTCACGCTGCTGCGCCCGGCCTGACATTTAGCAGGAGTCCCCATGTCTGAAATTCATTTGGAGATGCTGGCAGTATGAGGCTGCCGCGCAATCTGTCCGGGGCCGATCTGGTCAAGCGACTGAAATGGCTTGGCTACCACGTCACACGACAGAGCGGCAGCCACATGCGGCTGGCCAGCACCGCGCACGGAGAACATCATATCGCCATGCCCCGGCATGATCCGCTGCGCATCGGCACACTGGCCGCTGTGCTCGATGCCGTGGCGGTGCGTCACGGCCTCAGTCGCGATGTCTTGCTTGATCGCCTGTTCAACTGAACGTTCCTGCATGTGAACGCTGCCGACGACCCCGTCCCCCTGTCCGCCCTGCAGCACTGGGCGTACTGCCCGCGGCAATGCGGGCTGATCCACCTGGAGCAAGCCTTCGAGGACAACATTCACACGGCGCGCGGCAATGCCGTGCACAGACTGGTGGACACGCCGGGCTACGAAATCAAGGCCGGTGTGAAGGTCGAGCGCAGTCTGCCTTTGTGGTCGGATCGACTGGGGTTGATCGGAAAGGCCGATCTTGTCGAGTTTTATTCCGACGGCACGGTTTTCCCCGTGGAGTTCAAGCACGGCCGCAAGCGCCAGAAAACACATGACGACATCCAGCTCGCCGCCCAGGCCATGTGCCTGGAAGACATGCTGGACCGCCCCGTACCGCTTGGCGCCATCTACCACGCCAGCAGCCACCGCCGACGCGAAGTCGCCATCACACCCGCGCTGCGCGAACTCGTCGTGCAGACCGCGGACGCCATACGCGCGATGCTGAGCGCCGGAAGGCTGCCCCCGCCGGTATTCGATGCGCGCTGCCGCGAATGTTCGCTCAAAGACATCTGCCAGCCCGAAGCCCTGACCGCAACAGCCGCGCAGCGCACACTGCGAGCCCATTTGTTCGACCCGGAGGACGGATGCTGACCCTGCAAAACATCCTCTACGTGATGACGCCGCAGGCTTACGTTCACATCGACAACGCCACCCTGCGCGTCGATGTCGAGCGCGAAAAGAAGCTCCAGGCGCCGCTGCATCACCTTGGCGGCCTGGTGTGCTTCGGCAACGTCCTGGTGTCGCCCGCACTCATGCACCGGCTGGCCGACGAGGGCAAATCGCTCGTTCTCCTCGATGACGCCGGGCGCTTCAAGGCCCGGCTCGAAGGCCCCGTTTCGGGCAACATCCTGCTCAGACAAGCCCAGCACCGCGCTGCAGGCGATGCAACGGTCAGCCTCGAATTGGCGCGGCAATGCGTAGGCGGCAAGATCAAGAACAGCCGCAGCATCCTGCAGCGCGGCGCGCGCGAAAGCGCCGACCCCGGCGAAGCGGCCACTCTCACCCGCGCCGCCGACAACCTTGCCGCCTCACTTCGCGCCACGGCCCAGGCCCCGACCTTCGACATCCTGCGCGGCATAGAAGGCGAGGCCGCGCGCGGCTACTTCGAGGCGCTCAATCACATCGTCAAACCCGCCCTGCGCGGCGTCTTCCGGTTTGAGGGCCGAACCCGACGCCCGCCCCTCGACCGCTTCAACGCCCTGCTCTCGTTTCTATACGCCCTGCTCATGAATGACTGCCGCTCGGCGCTTGAGGCGGTGGGCCTTGATCCGCAGCTCGGATTTCTGCATACCGTGCGACCCGGCCGCGCGGCGCTCGCCCTCGACCTTCAGGAAGAATTTCGCGCAGTCTTGGCAGACCGCCTCGCACTCACACTGATCAACCGCGGCCAGATCGCCGCCGAAGACTTCGACCAGCACGAAGGCGGCGCCGTGCTGCTCTCCGACAAAGGCCGTCGCAAAGTCGTGACCGCCTGGCAAGAGCGCAAGCAAGAAGAAATCACCCACCCCTTGCTCGAGACCCGGATGCCCATCGGCCTGCTGCCCTTCATCCAGGCCCGGCTGCTGGCCCGCAGCATTCGCGGCGAAATGGACAGCTATCTCCCCTATCTGGCGCGGTAGCCGACCGCGACTCACCATGCTCATCATCGTCACCTACGACGTCTCGACCGAAACCGCCGCTGGCCGCAAACGCCTGCGGCGTGTCGCCAAGGCCTGTGAACGCGTTGGGCAGCGGGTGCAAAAATCCGTGTTCGAATGCAACGTTGATGCCATGCGCTACGAAGCCCTTGAGCGAGAACTGCTCGCCGAGATCAATCTGGAGGAAGACAACCTTCGCTTCTATCGCATCACCGAACCCACCGACATGCGCGTCAAACAATATGGCGTCTTTCGCTCCACCGATTTCAGCGGCCCTCTTGTGGTGTAAGCCGCGAACCCCGATCAAAGCCAAAAACCCGCCAGGTTCGCGCAACATGCAAGCCCTTGATCTTTCACAATTTGACAGAATTTCCTTTCCGCCGAATCCGGCTTCAACACGCCGAAGCAGCCGGTTCGCGGAAAGGGCATACAACTTCGTCGCACAACAACAAGTTGCCGCAACGGAGTCTCGCCCGGATTAAACCCCGGGCGCGGATTGAAAC
>DYKQ01000012.1 GCA_020722545.1 Thiomonas intermedia | reverse complement strand
CCCTAGTGTTTCTAGTGTCGCCTTGAAGGACGCAGATCGATAGGTCTGCGACGCTGAAAAGCCGAGATGCCGCAAGATCTCTCGGCTTTTTTATGCGCGCCGCTCCCGCAGACCGAGTCGGCGCACCATAAAAAAGCGCCCCGAAGGGCGCCTGGGTTTGATGGACCGCTGCCGCAACAGACGGTCTGCTCGCACCGGGTTTACTGCACGGCCAACACACTCTTCTTGCCGTCCTTGTCGAACGTCGAGATGGTGATGGTCGCGTCCACCAACTCACCGGTCTTGGTGAAGTGGATATCTTTCTTGGTCACGCCGTTGTAGTCGATGTTTCGGATGAAGGGCAGATACTTCTTCGGATCGACTGAGTTGGCTTTCATCATCGCATGCGCCAGCACCATGGTGCCGTCATACGCGTAAGGTGAATAAAGCTGGAACGCGTTGGCGCCAAACTCGGCGTCATAGCGCTTCTTCCAGGCTTCGCCGCCCGGCATCTGGCTCAGCGGGGAGCCGCCTTCGGCGCAGATGACGCCAGCAACGGCCTCACCCGCGAGCTTGCCCAGTTCCGGCGCGCAGATGCCATCGCCGCCCATCAGCGTGGCTTTGATGCCCAGTTGGCGCATCTGGCGAACCAGCGGGCCGGCCTGGGGATACATGCCGCCGTAGAAAATGATGTCCGGCTGCGAAGCCTTGATCTTGGTCAGAATGGCGGAGAAGTCGGTGGCTTTGTCGTTGGTGTACTCGCGATCCACCAGTTTCATGCCGTCTTTCTGGGCCGTCTTGGCGAACACGTCAGCCACGCCCTGACCGTAGGCGGTACGGTCATCGATCACGGCGACGGTCTTGGCCTTCAGCTTGGTCTTGGCATAGTCGGCCAGACCTGAGCCCAGCGCGTTGTCGTTGGCGATGATGCGGAAGAAGGTCTTGAAGCCTTGTTGCGAAATCTTGGGATCGGTGGATGAGGGGGTGATGTCGGGAATGCCGGCGTTGTTGTAAATGCGCGAAGCGGGGAAGGTGCAACCGGAGTTCAGGTGACCGACGACGCCATTGACCTTTTCGTCAACGAACTTCTGCGCCACGGTGGTGGCTTGTTTCGGGTCTGCCTGGTCGTCCTGGACATCAACCTTCCACTCGACCTTCTTGCCATCGATGACAATGTTCTGCGCGTTCAGGTCTTTGATGGCCATTTTCACGCCGTTGGCGTTGTCCTGGCCAAAGCTGGCTTGCGGGCCAGACAGGGGCGATGCGCTACCGATGGTGACGGTGACGGTGTCTGCAGCGTAGGCAGTGCCAATGGCCGTGGACAGGGCCAGCACCGGAGCGACGTATTTCAGCTTCATGAATGAGCCTCCAAAAGGAAAGACAGGTGTTGTGTTGTGAAGTCAGCTTGAATCTGACAGGGCGATACATTAACTGAGTTACAGATTTTTGAACAGATCGCCTTTCCCAACACTAGCAAGCAATGTGCCTGCTGGCGTTTGGGTTGACCGCTTGACAAAACCATTTCAGCTCAAGCCCGATGGTTTCATGCCCGCTTCAACGCCTCGGCAAGCCAGGCGTGCAGGGTTGGCTTGAGGGTGTCGAACAGCCTGGCGGCCAGTTGGGGGGCCAGCGCATCCAGCTCGGCGTCAACCCGCTCCAGCAACTGCTGCTGCATTCCAGGTGCGATGCGTAGCCAGAGTTCGTCGAGGTCGATGGCGGGCGCCTCCAGCAACGGAACGTCTGCAGACCGTGCAAGCTCGGGGCCGCGATAGACCGCCTGCGCATAGGCCGAGGGCTGGACTGCAAACGGGGGAGCGACGATGTCTTCCTTGATCACGGCATCCTCAGGTTCCAGACGCTCGGTGAGCACGGGCAGGACGGCAGGGTTGGGCGGCACGGAATTCATGATCGGAACGGGATGATGGCGGGATCGTACCCGGCGGCCCGATAAGCGCGCAGGCGTTCGCGGGCGGCGGGCTTGTCGGGCCCGTTTTCACTGACGAGCTCGATCACCCGCTCCAGAGACTCCCAGCCGGTCACCAGATCGGGGCCGAGATTCACCAGGGCAGTCACCCGCCCGGCCTGAGGCAGATCGGGCTGGGGCGCCAGGATGACCGGCGTCTTGTCGGCGAGCGGGTCGTCCTGCCAGACATGAGGGACAAAGCTGCCGGGCTGAAAAGTCCACAACAACTGATCGAGTTCCGTGAGCAAAGGCTCGGGCGCGGCCACCAGCACGCGAGCGCCGCGCTGCGTCGCCGTGCGCAGCAGCCCGCAGGCATAACGCAGCGGGTCAGGCAGGTTCACACGAAACTCGACCGAGCAGGGCATGATGGCGCGCGACGGCGGATTGCCGGACAACGCTCGGACAACGCTTACTGCGCCTGCGACAGCAGGTAGCTGACCAGCAGCGGCACAGGGCGACCGGTGGCGCCCTTGTTGACGCCGCTGTTCCAGGCCGTGCCCGCGATGTCGAGGTGCGCCCAGCGGTAGTCTTTCGCGAAACGCCACAGGAAGCAGGCGGCCGTAATGGCGCCAGCGGGCCGCCCGCCGATATTGGCCACGTCGGCGAAATTGCTCTTGAGCGCATCGGCGTAGTCGGTCTCAAGCGGCATGCGCCAGCAGGGATCGAGCGTGGCGCGCCCGGCTTCGAGCAGCGCGTCGGCCAGAGCGTCGTCTTCCGTGAACAGGCCGCTGTTGACCTTGCCCAGCGCAATCACGCAGGCCCCGGTGAGCGTGGCGATGTCCACCACCGACTGCGGTTTGTAGCGCGCAGCGTAGGTCAGCGCGTCGCAGAGGATGAGGCGGCCTTCGGCGTCGGTGTTGAGAATTTCGATGGTCTGACCCGACATGCTGGTCACCACATCACCGGGTTTGACGGCGCCGCCATCAGGCATGTTCTCGGTGGCGGCGATCAGGCCGACCACGTTGATCTTGGGCTTGATGCGGGCGATGGCCTCGAACGCGCCCAGCACCGACGCGGCCCCGGACATGTCGAACTTCATTTCGTCCATCTCGGCGCCGGGCTTGAGCGAAATGCCGCCGGTATCGAAGGTCACGCCCTTGCCGACGAGCACATGCGGCGCGTCTTTCTTGCCCGCGCCGCGATATTCCAGCACGATGAACCGGGGCGGCTGCACCGACCCCTGCGCCACGGCCAGAAACGAGCCCATGCCGAGCTTTTCCATTTCCGGACGCCCGAGCACCTTGCAGTCCAGCCCGTGGAATTTGGCCATCTTTTTCGCCATTTCAGCGAGATAGGCGGGCGTGCAGTAATTGGCCGGCAGATTGGCGAGTTCGCGCGTGAGGCGCACGCCGATGGCGACCGACTCGGCCCGCTGCAGGGCGGCTTTCGCCGAAGTCGGCACGGCATCCCCCCCCACGGCGCAGAGCTGAATGGCTTCGAGCGCAGGGGTGTCGGCGTCTTCGACGTTACGCGTCGCATCGAAGCGGTAGAACACTTCGGAGAACACCGTGGGCGTGAGTTCAGCCAGGGTATCCAGGCCATTGACCGACAGCAGATGCGCCTGCTTGACCGGCAAGGTCTTGAGCATCTGGGCGGCGGCCTGCAGCGCCTTTTTCCAGTCGCGCAATTCCGGCTTGGCCGCCAGCCCCACGAGCAGCAGACGCCGCGCCGCGACCGCGGTGGGCCGGTGCAGTGACAGAACGCTGCCAGGCTTGGCCTTGAAATCGCCATCCACGGCCAGTTGGGCGATCAGGTTGTCGAGTGCGTCCGCATCGTTCAGACCGCTGGCGCCACGCCCCTCGGGCACGAAGACCACCAGGGCATCGGTTTTGGTCTGAAGCGGCTTTTTGACGGCAGATATACTGAATTTCATGTTCAGGGTTCCCGAGTGAGTGTGGCCGCATTATTCCATCGCGCTTCGCTTTACGCCCCCCAGCGGCCCGCCGCCCTCATCGCCCCAGCCGCCAGTTTTTCTCATGCTCCTCGATTTGACCCTGCGCCGTGAAATGAGCCGCAATTTCGGCGGCGCATTCACCGTGCTGTTCACCGTGGTCATCACCCTGATGCTCATTCGCATTCTGGGTCAGGCATCCGAGGGTCAGGCCAGCCCGCAGGATGTGTTTCTGCTCATCGGTCTGACCGCGCTGAGCTATTTGCAGATCGTCATCACCCTGTCGCTGTTTCTGGCGGTGCTGCTCACCTTCACCCGCATGTGGCTCGATTCCGAGATGACCATCTGGCGCACCACCGGGGTGGGGCGGCTGCGGTTGATGGTCAGCGTGCTGCGCTTTTCGTGGCCCATTCTGCTGTTGATCGCCGCGCTCACCCTGTTTGCCTGGCCCTGGGCCAACCAGCAGTCCACGGCGTTGCGCATTCGCTTCGAGCAACGCTCCGACATTTCGCGCGCGGCGCCGGGGCAGTTCCGCGAATCGGCCTCGGGCAAGCGGGTGTTTTTCATCGACAAGGGCGCGCAGGCCGGGGGAGTGGCGCACGACATCTTCATCCGCGATGACACCTCGGGCCAGACGGTGCTGATCACGGCGCGCTCGGCGCAGGTGCAGCGCATCGATGGTCAGCCCTTTTTGGTGCTGAGCAACGGCAACCGCTACGCACATACGCCGGGGCAGGCCAACTACACCATCACCTCCTTCGATTCGCTGGACATGCGGCTTGATGCAACCACCGGCTTGAGCAATGTGGCGGACAACAAAACCGGGCCGGTCAACTGGCTCACGCAGCCCAACCGCAACGTGCCCACCGAGTATCTGTTCAACCCGGCCATTCCCAACTGGCTGGGCGAACTGTCGTGGCGGCTGGGCGTGCCGCTGTCTGCGGCCCTGCTGGCCTTGATGGCGCTGCCCTTGGCCTCGGGCTCAGTGCGGACCGGGCGCGCGGGCAGTCTGATCAGCGCCATCCTGGTCTACCTGATTTATTTCAATCTGCTCAATGTGCTGCAAGGCTGGATCAGCGAAGGGCGCGTGGGATTTACCAGCGGCTTCCTGCTGGTGCATGGCGGCGCGGCACTGTTCCTGTTGCTGCTGCTGATGCGGGGCAACGGCTGGCTGCACCGCCTGTGGCCGGGCCGCGCGCGAACCGGAGCACACGCCTGATGCGCACGGTACGCCGCTTTCTGCTGCTGCATGTGCTCAGGGCCGTGGGGCTGGTGACCCTGGCCTTTCTGGCGCTGCTGTTTTTCATCGACATGCTCAACGACCTGAGCAATCTGGGCAAGCCGAGTTTCAGCCTGAGCGGCGCCCTGCTGCATGTCGCGCTGAGCATGCCCAGCCGCGCCTATGAAGTCTTGCCCATCGCCACTCTGGTGGGCGGCGTGTTCGCGCTGGCCTCTTTGGCTGCGAGCAGCGAGTTCACCATTCTGCGAATTTCGGGACTGAGCCCGCGCGCGGCGCTGGGTTTGCTGCTGCAACTGGCCGCGGCGCTGGTCGTCACCTTGTTCCTGCTCGGCGAGTGGCTTGCCCCGGCAGCCGGGCAACTGTCGGCGCGCTTGCAGGCCGGGGGAGGGTCAGGCATCGGCATCCAATTGGCTTCGGGCGTTTGGCTGCGCAACGATTCAGACCGAAGCGGCAATCAGACCGTCAACATCAAGGCCATCAACACCCGAGGCGATCTCACCGACATCCACATCTATGTGCTCAATGCCCAGGCGCAGATTGCTGCCGAACTGCATGCGCCCAGTGGCCAGTATGAAGGCGGCGGCGCCTGGATGCTGCACAACGTCACCCGCACCGAACTCCCGCAACAGACCGGCGCCGCCTTGAAAGTGACCCAGTTGCCGAGCTATCGCTGGCAGACCTCGCTCTCGCCCAGCGTGCTCGGGGTGCTGCTGCTATCGCCCGACAAGATGTCGGCCATCGATCTGTGGCGCTACATCCAGCATTTGCGCGCCAATCATCAGGCGGCCGAACGCTATGAAATCCAGCTGTGGAAAAAGCTGTTCTATCCCTTCAGCGCCGTGGTGATGTTGCTGCTGGCCCTGCCCTTCGCTTATCTGCACACGCGCTCGAAAGGCGTCAGCGGCAAAGTGCTCGCGGGCATCGTGCTGGGAATCGCGTTCATCCTGCTCAACACCCTGTTTTCCAGTCTGGGCATTTTGGGAACGTGGCCGCCGGCCATCACCGCAGCCATGCCCATGCTGTTGTTTGGCGGACTGGGGCTGATGGTGTTTGCCTGGCAGGTGCGGTTCCGCTAAAACCGGGCGGACAAGGATTGCGATGAACCTGCACCAATTCCGTTTCCTGCAAGAGGCTGTGCGCTGCAAGCTCAACCTCACCGAGGCGGCGCGGGCGCTGCATACCTCGCAGCCCGCCGTGTCCAAGGCCATCATCGAGCTGGAGAGCGAGCTGGGGGTGGAAATTTTCAGCCGCCACGGCAAGCGCATCCGCAAACTCACCGAGCCGGGCGTCGAGGTGCTGCGCAGCGTGGACATCATCCTGCGCGAAGTCGCCAACCTCAAGCGCATCGGACAAGACTACGCCGCGCGCGATGCAGGCCAGCTCACCGTGGCCGCCACTCACACCCAGGCCCGCTACAAGCTGCCCTGGGTGATTGCCGAGTTCCGCCGCCGCATGCCCGCCGTGCAGGTGCAGCTGCTGCAGGGCACGCCCGACCAAGTGGCGCAGGCCGTGCGCGAAGAACGCGCCGATCTGGGCCTGGCCAGCGAGTCGCTGCAAGATTCTCCCGACTTGCTCACCCTGCCCTGCTACAGCTGGCAGCATCTGGCCGTCGTGCCGCACGGGCACCCCTTGTGTGATCGCACCGAGCTCACCCTGGCCGAACTGGCCACCTTTCCGCTGGTGACTTACGAGCCCACCTTTGCCGGACGCCGCCAGATCGATGCTGCCTTCGCCCATGCCAACCTGCAGCCGCAGATCGTGCTCGAAGCGCTCGATTCCGACGTGCTCAAGACCTATGTCGAACTCGGGCTGGGTGTGGGGCTGATCGCCGAAATGGCCATCTCGGCTGAACGTGACACCGCACTGCGCGCACTTCCCGCCGGGCATCTGTTCGGTCAGCAGCTCACGCGCGTGGCGTTCAAGCGCGGCGTGCTGCAACGCAGTTTCGTGCCCCTGTTCACCGAGCTGATCTCGCCCCGCCTGCCGCGCAAACTGGTGGAACAAACCCTGCGTGGCGAGCTGGACGGACAAGACGTGTTTTCCATCTGATCGCCGCTGTCCCCCATGTCGCCCCAAACTCACCAAACGCCCCACATTGCCTCGCGTCTGCCGCAAGTCGGCGTCACCATCTTCACCGTCATGTCGGCACTGGCGCAGGAGCACGGCGCCATCAACCTCGGCCAGGGATTTCCAGATTTTTCCTGCGACCCGCGCCTCATCGACGCGGTGGATCAGGCCATGCGCCGCGGCGCCAACCAATATCCGCCCATGGCCGGCGTTCCCGCCTTGCGGCGAGCGGTGGCCGACAAGATCGCCGCACTGCACGGTACGCGCTATGACGCCGACGCAGAAATCACCATCACCGCCGGGGCGACGCAGGCCATTTTCACGGCCCTGCTCGCCGTGGTGCATCCGGGCGATGAAGTCATCGTACTCACGCCCAGCTACGACAGCTACCTGCCCAATATTGCCCTGTGCGGCGGCGTGGCCCGCACCGTGCCCTTGCAGGCCGACTTCCGACCGGATTTCGCCGCCATTGCCGCGGCCATCACCCCGCGCACCCGCGCCTTGCTCATCAACAGCCCGCACAACCCCAGCGGCACGGTCTGGAGCGAGGCCGATATGCGGCGGCTCGAAGCGCTGCTCGCGCCCACCGACATCGTGCTGATTGCCGATGAGGTGTACGAGCACATGGTGTTCGACGGCGCACAGCATCAGAGCGCCGCGCGGTTTTCCGGCCTGGCGGCGCGCGCCTTCGTGGTGTCGAGTTTCGGCAAAACCTTTCACGTCACCGGCTGGAAGATCGGCAGCGTCGCCGCCCCGGCCGCGCTCACCGCCGAGTTCCGCAAGGTGCATCAGTTCAACGTGTTTACCGTCAACACGCCCATGCAACATGGCTTGGCCGACTATCTGGCCGACCCGGCGCCTTACCGCGATCTGCCCGGCTTCTATCAGGCCAAGCGCGACCGCTTCCGCGCCGGGCTCGCGGCCAGCCGGTTTGAACTGCTGCCCTGCAGCGGCAGCTACTTTCAGTGCGTGCGCTACGACGCTATCAGCGACCTGCCGGACGACGCCTTCTGCCGCTGGCTCACCGCCGAGATCGGCGTGGCCGCCATTCCGCTATCGGCCTTCGAGCCCGACGGACGGCAGCGCGGCGTGGTTCGTTTCTGTTTCGCCAAACAAGACGCCACGCTGGACGCCGCTCTCAAACGACTTGCTGCGCTTTGACCCATTTGTCGCGCCACGCCTGCACCGCCTGCGCCAGCAGTTCGGGCAGGGCGCCCGCGCGAATGTCCAGCCCCAGCACACCGAGCGCCTGCTGGACGCTCTGCGCCCCGCCCACGAAGGCTGCCGCGCCCTGGTGCTTGGAGAGCTTTTGTCCCTGCGCATCTCGCACCAGCGGGGTGTGCAGATAGCGCGGCGTCGGCAGACCGAGCAGACGCTGCAGGGCGATCTGCCGGGCGGTTGACGCGGCCAGGTCTTCCCCGCGCACCACATCGGTCACGCCTTGCGCCGCATCGTCCACCACCACGGCAAGTTGATAGGCCCAGGCGCCGTCGGCGCGTTTGAGCACAAAGTCGCCCACCTCCAGGCTGAGCATCTGAGACTGCGCGCCCAAGCGGCGGTCGCTCCAGCGCAAGGGCTGCGCCGCATCGTCAGGCAAACGCACGCGCCACGATCGCGGACTGCGGCCGTGCAAACCACTGCGGCAAGTTCCGGGATAGACCGCCTCTTGCCCGCGCGCAGGCAGGCGGCCCTGTGCGCCCAGTAGCGCCAGAATGTCCGCACGGGAACAGCCGCAGGGGTAAGCGCGACCGGAGGTGACGAGCTGGTCGAGCGCCTGCTGATAGAGCGCCTCGCGCCGCGATTGCCAAACGGGCGGCTGATCGGGCTGCAGACCGCAGTCCGCAAGTTGCTGCAGGATGCGCTCGGCGGCGCCGGGCTGGTTGCGGGTGAAGTCCACATCTTCCACGCGCACCAGCCAGAGCCCGCCATGCGCGCGCGCGTCCAGCCAGGAGGCCAGCGCAGCGACCAGAGAGCCCGCATGCAGCGGCCCGGTGGGTGACGGCGCAAACCGGCCGACGTATGTCTTTATCTGTAGGGATGTCGTCATGCCAGCGGACACTGGCGACCCGGGCTCAATGCCCTTCAATCAGGGCGTTGATGTCCTGTGCCAGATCCTTGGCCGAGACGCCCTCGCGCTCGAACAGCCGGATCTTGCCCTTGGGATCGAACACATAAAACCCGGCGGTGTGATCCATGGTGTAGCTACCCGGCGTCTTGCCCGGCACTTTTTTGTAATACACCTTGAAGTCTTTCGCCGTCAGCGCGATCTGCGCGGGCGTGCCGGTAAGCGCCAGGAAAGTCGGGTTGAAATGGGTGACGTAGGCCTTGAGGATTTCCGGCGTGTCACGCTCCGGATCGACGGTAACGAACAAGAACTGCACATCGCGGGCTTTCTCGCCCAGATCGTCCAAGGCCTGCGCCACCACCTGCATCGATGCCGGGCAGATGTCGGGACATTGGGTATAGCCGAAGTACATCACCACTACCTTGCCGGCAAAGTCAGCCAGGGTTCGCGTCTTGCCATTGAAGTCGGTCAGCGAAAAGCCGTCGGCATAAGGCACCCCGGTGATGTCCACGCCGTGAAACACATAGGGCTTGCTGCAGGCCGCCAGCACCAAAGGCGCAAGGGGCGCAAAGGCGGCAGACAGAACCAGCGAGCGGCGCGCGGCGGAAAAGCGTGGGGGCATCAGACGAGAGTTCAGACGAAATGGAAGTGCAGGTAATGGTCCACCAGCAAGGCGGCGAAGAGCAGCGAAAGGTACAGGATGGAATAGCGGAAGGTCTTGCGCGAGAGCAAATCGCTGTACTCGCGTTTGAGCGCCCAGGCGTAGGCGATGAAAATGCCGTCGAGCACCACCGCGCTGACCAAATAGATCAGGCCGCTCATGCCCAGCACATAGGGCAGCAGCGTCACCGCGCTGAGCAGCAGGGTGTAGAGCAGAATCTGCGTGCGGGTGAACTCGGAACCATGCGTGACCGGCAGCATGGGCAGACCGGACTTTTTGTAATCATCCACCCGGTAAAGCGCCAGCGCCCAGAAATGCGGCGGCGTCCACAGAAAAATGATGAGGAACAGCAGCATGGCCTCGACCGAGACGTGGCCGCTCACAGCGGCCCAGCCCAGTACCGGCGGCATGGCGCCCGAGGCGCCGCCAATGACGATGTTCTGCGGCGTGGCCGGTTTGAGAAAAATGGTGTAAACCACGGCATAGCCGACGAAGGTGCCGAAGGTCAGCCACATGGTCAGCGGGTTGACCTGGGTGTAGAGCAGCCACATGCCGACCGCGCACAGCACCCCAGAAAACGTGATGATGGTCGGCGCGCTCAGTTCGCCATTGGCCGAGGGCCGCCAGGCGGTGCGGCGCATCACCGCATCGATCTTCTGCTCGACCAAGCAGTTGAACGCGGCGGCGGCGCTGGCCACCAGCCAGATGCCCAGCGTGCCGAACAACACCGGTTGCCAAGCCGGCAGGGTGGGCTCGGCGAGAAACATGCCGATGACCGCGCAGAACACGATCAGCTGCACCACGCGCGGCTTGGTCAGCGCATAAAGCTGCGACGCAACTCGCAGGGGACTGGGGGTGTTGTTGAGAACTTGATGATTCATGAGAGTCTCCTGAGCGGGCCTCAGTGTTTCGGCAAGGGATGGGGCGGCGTCACCTTGACGAAGGCCGAACCCAGCGATTCCGAAGGCGCTTGTTGGCGCACGGTAGCGCTGACTCGGTAAATCCCCATCACGAGCAGCAGAATCAGAATGGCCGAGCCGCCGTTATGCGCCACCGCGACGATCAGGGGATGGCCCTCGGTCACCAGCACGATGCCGAAAACGACTTGCAGCACCACGGCAATTGCAATCCACATCGCCAAGCGGCGCAATGCTGAAAAACGCCAGAGCGCCGCCACGGCCGCGAACACCGCCGCAGTGGCTACGATGGCGAACAGGCGGTGCCCCCACTGAATGGCCACCAGCGCGGCCTCGGTGATCGGCTGGCCGTCACCGGTCAGACCCAGGTGGCGCCAGAGCGTGAAGCCCTGCGCCCAGTTGGCGTTGGGGTCGAAACTTCCATTGCAGGCGGGGAAGCCGCTGCAGGCCAGTGCGGCGTAGTTGGTGCTCGTCCAGCCGCCGAGGAAAATCTGAATGCCGACCGCGATCATCGCGATCCACAGCAGGGTGCGCGTGAGCGTACCGGCGTTCACGCTCACCAGATCTGCCCGGTTTCGCATCCAGAACCAGGCCAGTAGCGCCAGCAGGATGACGCCCCCCATGAGATGCAAGGTGACGATAAGGGGAATCAACTGCAGGGTCACCGTCCATTTACCGAACAGGCCCTGCAGGATCACCCAGAAAAACAGCACGATCGGCAGGCCGAGCTTGATGTCCTCTCCGTGCTTTCTCGCCCAGATCACCCGCGCCAGCAGCACCATGATCAGCGTGCCGATGATGCTGCCGACGTAGCGATGGATCATTTCCACCCAGGCTTTGAAGGGGCTCACATAGCCCTGGGTGCCGCCCTGCTCTTCTACCGCCTGCGCGATCTGCTCATGCGCCTGCAGCGGCGTGAACTTGGCATAACAGCCGGGCCAGTCGGGGCAGCCCAGGCCGGAGTCGGTCAGGCGCACATACGAGCCAAACATCACCAGATCGAGGGTGAGGAACACCAGTACCGCGGTGAGCTTGGACCAGCGCATTTTCAGCCCCATCCAGAACACCCCGGCCAGCACCAGCACCCACACCAGCGCCTGCACCCAGTGCAGAGAAAACTGCCAGATGGCATTGCTTGCGACACTCATTGGACGGGCTCCACATGCTTGAACTTGATGCCGGCGTTGTTGTAGAGCAACTTGGCGAGCACGCGCCGCATCCGGGTGGGATCGGGGTTGGCCGGAAACTGCATCATCAGGTGGCCGAACGGGTCGACCAGCCACGTCGGCCCCTGCAAGCCGCCATCTTTGTGGGGCAGCCAACTGGCCAGTTGTTGCGGGTTGCCGCGCAGGATCAACGTTCCTTCGGCCGGCTCCAACACGCCCGGATTGATCGGCGCATCGTCCGTGACCAGCCAGACGCGCACGATCTGGTCGCGGTTATCGCCCTGAGCGATGCGGATCTGCCGCATGTAAAACAACGATTGCTGGCACTCTTTGTCGCAGGCGCCCGGCGCTGCCATCACCATCAGCCAGTAGCCCTCGAGCCGTTTCAGGTTGTAGGGTTGACCATCCAGCGTTTTGAGGCCCAGATTCAAGGGAATCGGGCGCTGCGGCTCGACCAGACTGCCGTAAGGCGGCTTGCCCGCGGGATGGACGACGTAGAACAGAAAAAACGCGGCCACGATGGGTGCTGCCGACATGGCGAGCAGCAGCCACAGCGTCAACAGCGACCGCGGTTTGCGCACAGGCGGCTGGGCGGAGGGGGGCAGGCTGGAGGTCAAGGGGGAGCTCACGGTCAGGGCATCAATTCAAAGACATCAAAACAATCAATCAGGCAATTCGGAGCTGGGCGTGCGGTCATAGCAGGCGCGGTGCGGTCGTATCTTCTGCGTCACGCTTTGACTTCGTCTTGCGCAGACGCTGATAAACAAAATACAGCAGCAGCACCGCGCCGGTTGCACTCATGCCAAACCACTGCGCGGCATAGCCATAATTGGCGCCGACTCCGGTTTTCGCGGCGGGCCACTGCCTGCCAAGGCCATCGTGCAGATCGCCCGACTGTCTCAGCACGAAGGGCAGAAGCTTGATGTGATGAAAGTCCGCGTACTTCTGCAGATTGACGTTCTGGCGTATGACCTGACCCGGCGGCTCGGCGAAAAACGAAAACAATTCTGATGGCGGCGGGGCGATAAGTCCATCGATCACTGTCAATCCTTGAGGCGTTTCATAGGGCTTGATCAAGTCCATCGCCTGAAAATTTCGCGGCACCCAACCGCGCAGCACCATCAAATAAGTGTCGCTGCCCGCGAGCTTCAAGGGCGTCAGCACCCAGAAACCCGTCTGCTCGTTCTGCTGGCGGTTCTGCAGGTAAATCGTCCACTGCTCGGCAAACACGCCACGCGCTGCGGCCCGCCGCCAGACATCGCGACTGAGCCGAACTTCGGACTGGCCGATCTGCAGGGGATGCGCCTTTTCGCGCTGATCCATCTGCAGATTCAGCGCCTCTTTTTCGTGCGCGCGGCCCAGTTGCCAGAATCCGAGCGACATCGTCACGCCAATCACCAGCAGCCCGAAAATGATGATCAGCAACTCTTTGGGGCCAAAGGCCTTCTCAGACATCAGCAACCCGGAATCTGAGGTAATCTGTTCAGACATCTGCACAAGCCCGCACCATGAAAATCCTGATCCCCATCGCCTTCCTGCTCATCATTGGCAGCCTGTTTTCCGGGCTTTACTTTGTGATGAAGGATAGGGGCAAAAGCAATCGCGCTGTGTATGCACTGACTTTCCGGGTCGGATTCTCGGTCTTGCTTTTTTTGATTCTGATCATCAGCTACAAAATGGGGTGGATACACCCACATGATGTCGGGCAATAACCCGAACAAAAATGCGCCGCAACCTGCGGCGCATTTTTTTGCTGAGTGGATGTCAGAGCCAGTAAACCAACACGTACAGCAGCAACCAGACCACGTCGACGAAGTGCCAATACCAGGCGGCGCCTTCGAAGGCGAAGTGATGATCGGCAGTGAAATTGCCCCTGATCAAACGAATCAGCACCACAGACAACATAGTGGCACCGAGGAACACGTGGAAACCGTGAAAACCGGTCAGCATGAAAAAGGTCGAACCGTAAATACCGGAACTCAGTTTCACCCCCTCGACGGTGTAAGCGTGGTGATACTCATAGCCCTGCATGAAAAGGAACAACACACCAAGGGCAATGGTCAGCGAAAGCCAGAAAATGGCCTTGCCGCGATGCGATGCCCGCAGCGCATGGTGAGAAATGGTGAGAGTGACGCCAGAACTCAGCAGCAGTGCCGTATTGATGGTCGGAATAGGCCATGGGCCTAGCGCCTCATGCACCGACGGAATCAAGCCGCCCGGGCCGGTAGAGGGCCAGGCGCCCGTGAAATTCGGCCACAGAATCTTGCTGTGCAGGGCCGAGAGGTCCGGCAGAGAAAATTCGCGTGAGTAATACAACGCGCCAAAGAACGAGGCGAAGAACATCACCTCGGAAAAGATGAACCAGGCCATGCTCCAGCGAAAGGAAGTATCGACGCGCTGGTTGTGTTTGCCGCTCTCGCTCTCACCGATCGCCTGACCGAACCAGTGATACACGAAATACACCAGCCAGAGGAAGCCGGCCAGCAGCAGCCACTCCATGTGCGGCACGCCATTGAACCAGAGCCCGGCGCCAAACGCCATCGCCAGCAAACCCGCCGCCGTCAGCAGGGGATATGCGGAAGGCCCAGGCAGAAAATAGCCATGGGGCTGGGTTGTAGATGCCATATTGCCTCCTGTTATGTGCGCGCTGCGCTTGAAATCACTAAATTAACGATCAATATCAGCCCGACCACAAAGACCAAAGCGGCCAGCAGTCCTGCCGCAATGATGTGCTCGGGTTTTGCATTATGAAAATCCTTGCTTCGCTCACTCGATTTGCGTATTCCGACAAAAGACCAGAGTACGGCAACCAGTGCGCGCAGGAAAGAGGGCTGAGAAGGTGAGCTCAACGCACATTTCCTTGATGAAAAGAGAGCGACAGCACCTGTATTGATGGCCTGCCGCTCTCGCTCGTCAGAAACCGAGAACCTCTGCCTTGATCAGATAACCGACGTAAATCGCCAAGGCAATGCTGACCATGATCATCGCCGTTTTGAAATTCTGACGGCGTTTTTCCGGGGGAAGTTGGCGATTACTCATATTTGATCTCAGTTGTAGCCCAGCACACGGGTGGCATCGGCATTCAGCTTGGGCGGGGTTTCATAGGTGTGGAACGGCGCCGGGGAGGGAACTTCCCATTCCAGACCTTCCGCACCTTCCCAGGGACGTTGAGGGGCTTTCTCGCCCTTGCCGCGCAACACCGGAATCACCACTGCGAACAGGAAGTAAGCCTGCGACAGACCGAACAGCCAGGCGCCGATGGTGGAGATCTGGTTGAAATCGGTGAACTGCACCGGGTAGGCCACATAGCGACGCGGCATGCCAGCCAGACCCAGGAAGTGCTGCGGGAAAAAGGCGATATTGAACGAGATCATCGAGGTCCAGAAATGGATCTTGCCTGCGGTTTCGTTGTACATCACACCGGTCCACTTCGGCGACCAGTAGTAGAAGCCCATGAAAATGCCGAACAGCGAACCTGCGACCAGCACGTAGTGGAAGTGCGCGATCACGAAGTAGGTGTTGTGCACCTGCGTATCGATGGGCACCATGGCCAGCATCAGGCCAGTGAAACCGCCCAGGGTGAACACGAAAATGAAGCCTACGGCGAACAGCATGGGAGTTTCAAACGTCATGGAACCGCGCCACATGGTGGCCACCCAGTTGAACACCTTCACGCCCGTGGGAACGGCGATCAGCATGGTGGCGTACATGAAGAACAGCTGGCCGGTCGTGGGCATGCCCGCGGTGAACATATGGTGCGCCCAGACCAGGAAGGACAGGATGGCGATGGAAGCCGAGGCGTACACCATCGAGCTGTAGCCGAACAGACGCTTGCGGGCGAAGGCCGGGATGACCGAGCTGACGATACCGAAGACCGGCAGAATCATCACGTACACCTCGGGGTGGCCGAAGAACCAGAACAGATGCTGATACAGCACCGGGTCACCGCCGCCGGTGGCACTGAAGAAACTGGTGCCGAAGTGGCGGTCAGTCAGGGTCATGGTGACGGCGCCAGCCAGCACCGGCATGATCGCCAGAAGCAGATAGGCGGTAATCAGCCAGGTCCAGACGAACAGCGGCATTTTCATCAGCGTCATGCCAGGGGCGCGCAGGTTGAGAATGGTCACGATGATGTTGATCGAACCCATGATCGACGAAGCGCCCATGATGTGGATGGCGAAAATCACCAGATCCATGCCCATGCCTTGCTGCAGGGTGAGCGGGGCATACAGCGTCCAGCCCACACCCGGCGCGCCGCCTGGCACGAAGAAAGACGCGGTCAACAAAATGCCAGCCGGAACCAGCAGCCAGAAGCTCAGGTTGTTCAGCCGCGGGAAGGCCATGTCGGGCGCGCCGATCTGCAGCGGAATCATCCAGTTGGCAAAGCCCACCAGCGCGGGCATGACCGAACCGAAGATCATCATGATGCCGTGCATGGTGCCGAAGGCGTTGAACAACTCAGGGTTCAGCAGCCAGACATACGGTTTCCACAACTCGGTGCGGATAGCCAGGGCCAGGATGCCGCCCTCGAACAGCATCCACAAGGCAAACAGCAGATACATCGTGCCGATGTCTTTGTGGTTGGTGGACATCAGCCAGCGGCGCCAGCCGTGCGGATGTTCGTGGGCATGATCACCGGCGTGAGCCGATGGCGGTGCGTGATCGATGACTGCGCTCATGGTGCTTTCCTTTCCTGCCAATCCAGAAAATGTTGATACTTCGTTCTAAGCTCGACTGCTTTTTATGGTTTGTCTCTCACCACACCTGCTCAGGTCTTGCTGGGCGCCGCGCCGTCGGCTGGCGGGGTGCTGTCGGGATGGGCTTTTTTCCACTGCGCGACCCATTGCTCGTACTCGGGCAGGGTCACGACCTTGATCACGATGGGCATGAAGGCGTGGTATTTGCCGCAAATCTGGGCGCACTGCCCGTAATAGGTGCCGGTTTTTTCGGCGGTGAACCAGGTCGAGCGCACAAATCCGGGAATCGCATCCATCTGCACACCCAGCGAGTTGACGTAGAAACCGTGCAGCACGTCATCCGAGGTGGTGATGATCTTGATCTTCTTGTCCACCGGCACGACCAGTTCGTGATCGACGGCCAGCACGAAGTTGCTGGGCAGATCCTTGCCTTCGTAGATTTCCGAATAAGGCGTGGTCAGCGTGGACCAGAAAGAAATGCCCTTGCCCGGACCGGCCATGTAGTCGTAGCCCCACTTCCACTGCGCGCCAGTCGCCTTGACGGTCATGAAGGAGTCGCTATGGTTTTCCTGCGCGATCACGGTACGGGTCGCCGGAATCAGGATGGCAATCACGATCAGAATGGGGATGATCGTCCAGGCAATCTCAACCTTGGTGCTTTCATGGAAGTGGGCCGCCACGGCGCCCTTGGATTTGCGGTGCTTGTAAACCGAATAGAACATCGCCCCGAACACCACGATACCGATCCCCAGGCAGACCCAGAGCATCATGTCCATCAGGAATTTTTCCTGCTTGGCGATGGGTGAAACCGGGTTCTGGAAATACAGCCCCAGCACCTGCGGCCCGCCCGGCAGACTTTCCACTGCGGCATGGGCCGCGCCCATGACGCCCAGCAGCGATGCTGCGGTGGCCAGACGGATTTGATGTATTGCTTTCATGTCGCCCCACTCCAAGAATTGATCTCGCCCCTAAAACACTTCAAAGGGCCCGCAACGCGGCCCTCAAATCTTTTGCCAACACGGCGCGCCGCTCGGGGCGCGAATACCGGCCGATGTAGACCGTGCGGCCAGCCGAAGACACTTCGATCAGCCCGCTATCCGGCAGCGACACCCGCACCCATTGCGGATTGAAGCTGACCGACTGCACGACACCCGCGTTTTCCCACTCGACCTGCAACTGCTGCGCCGAAAGGCGCACTCGTTCGCGGTCTGTGGCATGACGCCCATACACCACCAGCGCGAGCGCCACCGACCCCAGCTCGATGCCGGTGAACGGCAGCACCAGCGAACCGCCCACATCCCACGCGATGGACGCCACGATGAGCGACACCACGCACAGCGAGGCGTAAAACACGATCAATTGTCGCGGTGACATGGAACAGTTGCGGCGAAACACCCAGTCGCGCATCCAGCCATCGCCCGACTCCCGATAGGGCGCTTGGTCGCACGCCTGCTCAAGCGCCACCGCAGCCTCGACGGCAGGAACATCCTGCGGCGGGAGGCTGGATGCGCTTTGCGGAAGATCAGCGTGGTGCATTTGCGTCAATCGAGGTCACAATCCGGCATCTGAGCCAAGCCATGACGGGTCTGTAGAAGTGGGCGATTATAGGTGCGACAGAATGACGCATCGAAAATCAAGGCATCAGTTGATCTGATTTTGCGCCAGATCAATATGGACAAGTTACATTTTGATCCATCTATGTAACCGCCATCCATCGCGACGATTTGCCGCAGTTTTAGCCCCGATGGGCACGGGTCGGCAATCCGGGTTGACGCGCAGTGTTGCGCAATTGTTCGACGCCGAAAGTGGCCACTCCGGCCCGTGCCCGCTCGGTGCGCGGACGGAAAGCGTGTCCATAGACCAGTTCGAAAGACAGGGTGACGCGGCCATCCGCCAGCGCTGTGGCGTTCAGGGCATCGACCAGAGCCTGCCAGGCCCGCGGCGTGCGCAGGCCTCGCGTATGCGCGGCGTGAGGCACGGCGCCGAGTGCGCGCAGCTCGGTCAGCGCCGCCTGCGCCGACGGCCAGGTCATGCGCACCATCTCCATATCCATCACCGGGTCGGCAAATCCGGCCTGCACCAGTTCGTCGCCCAGGTCGTGCATGTCGGTGAACGCCATGGGCCGCGAGGAATGGCCGAGGGTGCGGCACACCTCGCCAAGCTCCTTGAGCGTATCGGGCCCGAAGGTGGTGAAAAACAGCGCCCCTTCGGGCTGGAGCTGCCGCCGCCAGGCTTCGAGCACCCGCATGCGGTCATGGCGCCAATCGAGATAAAGGTTGGACCACAGCACGTCGGCCTGCGCGGGATATTCGGGGTCTGCCGCATCCACCGCCTGCACCTGCACCCGGCTCGGTCGCCCGAACCAGCGCGCCAGACCCGCACGAGCAAACCGCTTCGAAGCCAGTTGCGCCAGCAGGGGCGAGGGCTCGTAGCCCAGAATCAGCGCGGCGGGATACTGCTTTTGCAGCAAGTCGAGCCCATCGCCCCAGGCACAGCCCGCGTCGAGCACGCGCTGCGCCTGCGCCCGCAGCAAAGGCAGACGTTCGGCCATGCGGCGCGCGGCTTCCTGCCAGATGAAGGGCGCGGGCCAGCGCGCCAGGCGATCACGCGCGCAGGCCGCAGCCGCCAGCCAGCGGGCCTGTTGTTGTGCGGCAAGGATTTGATCGGGGCGATCCATCAGCTCATTCAAGGGACTGCGACGAAGGCGGCGACACCGCAGGCGCGGGCGATATAGTGCGGCGATGTCCGCACTTGAGCATCCTATTTTGCCTGCCTCGCGCTGGTCTGCGCTCTGGCCCGGTCGCTGCGCCCATTGCGACGCGCGCAGCAGTCAGCCGCTGTGCGACGATTGCCTGCATGAAGACCTGCCCCTGCGTCCACGCTGCCCGCGCTGCGCGGTGGCGGTGGCGCAAGAGGGACAGGTCTGCGGCCAGTGTCTGCTGCATCCCCCGCGGTGGGCGGGCGCCCTGGCGCTGGGCGACTATCGATTTCCCAACGATCAGTTCATTCTGCGCATGAAGTTCGGCGCAGAACCCGCGCTGGGCCGCTGGTTTGGCGACCTGCTCGGTGCGCGCTGGGCGCAAGCCGACATGCCTCTGCCCGACCACATTCTGCCCGTACCGCTTTCGCGCGAGCGCCTGCTGGAGCGCGGCTTCAACCCCGCGTGGGAAATGGCGCGGCGCATCGCTGCCACGCTGAACCGCCCTGGCGATGCCTACGCGCTGCAGCGGCTGCGGCATAGCGCCGCGCAAAGCAGCCTGCCGCTGCACGCGCGCAGCCGCAACATCCGCGGCGCCTACGCCTGCGATACCCGCTGGGACGGCCAGACCCTGCTGCTGGTGGACGATGTGATGACCTCAGGCGCCACGCTGCATGAAGCCACCCGGGTGCTGCTGCGCCAGGGCGCCGCAGCGGTCTGGGTCGCCATCGCCTTGCGCACTCCCCGCGATTCCACCCCCTGATCTTCCGTTGATCTGCCGCCCTGCGACCCATGTTCCACATCGTTCTTGTCGAGCCCGAAATTCCGCCCAACACCGGCAACATCATCCGCCTGTGCGCCAATACCGGCTGCACCCTGCACCTGGTTGAACCGCTGGGTTTTTCGCTGGATGACAAACAGCTCCGCCGCGCCGGGCTCGACTATCACGAATACGCCACGCTGCAAACGCACGCCAGTTGGGACGCGTTGATGCAAACGCTGCAGCCGCGCCCCGAGCGCCTGTTCGCCTTCACCACGCGCGGCAGTCGGTTGATCGGCTCCGTGCGCTTCGAGCCGGGCGATTGTTTTGTCTTTGGCGCCGAAACTCGCGGCCTGTCCGATGCGGTGCGCGAGCAATTCGCCCCGACGCAACGACTGCGGCTGCCCATGCGCGAAGGCCAGCGCAGCCTCAATCTGTCGAACTCGGTGGCTGTCGCCGTGTTCGAAGCCTGGCGGCAGAATGACTACGCCGGTGGAATTTAAACTCAGGTGATGGACGAGAAGTCGGGCTTGCGCTTTTGCAAAAACGCCATCATCGCCTCGCGCGCAGCCGGTGCGCCCAGCAGCGCCTGAAACACCGCCTCTTCCGAGCGCATGCGCGCCAGCACCGCCTGCGGCCCCTGATCGCCCAGGCCTTTGAGCAGGCGCTTGGTCGCCCGCACCGAGGGCGCAGGCAGACGAGTGAATTTTTCGGCCTGCGCCACGGCAAATTCACGCAGACTTTCTGCAGGCAGCACGCGGTTGACCAGTCCCATGCTCAAGGCCTCGGCGGCGTCGAACGGTTCGCCCAGCAAGAGCTTTTCGGCTGCGCGCTGGTAACCGGCGATCTGCGGCAGCAGCAGGCTGGACGCCGCCTCGGGGCACAGACCCAGATGCACGAAAGGCAGCACGAACTGCGCGTCATCGGCGGCATAGACCAGATCGCAATGCATCAGCAGCGTTGTGCCCACGCCGACGGCAAAGCCTTGGGCGGCTGCGACCAGCGGTTTGTCCAGCCCGGCGAGATGGCGCAAAAACTGCAGCACCGGCGCTTCCTCGCCCTGCGGCGGCGCCGAGAGAAAGTCCTGCAGATCATTGCCCGCGGTGAAGCTGCCGCCTTCGCCTGCGATCAGCACCGCCTTGACTTCCGCGTCGGTAGCGGCGCGTTCGAAGGCCTCGTTGGCCGCCTCGTACATCGCCAGGGTCAGCGCATTCTTTTTTTCGGGGCGATTGAACACGATGTGCAGCACCCCGCTGCGCAATTCCACCTGCACCTGACTCATGATGTTGTCTCCTGTAAAAAGCCCGGTCAAAAAAATGGCCCGGGCGTTGGCTGCGGGCCCAGGCAGTGCAGCAAGCTGCGCGGTGGATCGGACCGGGCCATTCCCCTCCCGCCCCCACGCCGTGGAGGAGGTGAAATCACGCCCTCCCCACGCGTGGGGAGGGTTGGGGTGGGGAGTGCCCGGCCCTGGGGCGATCAGACGTTTTCGAAAATGCCCGCAGCGCCCTGTCCCGTGCCGATGCACATGGTCACCATGCTGTACTTGGCCTTGCGGCGACGCATGCCGTAGATCGCCGTGGCCGCGCGAACCGCGCCGGTGGCGCCCAGCGGGTGGCCCCAGGCGATGGCGCCGCCCAGCGGGTTGAGCACATCGGGGTTGATGCCCAGATCCTTCACCACGGCAAGCGATTGCGCGGCGAAGGCTTCGTTCAGTTCGATCCAGCCGATGTCGTCGAGCTTGAGCCCCGCTTTTTCCAGCGCTGCAGGAATGGCGAACTTCGGGCCGATGCCCATGATCTCCGGCGGCACGCCGCGCACGGCAAAGCTGACGAAGCGCGCCAGCGGCACAAGGTTGAACTGTTTGAGAATCTTCTCGCTCACCAAGATGAGCGCGCCCGCGCCATCGGAAGTCTGCGAGCTGTTGCCCGCCGTCACGCTGCCCTTGGCCGCGAACACCGGCTTGAGGCGGGCCAGCGCTTCGAGCGTGGTGTCGGCGCGCGGGCCTTCGTCCACGGTCATCTTGCGGGTCTTGATGTCCACCTCGGCGGTGCCCAGACGGGGAAACTTCTCGACGATGTCCAGCGGGGTGATTTCTTCGTTGAACTCGCCCGCGGCAATGCCGGCCAGCGCCTTCTGGTGCGAGGCCAGCGCGAAGGCGTCCTGTTCCTCGCGGCTCACCTTCCATTGCTGCGCCACCTTCTCGGCCGTCATGCCCATGCCGTAGGCGATGCCCACATGCTCGTTGTCGGCAAAGATGGCCGGATTGAAGCTGGGATGAAAACCGCCCATGGGCACGCGGCTCATGCTCTCGGTTCCCCCGGCGATCATCACATCGGCCTCGCCCACGCGGATGCGGTCTGCCGCCATCTGGACGGCCGTCAAACCCGACGCGCAAAAACGGTTGACGGTCACGCCGCCTACCGTGTCGGGCAGGCCGGACAGCAGCGCGCCGATGCGCGCCACATTCATGCCCTGGTCGCCCTCGGGCATGGCGCAGCCGATGATGGCGTCTTCGATCAGCTTGGGATCGAGGTTGGGAACCTGCGCCAATGCCGCACGGATGACGTGCACCAGCAGGTCGTCGGAACGATAGTTTTTCAGCAGCCCGCGTGGGGCCTTGCCCACCGGCGTGCGAGTGGCGGCAACGATGTAGGCGTCTTGAACTTGTTTGCTCATGTCGTTCTCCTGGTGGCGGATCAGTTACGCACCGGCTTGCCGGTCTGCAACATGCCCATGATGCGTTCCTGGGTCTTGCTCTGGCCGAGCAGTTCGCAGAAATGCTTGCGTTCCAGCGCCATCAGCGTGGCCTCGTCGGCCAAAGCGCCTTCTTCCACATCGCCGCCGCACAGCACGGTGGCGATGCGCGTGGCGATCTCGTCGTCGTAGGCGGAGATGAAGCCGCCGTCGCGCATGTTGACCAATTGCGCGCGGATGGTGGCGATGCCATTGCGTCCGAGCACCGGGAAAGTCTGGCCGGGCACCGGCGGACGATAGCCCGCGTCGAACATCGCCCGCGCCTGACCCACCGCCACGTGCAGCAGTTCGTGGGCATGCATGACGATGGCATCGCTGGGCAGCAGATAGCCCAGATTGCGACTTTCCAGCGCCGACTTGCCCACCGTGGCCATCGCCGCGGCCTGGAAGCCCGTCTTGAGGAAATGCAGGATGTCGCCGCCCTGCGCCTGCTCTGCGGCACGTCGCGCCAGATAGGCAAGGCCGCCGCCGCCCGGAATCAGGCCCACGCCCATTTCCACCAGGCCCATATAGCTCTCGAAATGCACCACGCGCTTGGCGCAATACACGCTCAGCTCAGTGCCGCCGCCCAGGGCGATGCCGCTGACTGCGGCCACCACCGGCACCTGGGCGTAGCGCAGGGTGAGCATCAGATCGTGCAGCTTCTTTTCTTCCGGTTCGATGGCTTTGGGGCCGCCGGCCATGAAGGCGGGCATCATCGCCTGCAGATCGGCCCCGGCGCTGAAGGGCCCGCCCGACAGCGAGGTCGGCTGCCAGACCACCACGCCCTTGTAGCGGTCTTCGGCCAGTTCCACCGCCTTGTGCAGACCGGAGATGATTCCGGGGCCGATGGTGTTCATCTTGGTCTTGAAGCTGGCGACCAGCACGTCGTCGGCGCCGGGCGCCGTCCACAGGCGGATCGACTCATCCTCGAACACGGTGTTGCCCGCGGTGCGCGGGTCGGGCGCGTTCTCGCCGAGCACGGCCTGCTTGAACGGCTGGCGGGCATAGACCGGCAACTTCGAGCGACCGATGTAGGCGTTGTTCGCCGCCGAGTAAGAACCCTCGGGTTTGTGCACGCCGTCCACCTGGTTCACCCAGGCGGGCAGCGGTGCGCCGCAAAGCGTCTTGCCTGCGGCGATGTCTTCGGCGATCCAGTCGGCGATCTGCTTCCAGCCTGCGGCCTGCCAGCTTTCGAACGGGCCTTCGTTCCAGCCGAAGCCCCAGCGGATGGCGAAGTCGAGATCGCGGGCGTTGTCAGCGATGTCGGCCAGATGCAGGGCCACGTAATGCCACACGTCGCGGAAAATGCTCCACAGGAACTGCGCCTGCGGATTGCTTGATTCGCGCAGCAGCTTGAACCGCTCGGGCGCGGGCTTTTTCAGCATGCGCACCACGATCTCGTCGGCCTTGCCGCCGCCCGGCACATAGTCGCCCTTGGCGGGGTCGAACTTCAGGATGTCGCGTCCGACCTTTTTGTAGAAACCGGCGCCGCTCTTCTGCCCCAGCGCGCCATTGGCGACCAGCGTCGCCAGCACGGGCGGGGTGGCATAGAGCGCGGCGAAGGGGTCTTTATCCGCGGGCAGGGTGTCCTGCATGGTCTTGATGACATGGGCCATGGTGTCCAGGCCGACCACGTCGGAGGTGCGGAAGGTCGCGCTCTTGGCGCGGCCGAGTTTGCTGCCGGTGAGATCGTCGATGACGTCAAAGCCGAGCCCGAATTTTTCACCCTCCTTGATCACCGCCAGAATGGAGAACACGCCCACGCGGTTGGCGACAAAGTTCGGCGTGTCCTTGGCGCGCACCACGCCCTTGCCCAGGGTGGTGGTGAGGAAGGTTTCCAGCCGGTCGAGAATGGCGCCGTCGGTGTCTGCGGTGGGGATGAGTTCCACCAGATGCATATAGCGCGGCGGGTTGAAAAAATGCACGCCGCAAAAGCGTTTGCGCAGATCGGCGTCGAACCCTGCCGACAATGCGGTGATCGACAGGCCCGAGGTGTTGGAGGCGAAGAGGGTGTTCGCGCCCAGATGCGGCGTGACCTTTTTGTACAGATCGTGCTTCCAGTCCATGCGCTCGGCAATGGCCTCGATCACCAGATCGCAGCTCTGCAGCAGTTCGAGGTCGGTCTCGTAGTTGGCCTCGGTGATCAGGCCGGCCTCAGCCGCGTCGCCCAGCGGCGCCGGGCTGAGTTTCTTGAGGTTGGCCACGGCCTTGGTCACGATGCCGTTCTTGCTGCCTTCTTTGGCAGGAAGGTCGAACAGCACCACCGGCACCCGGGCGTTGATGCAATGGGCCGCGATCTGCGCGCCCATCACGCCAGCGCCAAGTACGGCAACCTTGCGGATGTGTATCGTCTGTGTCATGTCAGCTCCTTCGGGGGATTCAGGCGAACACCGCCTCGGTGTCCATCAGGTTCTTTGCGCCGCTGCGCGCCATGCGGATCGCGGCGGCGGATTCGGGATACAGGCGCCCGAAGTAAAAGCGCGCCGTCTGCAGCTTGGCTTGGTAGAAGGGCGAATCGTCGCCTTCAGCCATCTTGCGCTGCGCCACCTGCGCCATGCGGGCGAAGGCGTAGGCAAACACCACATGACCGGCCACGCGCAAATACGGCACGGCAGCCGCGCCGACTTCGTCCTTGTCGGCCATGGCCTTCATGCCCAGTTCCATGGTGAGTTTCTGCACCTTGTCGGCCAGATCGGCCAGCGGGTTGATGAACTCCTGCATGGCCTCGTTGACGCCTTCTTCTTCGATGAAATCGGTCAGGATCTTGCCGAACTTGCGCAGCCGCGCGCCGCCGTCCATCAACACCTTGCGGCCCAGCAGGTCGAGCGCCTGGATGGTGTTGGTGCCTTCATAGATCAGGTTGATGCGGGCGTCGCGCACGAATTGCTCCATGCCCCATTCGCGGATGTAGCCGTGCCCGCCGAACACCTGCAGGCATTCGTTGGCGGCCTGCAGACCGTTGTCGGTGATGAAGGCCTTGACGATGGGGGTGAGCAGCGAGACGAGGTCGTCGGCGTCCTTGCGCACCTCGACGTCCGGGTGGTGCAGCGACTGGTCGAGCAGCAGCGAAATCCAATACGCCAGAAAGCGCCCGCCTTCGGCCCAGGCGCGCGCGGTGAGCAGCATGCGGCGCACGTCGGGATGCACCAGAATGGGATCGGCCGGTTTGTCGGGCGCCTTCGGCCCGGTGAGGGCGCGCATCTGCAGGCGGTCGCGGGCGTAGGCCAGCGCGTTTTGATACGCCACTTCGGTGAGCCCAAGCGACTGCATGCCTACGCCGAGCCGGGCGCCGTTCATCATCACGAACATCGCGGCCAGGCCCTTGTTGGGCTCGCCCACCATCCAGCCGGTGGCGTCTTCCAGCGTCATCTGGCAGGTGGGGTTGGCGTGAATGCCCATTTTGTGTTCGATGCCGGAGCAGAAAATGCCGTTGCGCTCGCCCACGCCCGCATCGGCAGTCGGCACGAACTTGGGCACGATGAACAGAGAAATCCCCTTGCTGCCCTCAGGCGCGCCCGGCAGCTTGGCCAGCACCATGTGAATGATGTTGTCGGCCAGGTCATGTTCGCCGCTGGAGATGAAGATTTTTTGACCGCTGAGCTTGTAGCTGCCGCCTTCCTGCGGCACGGCCTTGGTGCGAATCAGGCCGAGGTCGGTGCCGCAATGCGGCTCGGTCAGGCACATGGTGCCCGTCCACTCGCCGGCCACCAGCTTGGGCATGTACAGCGCCTTCTGCTCGGCGCTGCCATGCGCGTTCAGCAATTCGGTCACGCCCTGCGTCAGACCGGGGTACATGGTCCAGGCCTGGTTGGCGGCGTTCAGCATCTCGTGCACTGCGCTGCCCACCAAGTGCGGCAGGCCCTGACCGCCGAATTCGGCGTCGGCCGTCAGGCTGATCCACCCCGCTTGCACGAACTGATCCCACGCCGCCTTGAAACCCTTGGGCGTGGTCACGGCATGCGTGGCGGCGTCGTAATGGCAGCCCTCGGCATCACCGCTGGCGTTGAGCGGCTGCAGCACCTCGCTGCAGAACTTGCCCGCCTCTTCGCACACTTGGTTGATCAGGTCGGCATCGACCTCGGCATAGGGCGGCAGCTCCTTGAGCAGGGTGGTGGCGTCGAGCACTTCGTGCATGACGAACTGCATATCTCGCAAGGGCGGGTGGTATTGGGGCATATCTGTCTCCTGAAAATCGTGAATCGAAAAACGGGCTGAAAATGGGCTTAATGGGGGGCGGAGTCGCTCGCGGCGCTTTCCGCGGCCAGGCAAGGCAAGAGCAGGGGCAATCCTTCGGGGGTGGCGTGGTCGCGCAGCAGCGCGTCAAGACTGCGGCAGGCCAGCTCCAGGCTGTTGGGCAGCTTGAGCAGCCGGGCGTCGTGATGCAGCGCCAGGATGTAGCCGTGAATCTGGAACATGAGCTGTTGCGGATCGGTGTCGGGCTTGAGATGGCGCATTTCGATGGCCTGCACGATGGCGCGGCGCACCGCGTCGTGCCAGGTCTGGATCATGGCGACCAGCGCATCGCGCACCGTGCCCGGGCGGTCGTCGAATTCCACCGCGCTGGAGATGTAGATGCAGCCGGTCTCCATTTCCACGCTGACCCGCTGCAGCCAGTGCTGCACCATCGCCGCCAGACGCGGCATGCCGCGCGGCTGCTCGATGGCGCGGTAAAACACCTCCTGCTCGAACTGGTCGTGATAGTGGCGGATAACGGCGATCTGCAACTCCTCGCGCGAACCGAAATGCGCGAACACGCCCGATTTGCTCATCTCCATGCGGTCGGCGAGCACCCCGATGGACAAGCCCTCCAGCCCGATGCGCCCGGCCATCTGCAGCGCGCAGTCGATGATGGCCTGCCGCGTCTGCCGCCCCTTGGCCGAACCACTGCTGATCGGCTCGACTGGCAGGCTTGCGCTCACGCCGCGCTTTGCCGCCGCTTTTACCGCCGCTTTTACCGCCGTTTTGGCGCCCGCCGTTCGGTGCGGCGTGCGGCGCGGAGAGATCGGTGAGTGACTTGCAGTCATTTTTGTCGTGTGCGGGAGGGATTGATAAAAAACGAACGGTCGTACTATTTCCGATTCTCGCCACTTTGTCAACCGCTAACTGCGATCAGGGGATTTGCCGCCTACACTCGCGGACTGACTCCCTGACTTCAAAAACCGTCGCCATGCCCGACTCTTCCAACGCAGTCTCCGCCCAAGACACCCTCGTGCGCGCCGCCTGCCCGCACGACTGCCCCGACACCTGCGCCCTGCTCGTCACCGTGCGAGACGGCGTGGCCATCAGCGTGCGCGGCGATCCCGACCATCCCCCCACGCACGGCGCGCTGTGCGCCAAGGTGTCGCGCTATACCGAGCGCACCTATCACCCCGACCGCTTGCTGCAGCCGATGAAGCGAGTCGGCCCCAAAGGCGCCGGGCAGTTCGCCCCGGTGAGCTGGGACGAAGCGTTGGACGACATCGCCGCCCGGCTCAAAGAGATTGCCGCCCGCGACCCGCAGGCCATCCTGCCCTACTCCTACGGCGGCACGCTGGGTTTCGTGCAGAGCGAAAGCATGGCGGCGCGCTTTTTTCACAAGCTCGGCGCCAGCCTGCTCGACCGCACCATCTGCTCCACCGCGGGCGAGGCCGGGCTCAAGGCGGTGATCGGCGGCAAGATGGGGCTGGACGTCGAGCAGTTCGAGCACAGCAAGCTCATCGTCATCTGGGGCAGCAACAGCATCACCAGCAATCTGCATTTCTGGACTTACGCGCAGCGCGCCAAGCGCCATGGCGCCAAGCTGGTGTGCATCGACCCCTGGCGCAACGACACCGCCGAGAAGTGCCACGACCATGTGCAACCGCGTCCCGGCACCGACGCCGCGCTGGCCTATGCCTTGATGCACGAACTCATTGCGCACGACTGGCTCGACCACGACTACATCGCTCAGCACACCGTGGGCTTTGCCGCACTGCGTGAACGCGCGCTGGAGTGGCCGCCCGAGCGCGCCGCCGAGGTCTGCGGCGTGCCCGCCGAGCAAATCCGCCAACTGGCGCGCGACTACGGCACGCTCACCCCGGCGGCCATCCGCATGAATTACGGCTTGCAGCGCGTGCGCGGCGGCGCCAATGCGGTGCGCACCATCGCCTGCCTGCCGGCGCTCGTGGGCGCCTGGCGGCACGATGCCGGCGGCCTGCTGATGTCGAGTTCCAGTCATTTCGCCGCCAACGGCGCCGCGCTGGAACGTCCCGATCTGCTGGCCGGACGCACCCCGCGCACCCTCAATATGGTGACCATCGGCGACGATCTGCTGCGGCCGAGTTCGCCGGAATTCGGCCCGAAAGTCGAAGCCGTGATCGTCTACAACAGCAATCCGCTGGCGGTTGCGCCCGAAGGCGACAAGGTGCGCGCCGGGTTCGCCCGCGACGATCTGTTCACCGTGGTGCTGGAGCATTTCCAGACCGATACCGCCGACTACGCCGACTACCTGCTGCCCGCCACCACCCAGCTCGAACATCTGGACGTGCACAAGTCGTACGGCCACCGCTACTGGATGGCGAACAACCCGGCCATTGCGCCACTGGGACAGGCCAAGCCGAACACCGAAATCTTCCGCCTGCTGGCCGCGCGCATGGGTTTCAACGACCCCTGCTTTGCCGAGAGCGACGAGCAGATCGCAGCGCAGGCCATCGCGCCCGATCCGCGCAACGGCGACATCCACTGGGAGAGTTTGCAAACCAGCGGCTGGGCCAAGCTGCCGGGCGCCGCCGCGCCCTTTGCCCACGGCGGTTTTCCCACGCCTTCGGGCAAGTGCGAATTCTGGTCGCAGCGCGAGGCCGACGCCGGACGCGACCCCTTGCCCGAAGTGCTGTTGCCCTTTGAGTCCGCCGCCTCCGCACCGGAGCTTGCCACGCGCTACCCGCTGGCGATGATCTCTCCGCCGGCGCGCAACTTCCTCAACTCCAGCTTCGTGAACGTGGACAGCCTGCGCAAGCTCGAAGGCGAACCCGCGCTGCTCATCCACCCGGAAGACGCCGCAGCGCGCAACATCGTCGATGGCCAGAGCGTGCGCGCCTTCAACGGCCGCGGCGCCAGCCTCTTCCGCGCCCGCGTCAGCGCCCGCACGCGCCCCGGCCAGATCGTCGCTCTGGGCATCTGGTGGCGCAAGCTCTCCTCCGATGGCAACAACGTCAATGCCCTCACCCACCAGCGCCTGACCGACCTGGGCGCCGGGCCGTGCTTCTACGACTGTCTGGTGGAAGTGGCAGCGGCGTGAAAAGCTGTGAACAAAGCCACCTTGGTCGCTCTGGTCGTCGCTTGATTCAAACCCCCGCGCGCTGCATCGACGCCAGGAAGGTCTTGGCATCCTCGAAGCCCACCACGCGGCCCACTTCCTTGCCGTCCTTGAAAAAGATGATGCCCGGCGGGCCGAACAGCTGGAAGCGCTTGAGCAACGCCTTGTCGTCGGCGGTGTTGTTCGTCACGTCGGCCTGAATCAGCGTAAAGCCCGCCATCTGCTGCGCCACCGCCGGATCGGTGAAGGTGAAGTGCTCCATCTCCTTGCACGACACGCACCAGTCGGCGTAGAAGTCGAGCATCACCGGCTTGCTGCTGCTGGCGACCACGCGGTCGAGATCGGCCACCGTGTGAATGCGCTGAAACTGCACCGCAGGCGCTGCGCTCACGGCGCCCGCTGCGCCGCCGCCCAGCCCGGCAAGCGGCTGCAGCAGATTGCGGTTGCCCGCCGCCAGACCGACGATCAGCGCCGCGCCCGCCACGGCCAGCGCCACGCCGAAGCCCTTGAACAGCCGCTTCCATCCCGAAGCCTCGTCGGGCAGCCGGTCGAACGCCCGCAGGAAGCTGGCGCTGATGAGGAAAAGCAGAGCCCACAGCACCATCAGCAGCCAGGTCGGCAGAACCGGGGCGATCATGTACAGCGCGGTGGCGATGAGCAGCACGCCGAAAAAGGCCTTGACGCCGTTCATCCATCCGCCCGCCCTGGGCAGCAAGGCGCCCGCGCCCAGACCGACCAGCAGCAAGGGCACGCTCATGCCCGCCGCCAGCGAGAACAGCGCCACCCCGCCGATGAGCGCGTTGCCGGTCTGGCTGATGTAGAGCAGGGCGCCAGCCAGCGGCGCGGCCACGCAGGGCCCGACGATGAGCGCGGAAATGCCACCCATGATGAAAACCCCGGCGAAGTGTCCGCCCTGCATCTTGTCGGAGGTGGACGACAACTTGCTCTGCAGACTGCTGGGCACTTGCAGTTCGTAGAAACCGAACATCGACAGCGACAGCACCACGAGCAGCAAGGCGAAGACCGACAGCACCCAGGGGTTCTGCAACGAGGCCGCCAGCCCTTGGCCGAGCAGACCGGCCGCCACGCCAAAGGCCGTGTACACAATGGCCATGCCCAGCGAATAGGCCACGGCCAGGGCGAAGCCGCGCCCGCGGGACACTTTGTCACCCTGCCCCACGATGATGCTCGACAGAATGGGAATCATCGGCAGCACGCAGGGCGTGAAGGCCAGCAGCAGACCAAACACCAGGAACATGGGAATGATGCTGAGCAGGCTGCCCGACGCCAGCGCCTGACCAATGCGCGACGAATCGCCACCCTGAGCGACCGCGGCCGTTGCAGCCGGAGCGGTGGAGGCCGATGCCGTTGCAGCCGGAGCTGGCGCCACTGCGGCGGAAGCAGAGGCCGCCGGTTGTGCCGCACTGGCGCCAGCCATCAAGCCCTGTACCAGGCCGCTGGCTTCGCTGCCGCTTGCCGCGGGTGCGCTGCCGCTGTCGTCGTTGGGTTCGGAAATGCTCACCGTTGCGTTGCCGCCAAACCCGCTGAGACTGACGGTGGCGAGCTTTTCGATCGGCGGGTAGCAAAGCCCCGCGTCGGCGCAGCCCTGATACGTCACCAACATCTTGAAGGTGGCCGGCGCCTTGAGCACGGGCAGGGGAATCGGCACCAGTCCGCGGTAATGAAACACCTCGTGGCCGAGGTTTTTATCGAAGATCTTGTGCGCCGGAGGAAATTCTGGCTTGCCGAGTTCCACGCCCGGCGTCTGTGACTCAAAATGGAATCGCTCCTGGTACAGGTAATACCCGTCGTGCGCCTTGAACTGCAGCAGCACCGTCTTGGCATTCTGCACTTTGGCAGTGAACTGGAAGGCTTCGTCCGGGGGCAGGAAATCGGCCTGCTGAGCGTGCGCCGCGGGCAGCAAAACGCCGGCCCAGAGCAGGAAAAAGCCCAGCAGAGCCCGACTGAGCCCTGCCCAGAAACGCGGCGCTCGCGAAGTGGATGGAATGCTGTGGCGCATGAACGGTCTCCCTTGTCTTATGGTTTGGTCGCGTGCCGCGTGAGATCCTGACAGCCCATCAGGCGTCGCGCAGCGCGTGGAAGTTGAAATATAAGTCCAGTGGCATATTTGAATGCCTTAGGGCTTGCCCTGCTGCACCCGCTGAATTGCCCGGCATCGGCGCTGGGGCGCCCTCAGGCCCGAAAGCGTCGCTGCGTCAGCGTGCGCGCCACCCACCAGGCCAGCAGCAAATCAAACACCAGCACGGCCAGATGCAGCCCCCCCTGCGGGTCGAATTGTCCGAAAAACAGCGGGCGCACCAGTTCGACTGCGGCGTTCAGGGGCAGCACCTGCGCCAGCCACTGCAGCGGCTGCGGCAGCGCGGTCAGCGGAAAATACACGCCGGACAGAAACGTCATCGGCGTGAGTATCAGGGTGAAGTAGTAGGTGAAAAAGTCGTAACCGCGCGCCTTGGCGTTGACGATGAGACCGATGGCGGAAAACACCAGCCCGGTGAGCAGCAGCAAGGGCGGCGCGATGAGCAGCGTCCACTGCCGACTGATGCCCAGAACCACGATGACCGCAAGAATGGCTACGCCGCTGAACACGGACTTGGTCGCCGCCCAGGTGAGTTCGCCCAGCAGCACGTCGTCGAGAGAGGTGGGGGTGACGCGGATGGCGTCCCAGGTTTTTTGCACATGCATGCGCGAAAACGCGGAATACAGCGCCTCGAAACTGGCGGCCATCATCACGCTCATGCAGATCGCGCCTGAAGCGAGAAACTGGATGTAGGGCACGCCATGTACCGTGCCGACCAGGGCGCCCACGCCAAACCCAAAGGCCAAAAGAGTGATCAGAGGCTCCGCGATATTGCCGATCAGACTGGGAACGGCGAGCTTCTTCCACACCAGAAAGTTGCGCTGCCAAATGGGGAAAAAGCGCCACCTGTGGCGCTCAAGCAGAGTGAGATCAGACATGGGGCATCGGCAGGTCGGGCGCGCGCGGGGTCAATCGCGCAGCTGCCGTCCGGTGAGCTTGAGGAAAACGTCTTCGAGATTGGCGCGGCGGTGCAAGACCCGCAGGCCGGGCAGCGCCTCCAGCGCGCGCAAGGCCTCGGCGCCGTGCGTCATGTAGGCGAACAAGCCATCGCCGCTGCGCTCCAGGCGTTGCACATGCGGGCGCAGCAATTGCTCTGCAGCGTCGAGCCCCTCGCCGTCCATCTCGATGACTTCGGCTTCGACCTGGGCGGCGATCAGGCCGCGGGGCGTGTCTTCCGCAATGCGGCGACCGTGGTCGAGCACCAGAATGCGATGACACAGGCGTTCGGCCTCGTCCATGAAATGCGTCGTGAGCAGGAGCGATTTGCCCTGCGCGGTCAGCACCTTGAGGCGCTCCCAGATCAGGTGGCGGGCCTGCGGATCGAGGCCGGTGGTCGGCTCGTCCAGGAAGATCAGATCCGGATCATTGACCAGCGCGCGTGCCAGACTCAGCCGCCGCCGCATGCCCCCGGACAACTCGCTGATGCGCGCCTGCGCTTTGGATTCGAGCGCGGCGAACGCCAGCAACTGCGGCAGACGCGGACGCAACTCGGCGTCGCGCAAGCCGAAGTAACGACCAAAGACCAACAGGTTTTCTTCCACCGTGAAGTCGGGATCGAGGCTGTCGAACTGCGTCACCACCCCCACACGCAGGCGGGCCTGCCGGGCCGCCTGCGGCACGGGCTGCCCCATCAGCCGAATCTGCCCGCGGTCTGGCCGCGCCAGGCCGAGGCAAAGCTGAATGGTGGTGGTTTTTCCGGCGCCGTTAGGTCCGATGATGCCGTAACACTCGCCGCGCGACAGCCGCAGACTCAGGCCATCGACCACCTGCAGCTGCCCATAGCTTTTATAGACCTGATCGAGTTCAAGCAGCACGGAGAGAGCGGGTGTATCGGGCAGGCGGGCAGTGCTTTCTGGCATGGTGGACATGCTACGGGCTCGCTGTGAAAACTGCTTCGGCCATGAAAAACGCCCGCAACTGCGGGCGCTTTTCAGGATGGCGGCGAGAAGGCCCGCCGATATTTTTAGTTTCCGCCTGGCTTATTCCGACTTGTCTTCGACCGGCGCAACGTCCACGTCGGGCCGGTCAACGAGTTCGATCAGAGCCATCGGTGCGTTGTCACCGACGCGGAAGCCGAACTTCAGCGTGCGTGTGTAGCCGCCTGGACGAGTCTGATAACGGGGACCGAGCACGTTGAACAGCTTGGCCACAGAGTCCCGGTTGCGCAGGCGGTCAAACGCCAGACGGCGATTGGCCAGCGAGGGCTTTTTACCCAGGGTGATCAGGGGCTCGACCACGGCGCGCAATTCCTTGGCCTTGGGCAGCGTGGTTTTGATGGCCTCGTGCTCGATCAGCGAGTTGGCCATGTTGCGAAACATGGCCTTGCGATGGCTGGAGGTGCGATTGAGTTTGCGAAGTCCGTTTCCGTGGCGCATGGTGCTTTCCTTTCCTTATGAATCAGGCCAGCCGGATCAGGTACTGGCCCTGCACTGCCGGGTACTCCACCCGGCGAAACTTGCAATCAAAAAACTTGTAGTCAACGAGCTTGATGAACGAGGTTTGCTCAGCGCTTGTCCAGGCCGCTGGGCGGCCAGTTGTCGAGCTTCATGCCCAGCGTCAAGCCGCGCGCGGCGAGCACTTCCTTGATTTCGTTGAGCGACTTGCGGCCCAGGTTGGGGGTCTTGAGCAGTTCGGTTTCGCTGCGCTGAATCAGGTCGCCGATGTAATAGATGTTCTCGGCCTTGAGGCAGTTGGCCGAGCGTACCGTCAGTTCGAGCTCGTCAACCGGGCGCAGCAGGATCGGATCGTAAGTCTGTCCACCCGCAGCCGCCTCGGCGGCCTCCGTCGTCTCGGCGCCTTCCAGGCTGGCGAACACCGACAACTGCTCAACCAGAATGCGCGCAGACGAACGAATGGCTTCTTCCGCGCTGATCACGCCGTTGGTCTCGATTTCCATGACCAGCTTGTCCAGATCGGTACGCTGCTCGACGCGGGCGCTTTCGACGGCATAGCTGACGCGGCGCACGGGCGAGAACGAAGCATCGAGCACGATATGACCAATGCTCTTGCCGCCTTCTTCGCCGAAGTTGCGCAGGGTGCCGGGGACATAGCCGCGCCCTTTTTCGACCTTGATCTGCATGTCGAGCTTGCCGCCTTGCGACAGATGCGCGATCACGTGATCCGGATTGATGATCTCGACATCGTGAGGCGTCTGGATGTCAGCAGCAGTCACCACGCCTTCGCCTTCCTTGCGCAGCGAAAGGGTGACTTCGTCACGGTTGTGCAGCTTGAGCACCACGCCTTTGAGGTTGAGCAGCACGCCGATCACATCTTCCTGCAGGCCGTCGACCACGGAGTACTCGTGGAGCACGCCGTTGATGCTGACCTCGGTCGGCGCGTAACCCACCAGCGACGACAGCATGACGCGGCGCAGCGCGTTGCCAAGGGTGTGTCCGTAGCCGCGCTCGAAAGGTTCGAGCACCACTTTGGAACGGTTGTGACCGAGAGGTTCGACCTGAATCGACTTGGGGCGAAGAAGTGCAGTTTGCATGAGGCTTCCTGTTCAATACCCTCCGCACGTTACGCGGATAAGGCTGAGGTGAGCGGCCGCTGCCAGCGTGGGCAAGGCGCGAACACACCCCGGGAGTCCGGGGCGTGGATAAAAATTAACGTGAGTACAACTCGATGATCAGCGACTCGTTGATGTCGTTGGCGAATTCATCGCGGTCCGGGGCCTTCTTGAAGACGCCTTCCATCTTGGCGCCATCCACCTGCACCCAGGCAGGGAAGCCATTCGACTCAGCCAGCTTCACGGATTCCTGAATGCGGGCCTGATTGCGCGACTTTTCACGCACCGCGACCACGTCGCCCGTCTTCACCAGCGCCGAGGGGATGTTCAACACCTTGCCGTTGACGGTGATCGAGCGATGGCTGACCAACTGGCGCGCTTCAGCACGGGTCGAGCCGTAACCCATGCGATACACCACATTGTCCAGGCGCGATTCCAGCAGCATCAACAAATTGGTGCCGGTATTGCCAGAGCGGCGTTGCGCTTCTTCGTAATAACGACGGAACTGACGCTCAAGCACGCCATACATCCGCTTGACCTTCTGCTTTTCACGCAGTTGCTTGCCGTAGTCGGACGTGCGAGCACCGGAAGTGCGGCCGTGCTGACCCGGTTTGGTTTCGAGCTTGACCTTGGAGTCAATACCGCGACGCGCGCTCTTGAGAAAGAGGTCTGCGCCTTCGCGGCGGGTGAGTTTGCCTTTGGCGCCAATAAAACGAGCCACTTGGAATTCCTTTCAATACTGCCATGCCATGAATTGCATGGGAGCCCGAGCATGCGGGCAGTGGGCTTGAAAACGCGCCCAAGGCCGTCTGGACAGCCAAAGGGCGCGGGGATAGTTCAACAAAAATCAGACGCGGCGGCGCTTTGGCGGGCGGCAGCCGTTGTGCGGGATCGGCGTCACATCTTCGATCAGCGTGACCTTGATGCCGAGGTTGTTCAGTGCGCGCACCGACGACTCACGCCCCGGGCCCGGGCCTTTGATCAAGACTTCCAGGTTCTTGATGCCGTATTCCAGCGCCACGCGTCCCGCCTGTTCGGCCGCAACCTGCGCCGCAAACGGCGTGGATTTGCGCGAACCCTTGAAGCCTTGCGCACCCGCAGACGATGCCGACAGCGCATTGCCCTGACGATCGGTGATGGTGATGATGGTGTTGTTGAACGACGCGTGAACGTGCGCAATGCCGTCAGAGACGTTCTTGCGAACCTTCTTACGGGCGCGCTGGGCTGCGGAGTTCTGGGAAGACGGTTTAGCCATTTGCAATGTTCCTTACTTATTTCTTCAGCGTGATGCTGCCCTTGCGCGGTCCCTTGCGGGTGCGGGCATTGGTACGGGTGCGCTGACCACGCACGGGCAGACCGCGACGATGGCGGAAGCCACGATAGCAACCCAGATCCATCAGGCGCTTGATGTTCACGGAGATCTCGCGACGCAGGTCACCCTCGATAGTGAGCTTGCCGATGGCATCGCGCACCTTCTCCAGTTCGGCGTCAGACAGATCCTTGATCCGCTTGTTGTAGGGAACGCCCGAAGCATCACAAATGGCGCGCGCGGTGGTGCGACCAATGCCGTAAATCGCCGTGAGGCCGATTTCGGAGTGTTGATGTGGCGGAATGTTAATACCAGCAATACGTGCCATTGAATACCTCGAACTTCAAAAAATGATTTGGGTTCAACCCTGGCGCTGCTTGTGACGCGGGTCAGTGCAAATCACGCGCACAACACCTTTGCGACGAATAATCCTGCAATTACGGCACATTTTTTTAACCGATGCGCTCACTCTCATGATGATCCTCTCTTACCGTTACTTGGCACGGAACACAATCCGCGCACGTGACAAATCGTAGGGCGTCAGCTCAACCGTGACCTTGTCGCCCGGAAGAATGCGGATGTAATGCATGCGCATTTTTCCAGAAATATGCCCCAAAACCGTGTGGCCGTTTTCCAGCTTGACGCGGAAGGTTGCGTTCGGGAGATTTTCGAGAATCTCTCCCTGCATCTGAATGACATCGTCCTTGGCCATAAAACTCCGTTAACGCGCCCCGCCAAGACCCGATTTGAAATTGGCTTTTTTCAGCAGGGCATCGTACTGATGCGACATGGCATAAGCCTGGACTTGCGCCATGAAATCCATGGTGACCACCACAATAATCAGCAGCGAAGTTCCACCAAAACTGAACGGCACATTGTATTTCAATACAAGAAACTCCGGCAGCAGGCAGACCAAAGTGATGTAAATCGCACCCACCAACGTCAGACGCATCAACACCTTGTCAATGAATTTGGCGGTCTGCTCACCCGGACGAATGCCGGGAATGAACGCCCCACCTTTTTTGAGCTGGTCTGCGGTTTCGCGACTATTGAAAACCAGGGCCGTGTAGAAAAACGCAAAGAAAATGATCGCAGCGGCGTACAACAGAATGTAGAGCGGTTGCCCTGGCGAAAGGGCGCCTGAAATATCCTTCAACCAGCCCATTCCTTTGGCGGCGCCAAACCAGCTCACCGCCGTTGCCGGAAGCAGAATGATGGAGGACGCAAAAATCGGCGGGATCACACCTGCCATATTCAACTTCAGGGGCAGGTGCGAGCTTTGCCCGCCATAGACCTTGTTACCCACCTGCCGCCGCGCGTAGTTCACCAGAATCTTGCGCTGACCCCGCTCGACAAATACTACGAAGTAGGTCACCAGCACCACGATGGCCAAGACGAACAGCGCTACCAATACACTCATCGCGCCCGTACTGACCAACTCCATCAGACCGGCGATCGCGGAGGGCAAACCAGCCACAATACCCGCGAAAATAATGATCGAAATACCATTGCCCAGACCGCGCTCGGTGATTTGCTCACCCAGCCACATCAGAAACATGGTGCCAGACGTCAGGGTTAGCACGGCTGAGAGCTGAAAACCGATGCCAGGACTGATGACCAAACCAGGAGAAGCCTGCAGAGCCACTGCAATACCGAAGGACTGAAAAAGCGCCAGCACCAAGGTGAAATAGCGCGTGTACTGCGTCGTCTTGCGCCGCCCTGCCTCACCTTCCTTTTTGAGCGCCTCAAGCGAGGGCACGACGTAGGTGAGCAATTGCATGATGATCGACGCTGAAATGTACGGCATGATCCCCAAAGCAAACACCGTGAAGCGTGCCAGCGCTCCACCCGAGAACATATTGAACAGACCCAGAATGCCGCTCGAATTGTTCTGGAAAAGTTGCTTCAAATGCGTCGGATCGATTCCGGGCACAGGGATGTGTGCACCGATGCGGTACACCACCAGTGCGCCGAGCAGGAACAGTAGACGACGACCAAGGTCGCCGTACTTACCCTGCTGAATCACGCCTGTGCTGGCCATGTCGAGACGTCCGCTCAGGCTGCTGCGACTTCAGCGATACTTCCGCCGGCCGCTTCGATGGCGCTGCGTGCGCCCTTGGATGCCAGAATGCCCTGCAGTTTGACAGCGCGAGCGAGCTGACCCGAAGCGATGACCTTGACGGTACGCGACAGGTCAGGCACCAGACCGTGAGCCTTGAGCGTGAGCATGTCGATTTCGTCTTCCTGCATGCGGTTCAGATCAGCCAGCGTGACCTGCGCGCTGTAGCGCGCAATCGGCGACTTGAAGCCACGCTTGGGCAGGCGGCGCTGCAAGGGCATTTGACCGCCTTCGAAGCCCACCTTGTGGAAACCGCCCGAACGCGATTTTTGGCCCTTGTGACCGCGACCTGCGGTCTTACCAAGACCCGATCCAATTCCGCGGCCAACGCGGCGCTTGGCGTGCTTGGCGCCGGCGGCGGGTTTGAGGGTGTTGAGTTGCATATTGAATCTCACTAATCGCGAATTTCACAAATTCTGCTGTTGCTCGTAAAGCGATACTGGATCGGCGGCTGACTCGCGTCCGACCCTAGTCGGCTTTATGCGCAGATTTCAACCAGATAACTGACCTTGCGGACCATGCCGCGCACGGCCGCGGTGTCTTCCAGCTCACGCACGCTGCCCAGTTTGCGCAGACCGAGGCCACGCACCGTCGCACGATGCGAATCGCGCGTACCGATCACGCTGCGAACCAGCTTGACCTTGATGGTTTTCTTGTCACTCATGATGTTCAACCCAGAATTTCTTCAACGGTCTTGCCACGCTTCATGGCGATCTCCTGAGCGGAGTTCATATTGGTCAAAGCGTCAAGCGTTGCACGAACCATGTTGTACGGGTTGGACGAACCGTGGCTCTTGGCCACAACATCGGTCACACCCAGCACTTCGAACATGGCGCGCATCGGGCCACCCGCGATGATGCCCGTACCCTGCACAGCAGGCAGCATCATCACGTTGGAAGCGCCATGCTGGCCCATCACCTTGTGGTGCAGCGTGCCGCCCTTCAGGGGCACTTTCACCATATTGCGACGCGCTTGCTCCATGGCCTTTTGAACGGCCACAGGCACTTCACGCGCCTTGCCTTTACCCATGCCGATGCGGCCATCGCCGTCGCCCACCACGGTCAAGGCGGCGAAACCGAGAATACGACCGCCCTTGACGACTTTGGTGACGCGGTTGACCGCAATCATCTTCTCGCGCAGACCGTCGTCGCGCGCTTCGTTGGCAAACTTGTTTTGAACTTTAGCCATGATGTGCTCGTTCTCAGAACTTCAGGCCGGCTTCACGCGCAGCCTCAGCGAGCGCCTTGACGCGCCCATGAAAGCGAAAACCCGAACGGTCGAAAGCGACGGTGTCGATGCCGACCGCCTTGGCCTTCTCGGCAATACGAGCGCCCACAACAACCGCAGCCGCGAGGTTGCCGCCATGCCCGCTGAGTTGTCTGCGAACTTCCGCTTCCACGGTTGATGCAGAGGCGAGCACGCGGTCGCCCTCGGCGGAAATGATGTTGGCGTAAATATGCTGATTGGTGCGATGCACCGACAGGCGAACCACGCGCAGCCGCGCGATACGGCGGCGAGTTGCCTGGGCGCGGCGCAGGCGGGAAATGTTTTTGCTGATCATGATCCTGGCCCTTACTTCTTCTTGGTTTCCTTGATCACCACCACTTCGTCGGCATAACGCACGCCCTTGCCCTTGTAGGGCTCAGGCGGACGATAGGCGCGAACTTCGGCAGCGATCTGGCCAACGAGTTGCTTGTCCACACCCTTGATGACGATCTCGGTGGGAGTCGGCGTTTCGACCTTGATGCCCTCAGGCATGTCCTTGACGATGGGATGGGAAAAACCCAGCGAAAGATTCAACTTGTCGCCTTGAGCCTGAGCCTTGAAGCCCACGCCCACCAGGGTGAGCTTGCGCTCAAAACCCTTGGACACGCCGTGAACCATGCCCGCAACCAGGGCACGCATGGTTCCCGACATGGCATGCGACTCGCGAGACTCGTCGGCCGGGGCGAAAGTCAGCTCCCCATTCTCCTGAGCGATCCGCACGCCGGCGTACTGGGCGCGCTCCAGCTTGCCGAGCCCGCCCTTGATGGCGATGGTCTCGGCACTGAGGCTGACCTCAACACCTGCCGGCACTGAAACCGGATTGTTGGCAATACGTGACATGTCTGTTCTCTCCTTAAGCGACGTAGCAGAGAACTTCACCACCCACACCGACTTGACGCGCCTTGCGGTCGGTCATCAGCCCGCGGGGAGTCGAAACGATGGCAACGCCCAGGCCATTCATCACCTGGGGAATGGCTTCTTTGCCGCGATAGACCCGCAGGCCCGGGCGACTGACGCGCTCGAGGCGCTCGATCACCGGCTTGCCCGCGTAGTACTTCAACGAAATCTCAAGATTGGCCTTGGCATCACTCTCACGACGGATATTGAAGCCGTCGATATAGCCCTCTTCGTGCAGGACCTGAGCGATTGCAGCCTTGATCTTGGAAGCTGGCATCGTTACCTTCGCCTTCTCGACCATCTGCGCGTTACGAATCCGCGTCAGCATGTCGGCGATGGGATCACTCATGCTCATCAATACTCTCCTAAAAACTTTTGGCGTCTAGTCGGCAAGCAACGCAAAATCGATACGTGAGAACCGAACTCAACTTGTCTGTATGACCGATTACCAGCTGGATTTGGTCACGCCGGGGATTTCCCCGCGGAACGCCAGCTCGCGAATCTTGCTGCGCGACAACCCGAACTGGCGGAAAGTGCCGCGCGGTCGGCCGGTGATGGCGCAGCGATTGCGCAGTCGGGTCGGGCTGGAATTGCGCGGCATCTGCTGAATCTTCAAGCGCGCCTCGTGGCGCTCTTCAAAGGACCTGGAGGCGTCATCAACGATAGCCTGCAGTTCAGCACGCTTCGGCGCAAATTTTGCAACCAAGTTTTCGCGCTTCTTTTCGCGGTTGATCAGGGACAGTTTGGCCATGATGATTCTTCAGTTCTTGAAAGGGAAGCGGAGCGCGGCAAGCAAGGCCTTGCACTCCTCGTCGGTTTTCGCCGTCGTGGTCACGCTGATATTCAGACCACGCAGCGCGTCGATCTTGTCGTACTCGATTTCCGGGAAGATGATCTGCTCTTTGACCCCGATGTTGTAGTTGCCGCGACCATCGAAAGCACGCGCGGAGATGCCGCGGAAATCGCGCACACGCGGCAGGGCGATGGTCACAAAACGATCGAGGAAGTCGTACATGCGACCACCACGCAAGGTCACCATGCAACCGATCGGCAGGTTTTCGCGGATTTTGAATCCGGCAATCGCCTTGCGCGACTTGGTCACAACCGGTTTTTGGCCCGCGATCTTGGTGAGATCACCCACCGCATGCTCCATCACTTTTTTATCAGCCACCGCTTCGGACACACCCATATTGAGCGTTACCTTGGTCAGGCGGGGCACCTCCATGACCGACTTGTAACCAAACTTGGCCATCAATTCGGGCACGACTTTGTCTTTGTAAATCGTCTGCAGGCGCGACATAAATCCTCCGGTCAGCCCTTGATCTGCTCGCCACTGGATTTGAAGACGCGCACTTTGACGCCATCATCCAGAGTCTTGAAGCCGACGCGATCCGCCTTGCCGGTCGCGGGGTTGTAAATAGCCACATTGCTTTGATGAATCGCCAGGTCGCGGGACACCACGCCACCCGCCTCGCCCTTCATCGGATTGGGGCGCACATTCTTCTTGACCGTGTGCACGCCCTCGACCACGATGTGGTCGGCATCCACACGCGCCGCCACTTTGCCGCGGCGACCCTTGTCGCTGCCAGCAATGACAATCACTTCGTCATCTTTGCGAATCTTGTTCATCACAAATCCTTTTTCGACAGCTCAGAGCAGGGCTCAAAGAACCTCAGGCGCCAGAGACACGATCTTCATGAAGCGCTCAGTGCGCAGTTCACGCGTCACCGGGCCGAAAATGCGCGTACCAATGGGCTCGAGTTTGGCATTGAGCAGAACGGCCGCATTGCCGTCAAACTTGATCAAGGAGCCGTCCGCACGGCGGACCCCTTTAGCGGTACGTACCACGACGGCACTGTAAACCTCACCCTTTTTCACGCGACCGCGCGGGGCGGCTTCTTTGATGCTGACCTTGATGATGTCGCCCACGCCGGCGTAGCGGCGCTTGGAGCCGCCCAGCACCTTGATGCACATGACGGATTTGGCGCCCGTGTTATCGGCGACATCCAGTCTGGATTGCGTCTGAATCATGTAATTTCCTTCACCCAACTTAGTCGCACAAAAAATGCGCCAGTCTTGGCTCCCTGGTGCGGGAATGATCTGTGTTGCTCAGTTTTATTCAGCAGCCACCGTGCGCCAACATGCAGCATCACGAACATCGGCTGGCTTCGCGCCTTTCTGCGCACCCATTAAAAAATGGCAGCAAAACGGCGAAGCATTAAATTGTGCAAGGGAGTAAAGCCGTTGTCAACTCCTAGCCTCTTCCAATGACACATGAGCCTGAAGGCGGGACGTGATTCCAACGTGAG
>DYKQ01000099.1 GCA_020722545.1 Thiomonas intermedia | reverse complement strand
CGTCGGCGCCGGGGTGGTGGCCAAGATCATCGAGTAAATCGTTCAACGGAATCGGGGCGGCTTCTGGAGAAATCCGACGTGCGCTCCGAACCAGGGTTTTGTGAGGGCGCTCTGCGGAGCCAGCCCGAATCTGTTTGAATTGCGGCCGTTGCCTGTTTCGCAGACAACGGCCTTGGTGCTAGAAGGTACAGGGGCATAGCTCAATTGGCAGAGCGTCGGTCTCCAAAACCGAAGGTTGGGGGTTCGATTCCCTCTGCCCCTGCCACTCCGAATCTCGTTTCGGGGTTGAACGCGCGTAAATCCATATGGCGAATCCGTCTGTCGAAACCGTCTCCACTGGGGCGGACAAAGCTAAGTTGGGAGCGGCGGCCGTATTGCTGCTCGCCGCGCTGGGCCTGTTTTATGGTCTGGGCGGGCAGCCCATGTGGGTGCGTGTCGTCACGCTCCTGGTATTGCTGGCGGGCGCGGTTGTGGTGTTTTTCCTCTCCGAGCCGGGGCGTGCGCTCATTGCCTACGGGCAGGATGCGGTGCGCGAAACCAAGAAGGTGGTTTGGCCGACGCGCAAAGAGGCCATGCAAATGACGGGCATCGTATTTGCCTTTGTTATTTTGATGGCCCTTTTCCTCTGGCTGACCGACAAATCGCTGGAATATGTGCTCTATGACCTGATTTTGGGTTGGAGGCGCTAGGAGCATGAGTATGGCTGAAGCACAAACGATGGCGGCACAAGCTGGCAAGCAGTGGTATGTCGTCCACGCCTATTCCGGCATGGAGAAGGCCGTGCAGCGCAACCTCGCCGAGCGCATTGAGCGCGCGGGGATGCAAACCAAATTCGGGCGCATTCTGGTGCCGACGGAAGAAGTCGTCGAAATCAAGAATGGCCATAAAAGTATTACCGAGCGTCGATTTTTCCCGGGCTATGTGCTTGTGGAAATGGAAATGGACGACGCGACCTGGCATTTGGTCAAGCACACCAGCAAGGTGACCGGTTTCGTGGGCGGCGCCAAAAATCGCCCCGTGCCGATCAGCGAGGCCGATGTCAACAAGATCATGAGCCAGATGCAGGAGGGGGCGGACAAGCCGCGTCCCAAGGTGCAGTTCGAAGTGGGCGAAATGGTCCGCATCAAGGAAGGCCCGTTCACCGACTTCAACGGCAATGTGGAAGAGGTGAACTACGAAAAGTCGCGGCTTCGCGTCTCGGTCACCATCTTTGGTCGCGCCACGCCGGTGGAATTGGAGTTTCAGCAGATCGAGCGGCTCTGACCGCCCGTTGATCTGCGTGGTTGCCTGCGTGCAACCGCAAACGGTTTGTTTGCTGCCGCCCATCCCGCCCGGGCTGCAGTGTGAGTCGCAAAGGGCGGGTTTCGGGGAGCCTTGTGAAAGCCAAGGCGCTCGTACCCATTCGGAGTCACTATGGCAAAGAAAATTGTCGGCTTCATCAAGCTGCAAGTGCCAGCTGGTAAAGCCAATCCCTCGCCGCCGATCGGCCCGGCGCTCGGTCAGCGCGGCCTCAACATCATGGAGTTCTGCAAGGCGTTCAACGCGCAGACTCAAGGCGTGGAGCCGGGCCTCGCGCTGCCGGTGGTCATCACCGCTTTCGCGGACAAATCGTTCACCTTCATCATCAAGACGCCTCCTGCGGGCGTGTTGATCAAGAAGGCGATCAAGCTCGACAAGGGCTCGGCGCGCCCGCACACCGACAAGGTCGGCAAAATCACGCGCGCCCAGCTCGAAGAGATCGCCAACACCAAGATGAAAGACCTGACGGCCGCCGATTTCGACGCGGCTGTTCGCACCATCGCGGGCACGGCCCGTTCGATGGGCGTGACTGTGGAGGGCGTGTAAATGGCCAAGATGCCCAAACGTTATGCCGCCTTGCGCGCCAAGGTCGATTCCAACAAGCTGTACGCGCTGGATGATGCGCTGGCGCTGATCAAGGAATGCGCGGTCGCCAAGTTCGACGAATCCATCGACGTGGCCGTGAGCCTCGGCGTGGATACGCGCAAGTCTGACCAGGTCGTGCGCGGTTCGGTCGTGCTGCCCGCAGGCACCGGCAAGGTCAAGCGCGTGGCCGTGTTCGCCCAAGGCGCCAAGGCTGAAGAGGCCAAGGCCGCTGGTGCGGACATCGTGGGTTTTGAAGACCTGGCCGAGCAGGTCAAGGCCGGCAACCTCAATTTCGACATCGTCATCGCCTCGCCTGATGCGATGCGCGTAGTCGGTGCGCTGGGTCAGATTCTCGGCCCGCGCGGCATGATGCCCAACCCCAGGGTGGGCACTGTGACGCCGGACGTCGCGGGCGCGGTGAAAAACGCCAAAGCCGGTCAGGTGCAGTTCCGTGCCGACAAGGCCGGCATCGTGCATGGCACGATCGGCCGCGCCTCGTTTGACGCCGATGCGCTGCGACGCAATCTGGCCGCGCTGATCGAAGCGCTGCAGAAGGCGCGTCCGCAAGCCGCCAAGGGCATTTACCTGAAAAAGGTGGCGGTTTCGTCCACCATGGGCATCGGCGTGCGCGTCGATACCGCCACGGTGAACGCCGCGGTTGCAGGGCAGTAAATGTTTGAAGCAGGCCCGGCTGGTTGAAATGATCGGCCGGGCCTGAGCAGCAATTGGTAGCAGCAATTGGTAGCAGCAATTGGTGGGCCGATGCGGCGATGTTCATGCCGCCTCGGGCGATCCAAGACCGCAGGCGCGAGACGGCAGTCTCGCTTAATTCGACGTCATGCCTGCGACGTCGGGTCTGCGCAGATGGCGAACCCGCTGGACGAGAGAATGGGCAAGGTGCGAACGTTGCCTGTAGTCACTCCAGAGGACGCTTGTTTAGGCGCTTTAAGCCGCTAGGAGCCTGTCGGACTTGAGTCGCGTAGAGCGAAAAAAGGGTGTGGGGATGGCCTGCGCGACGGATTTGCGCCCCATAGCCGAAGCTATGGGGCAGAAAGCCGCTGCTGCAGGACGCCGCACAGCCTTTTTGCAGCCCGCGACCCTCAAGTCCGACAGGCTCCTGGGCTTCAAGGCAATTTCTTCAGGAGTCAATCTTGAGTCTTAACCGCTCTGAAAAGCAAGCTTCAGTCGAGGCAATCTCGGCGCTGGCAGCCAAGGCGCAATCCCTGGTTCTGGCCGAGTATCGCGGCATTGCAGTCGAGCAGATGACCAAGCTGCGCAAGCAGGCTCGCGAAAACGGGGTGCATCTCCAGGTGTTCAAGAACACCCTGGCCAAGCGCGCCGTTTCGGGAACCTCATGCGAAGTTCTTGCCGGTGAAATGGCTGGCCCGCTGATCTACGGATTTTCCGAAGATGCAGTGGCCGCCGCCCGGGTCATCAACGACTTTGCCAAAACCAATGACAAGCTGGTCATTCGCTCGGGTGTTGTCAACGGCAAGGCGCTCGACGCCGACGGGGTCAGGGCCCTTGCCAGCATTCCGTCGCGCGAAGTGCTGCTGGCGCGTCTGCTGGGTGTCATGCAGGCTCCCGTGTCCGGTTTTGCCGTGGCGCTGGGCCAACTGGCGAAAAAACGCGAAACCGAAGCAGCCTGACCAGGCTGAAGCTTTCAACATTCTCTTTTCAAACATTTATCTCGGAGTCATCAAATGGCTATGAATCAACAAGAAATCCTCGACGCAGTCGGCGGCATGACCGTCATGGAGCTCAACGACCTGGTCAAGGCGTTCGAAGAAAAATTCGGCGTGTCCGCTGCCGCGATGGCCGTGGCCGCTCCTGGCGCGGGTGGCGGCAGTGCTGCCGCTGCCGTGGAAGAGCAGACCGAATTCAACGTGATCCTGACGGAAGTCGGCGCGAACAAGGTCAGCGTCATTAAGGCCGTGCGCGAACTGACGGGCCTGGGCCTGAAGGAAGCCAAGGATCTGGTGGACGGCGCGCCCAAGACCGTCAAGGAAAGCGTGGCCAAGGCCGATGCCGAAGCTGCGAAGAAGAAGCTGGAAGAAGCCGGCGCCAAGGCTGAAATCAAGTAAGTCTTCGGTGTTGCGTGGGCCCGGAAGGTCAATTGGCCTTCCGGGCTTTCGCGCCTTCTGCCGGTTCAGGCCGGCAGCTTGGTTACCACATGGCCTGGGTGATCCCGGGTCATGCGATAACTGATTTTGTCCCTGTGGAGCGGAGCGTATCCATGTCCTACTCGTTCACTGAGAAAAAGCGCATTCGGAAAAGTTTTGGCAGCCGCCAGAGCGTCCTGGATGTCCCCTATCTGCTGGCTACGCAGATCAACTCCTACGAGGCCTTTTTGCAAAAAGACCTTCCCTTGTCGCAGCGCAAGGACGAAGGGCTGGAAGCGGCGTTCCGCGCCATTTTCCCCATCGTGTCGCACAACCAGTATGTGCGCATGGAATACAACGGCTACACCCTGGCGCGCCCGGTCTTCGACGTGCGCGAATGCCAGCAGCGCGGCCTGACCTTTGCGTCGGCGCTACGGGCCAAGGTGCGCCTGATCGTGATGGACCGCGAAGCGGCCAAACCCACGGTCAAGGAGGTGAAGGAGCAGGAAGTCTACATGGGCGAGATTCCGCTCATGACCGACAAGGGCTCGTTCATCATCAACGGCACCGAGCGCGTCATCGTCAGCCAGCTGCACCGCTCGCCCGGCGTGTTTTTCGAGCACGACAAGGGCAAGACCCACAGCTCGGGCAAGCTGCTGTTCTCGGCGCGCATCATTCCCTACCGCGGCTCCTGGCTCGACTTCGAATTCGACGCCAAGGACATTCTGTATTTCCGCGTGGACCGTCGCCGCAAGATGCCGGTCACCATTCTGCTCAAGGCCCTGGGCCTGAACCCGGAGCAGATCCTGGCGCACTTCTTCGCCTTCGACCACCTGCAGTTGATGGACGATGGCGCTTTGCTCGAATTCGTGCCCGACCATTTCAAGGGTGAAGTGGCCCGCTTTGACCTGATCGACAAGAATGGCAAAGTGGTTGTCGCCAAGGACAAGCGCATCAACACCCGCCATCTGCGCGAGCTGGAGCAGGGCGGCACGCAACGCCTGTCCGTGCCGGAGGACTTCCTCATCGGCAAGGTGCTGGCGCGCAATCTGGTGTCGCAGGACACCGGCGAGATCGTGGCCCGTGCCAACGACGAGCTGACCGAGCCGCTGCTGAAAAAGATCCGCGAAGCCGGCATTCAGCAGATCCAGACCCTCTACATCAACGACCTCGACCAGGGCGCCTTCATTTCGCAAACCCTGCGCATCGACGAAGTGGCCGACCAGCTCGCCGCCAAGGTGGCGATTTACCGCATGATGCGTCCCGGCGAGCCGCCGACCGAAGACGCAGTGGAAGCGCTGTTCAACCGCCTGTTCTTCGACGCCGAAGCCTACGACCTGTCGCGCGTGGGCCGCATGAAGTTCAACCGCCGTCTCGGTCGCGAGGAGATCGAAGGCGAGATGGTGCTGTCGCACGAAGACATCATGGCGGTGATCAAGCTGCTGGTCGAGCTGCGCAACGGCCGGGGCGAAGTGGACGACATCGACCACCTCGGCAACCGCCGTGTGCGCTGTGTCGGCGAACTGGCCGAAAACCAGTTCCGCGCCGGGCTGTCGCGCATCGAGCGCGCGGTGAAGGAACGTCTGGGCCAGGCCGAGACCGAAAACCTGATGCCGCACGACTTCATCAACTCCAAGCCCATCTCGGCGGCGATCAAGGAATTCTTCGGGTCGAGCCAGTTGTCGCAGTTCATGGACCAGACCAACCCGCTGTCGGAAATCACCCACAAGCGCCGCGTCTCGGCCCTGGGCCCGGGCGGTCTGACGCGCGAGCGCGCCGGCTTCGAGGTGCGCGACGTGCACCCCACCCACTACGGCCGCGTCTGCCCGATCGAAACCCCGGAAGGCCCGAACATCGGCCTGATCAACTCGCTGGCGCTGTTCGCCCGGCTGAACGAATACGGCTTCATCGAGACGCCTTATCGCCGGGTGATCGACCGCAAGGTCACCGACCAGATCGACTACCTTTCGGCCATCGAAGAAGGCAAGTACGTCATCGCCCAGGCCAACGCCGGCATGGACGAGAGCGGCCTGCTCAACGACGAGCTGGTATCGGCGCGCGAAGCCGGCGAGTCCATCATGGTGTCGCCCGAGCGCGTGCAGTATATGGACGTGTCGCCCAGCCAGATCGTGTCGGCCGCGGCCTCGCTGGTGCCCTTCCTGGAGCACGACGACGCCAACCGCGCGCTGATGGGCGCCAATATGCAGCGTCAGGCCGTGCCGGTGCTGCGTCCTGAAAAGCCCCTGGTCGGCACCGGCGTCGAGCGCGTGATCGCGGTCGACTCGGGCACGGTGGTCACCGCCTTGCGCGGCGGCGTGGTGGACTATGTGGACAGCGCCCGCATCGTGGTGCGCGTCTTTGATGCCGAAACCCAGGCGGGTGAAGTCGGCGTGGACATCTACAACCTCATCAAGTACCAGCGTTCCAACCAGAACACCAACATCCACCAGCGTCCGCTGGTCAAGCGCGGCGACCGCCTCGCCAAGGGTGACGTCATCGCCGATGGCGCTTCCACCGACCTGGGCGAACTCGCGCTCGGCCAGAACATGCTGGTGGCATTCATGCCCTGGAACGGCTACAACTTCGAGGATTCCATCCTGCTGTCCGAGCGCGTGGTGGCCGAAGACCGCTTCACCTCCATCCACATCGAAGAGCTGAGCGTCCCGGCGCGCGACACCAAGCTGGGCCCCGAAGAAATCACCCGCGACATTCCCAACCTGTCCGAGCACCAGCTCGCCCGGCTGGACGAATCCGGCATCATCTATGTCGGCGCCGAGGTCGAAGCGGGGGATGTGCTGGTCGGCAAGGTCACGCCCAAGGGCGAGACCCAGCTCACGCCGGAAGAGAAGCTGCTGCGCGCCATCTTCGGCGAGAAGGCTTCCGACGTGAAGGACACCTCGCTGCGCGTGCCCCCGGGCATGTACGGCACCGTCATCGACGTGCAGGTGTTCACCCGCGAAGGCATCCCGCGCGACAAACGGGCGCAGCAGATCATCGACGATGAGCTCAAGCGCTACCGCTTGGACCTCAACGACCAGATGCGCATCGTCGAAGGCGATACCTTTGACCGTCTGGGCAAGCTGCTCACCGGCAAGACCGCCAATGGCGGCCCGCACAAGCTGGCCAAGGGCGCGACCATCACCGCCGACTACCTGGGCGAGACCGACCGCTACAACTGGTTCGACATCCGTCCGGCGGACGAGGCCATCGCGCAGCAGATGGAACAGCTCAAGGATTCGCTGGAAAAGCGCCGCCATGAGTTCGATCTGATGTTCGAGGAAAAGCGTCGCAAGCTCACCCAGGGTGATGAGCTGCCCACCGGCGTGCTCAAGATGGTCAAGGTGTATCTGGCGGTCAAGCGCCGCCTGCAGCCTGGAGACAAGATGGCCGGCCGTCACGGCAACAAGGGCGTGGTGTCCAAGATCGTCCCGGTCGAGGACATGCCGTACATGCCCGACGGCACCACCGTCGATATCGTGCTCAACCCCTTGGGCGTGCCCAGCCGGATGAACATCGGCCAGATTCTCGAAACCCACCTGGGCTGGGCCTCGGTCGGCATCGGCAAGCGCATCGACGAGATGCTGCAGGCGCACGCCAAGGCTTCCGAGCTGCGCAAGTTCCTGACCACGCTGTACAACTTCAGCGGCAAGCAGGAAGCGCTCGACAAGCTGAGCGACGCCGAGGTGCTGGAACTGGCGAGCAACCTCAAGGCCGGACTGCCCATCGCCAGCCCGGTGTTCGACGGCGCAAGCGAGGCCGAAATCAGCCAGATGCTCGACATGGCCTATCCCGACGCTGTGGCCGAGAAGCTGCAGCTCACCGCGGGGAAGAAGCAGGTCATGCTGACCGACGGCCGCACCGGCGAAGTCTTCGAGCGCCCGGTGACCGTGGGCATCATGCACGTGCTCAAGCTGCATCACCTGGTCGACGACAAGATGCATGCCCGCTCCACCGGCCCGTACTCCCTGGTCACGCAGCAACCGCTGGGCGGCAAGGCGCAGTTCGGTGGACAGCGTTTCGGCGAGATGGAAGTGTGGGCGCTGGAAGCCTACGGCGCGTCCTACGTGCTGCAGGAAATGCTCACCGTCAAGTCCGACGATACGCAAGGTCGCACCAAGATGTACGAAAGCATCGTCAAGGGCGACCACATCATCGAGGCCGGAATGCCCGAGTCGTTCAACGTGTTGATCAAGGAAATCCGCTCCTTGGGTCTGGACATCGAACTCGAACGCAATTGAATCGTGCCGCACCCGGGGCGCTGTCCCTGCATCCCGGGTCGTTCGCATCTGAAGGAGTGAAAGCATGAAAGCGCTACTCGACCTGTTCAAGCAGTTTCATCAGGATGAGCATTTCGACGCCATCCGCATCGGCCTGGCGTCGCCGGAAAAAATCCGGTCCTGGTCTTTCGGTGAAGTGAAAAAGCCCGAGACCATCAACTACCGCACGTTCAAGCCCGAGCGCGACGGCCTGTTCTGCGCCAAGATCTTCGGCCCGATCAAGGACTACGAGTGCCTGTGCGGCAAGTACAAGCGCCTCAAGCATCGCGGCGTGATCTGCGAAAAGTGCGGTGTTGAAGTCACTCAGAGCAAGGTGCGCCGCGAGCGCATGGGCCATATCGACATGGCCAGCCCGGTGGCGCATATCTGGTTTCTCAAGAGCCTGCCGTCGCGTCTGGGCATCGTGCTCGACATGCCGCTGCGCGACATCGAGCGCGTGCTGTATTTCGAAGCCTACGTGGTCACCGACCCCGGCATGACGCCGCTCAAGGCCGGCCAGGTGCTGTCTGAAGACGAATACGCCGCCAAGCGCACCGAGTTCGGCGAGGAGTTCAGCGCCTCGATGGGCGCCGAGGGCATCCACGCCCTGCTGCACAACATGGACCTCGATCTGGAGATCGAGAAGCTGCGCGGCGACATGACCGGCTCCGACACCAAGGTCAAGAAAAACGTCAAGCGCCTCAAGGTGATGCAGGCGTTCAAGGATTCGGGCGCCAAGCCCGAGTGGATGGTCATGACCGTGCTGCCGGTGCTGCCGCCCGATCTGCGTCCTTTGGTTCCGCTGGACGGCGGCCGCTTCGCCACCTCCGACCTGAACGACCTGTACCGCCGCGTCAT
>DYKQ01000098.1 GCA_020722545.1 Thiomonas intermedia | reverse complement strand
CGATTCTCCGTATCTGAACAGTATTGACCTTAGGCGAACCGACCGCCGGGGAGCAGGCCCATGAATGACGCCCTCATGGCCCGCCTGCAACCGCGCCGCTGACATCGTTCGCCGCATTTGGGGTGATACCCCCCCTTGTGAATCCTGCAAATCCAGCATTCGCAGCATTCGCAGGCGGTAGCGCAGGGCAATTGCTGCCCGGTCTGCCGAGCAACGCCGACAGACCTGCCCAGCCGTGGATAACTGGCCTATCCTTGCACGCGGGCAAGACCTACGGCAAGACTGCGCCAAACCAGAAAAGAAAAAAGCCAGATAAATCAATGGCTTGGTTCTGTGCATTGGCGGAGACGAAGGGATTCGAACCCTTGATGCGCTTTTGGCGCATACTCCCTTAGCAGGGGAGCACCTTCGGCCACTCGGTCACGTCTCCAGTTGCCTCAAGTTTCCTTTTGGCAAATTGCTTGCGGCTTCATGCGTTCAGCAAAGTCGGCAATTATTACACGCGTTCACCTGCTATCGCCACCTTGATGGAAAACGTCGCGGCTCAGGCGCTTTGTTCCAGGTCGAAGGCCTTGTGCAAGGAGCGCACCGCGAGCTCCATGTACTTTTCTTCAATGACCACGGAAACCTTGATTTCCGAGGTGGAGATCATCTGAATGTTGATGCCTTCTTCCGACAGGGTGCGGAACATTTTGCTGGCCACGCCGGCGTGCGAGCGCATGCCCATGCCCACGATGGAAACCTTGCACACTTTCGGATCGCCGAGAATTTCCTTGGCGCCGATGTGGGCCTGCACGCTGGACTTGAGAATGTCGAGCGCACGCGCGTAATCGCCCCGGCCCACGGTGAAGGTGAAGTCGGTGAAGCCGGCCACGCTCTGGTTTTGCAGAATCATGTCGACTTCGATATTGGCCTCGCCCACGGCGCTGAGAATCTGATAGGCGATGCCGGGACGGTCGGGCACGCCGACCACGATGATCTTGGCTTCGTCGCGGGCAAAGGCGATGCCCGACACCACGGCTTGTTCCATGTTTTCGTCTTCCTCAAAGGTGATGAGCGTGCCGCTGCGCGACTCTTGCTCAAGCGGCAGATCCCACGGGGTCAGGCTGGAGAGCACGCGCAGGCGAACCTTGTACTTGCCCGCGAATTCCACCGAGCGGATTTGCAGCACCTTGGAGCCCAGGCTGGCCATCTCCAGCATTTCTTCGAAGGTGATGGTGTCGAGCCGACGGGCTTCAGGAACGATGCGCGGATCGGTGGTGTAAACGCCGTCGACGTCGGTGTAGATCTGGCATTCGTCGGCCTGCAAGGCCGCTGCGAGCGCCACGCCCGAGGTGTCTGAGCCGCCCCGGCCCAGGGTGGTGATGTTGCCCTGGGCGTCCACGCCTTGAAACCCGGCGACGACCGGGATGATGCCCTGCGCGAGATCGGCCTTGAGTTTGTCGGCGTCGATGGATTCGATGCGGGCCTTGCTGAACGCGCTATCGGTATGCACGGCGATCTGCGCGCCGGTGTAGCTTCGGGCTTTGCGCCCCAGCGCCTGCAGCGCCATGGACAGCAGGCCGATGGTGACCTGCTCGCCAGTCGAAGCCACGACGTCGAGTTCGCGCGGATCGGGCTGGGGCTGAATTTCTTTGGCCAGCGCGATCAGGCGATTGGTTTCACCCGACATCGCGGAGACCACCACCACGACCTGATGCCCCGCTTCGCGCCACTTGGCCACGCGTCGGGCCACGTTTTTGATCCGTTCGGCAGTCCCCACCGAGGTGCCGCCGTATTTCTGGACGATGAGTGCCATGAGAAATGCGTTCGAGAGCTGCGAAAGGCTCTTAGCCCGGCGCACGATGCACCAGGCCGTTTCGCTGCAAAGCCTTACATTCTAGGCTTTCTCTGCTGCGGCATCGCCCAATTTCAGACGCAGACAAGCCCCCTGACGCTGAAGGATGCAGCCTGGCAGACGCAGTTCGAGGCGATGCGCGCCCTGCCCGGTCCGCAAGACTTGCCGCACCAGCTCGTCGGTTCGCGCACGGTCCAGGCGCTGCCCGTTTTGCCGCAGCCAGAGCCGCAACACTTCGCTGGCGGCGGCCGCGCCCAGTGCGCGCAAGGCCGCAAGATCCAGCCCATGGGGTTGGAGGCAGAGACGCAATTGCTGCGCCGCCGTCGATTGAATCTGCGCGTCGGCCGCTGCACACAAGGCGGCGCTGCGGCCCAGCGTCCGCCGATAGGCGGGTTCGAGCCGGGCGAGAACCGGCACCAGTTCATGCCGAATGCGGCTGCGGCGAAACGCCGGGTCAGCATTCATCGGATCGTCCAGAAAGCTCACCGCCTGCGACTTAAGCCAGCTCCGCAATTCGGCCGCGCCGCAATCCAGCAAGGGTCGCGCAAAGCTGCAGCCGTGGCGCTGCATCTGCGCGGGCATCGCCGCCAAGCCGCGCGGCCCTGCCCCGCGCAACAAGGCGAGCAAGAGCGTCTCGACCTGATCGTCCCCATGCTGCGCAAGCAGAACCACCGCGCAGTTCTGCTCGCGCGCAAGCTTGGCCAGCGCCAGATAGCGGGCCTCGCGCGCGACTTCTTCCAAGCTCTGTCCCCGCGCCACATCGACCTGCAGAGTGGTCTCGACATACGCCACATCGAGGGCGGCGCAGGCTTGGGCGCAATGCTGCGCGAACAACTGGGCCGAGGTTTGCAAGCCATGATTGACGTGCAAGGCACAAAGCCGCCCACCGCCCCAGAGCGTGCGGGCCGCGAACAGCAAAGCCGTGGAATCGGCCCCGCCGCTGAAGGCAATGCCGATGCGCTCGGCCTGGGCGACGCCGGGGTGTTGCGACGCGAAACGCCTGAGCGCGGCAAGCGCGGGGTTGTTCAGCAAGGGCGGCGCCGACTGTGCAGCCGACGAAGTGGACCCATCAAGGAACCGACGAGGGTGGTCAACGTCCCGCCGTCTTGGTGTCTTCGAATTTGCCAAAGCCCTGCAGCCGCTCCAGCCGCTGCTTCACCAGATCGGCCGGCTTGGTGTGCTGAAAGTGGCGCAGCGATTCGCCCAACGCGCGCTTGAGTGAAGCCGCCATCGCCGCAGGGTCGCGGTGTGCGCCCCCCACCGGCTCGTTGACGATTTTGTCCACCAGGCCCAGCGCCTTGAGCCGATGCGCCGTGAGACCCAGCGCCTCGGCGGCTTCCGGCGCTTTTTCCGCGCTCTTCCAAAGAATGGAGGCGCAGCCTTCGGGCGAAATCACCGAGTAGATCGAATACTGCAGCATGAGCAACTGGTCGCACACCGCAATGGCCAGCGCCCCGCCCGAGCCGCCTTCGCCGATGATGGTGGAAATGATGGGCACTTCGAGCTGCGCCATCTCGTAGATATTGCGGCCGATGGCCTCGGACTGACTGCGCTCTTCGGCGTCGATGCCGGGATAGGCGCCGGGCGTATCGACGAAGGTGAAGACAGGCAGATGGAATTTTTCGGCCAGTTTCATCAGCCGCAGCGCCTTGCGATAGCCCTCGGGCTTGGGCATGCCGAAGTTGCGCATCGCGCGCTCCTTGGTGTCGCGCCCCTTCTGGTGGCCGATCACCATGCAGGCCTGCCCGCCCAGCCGCGCCAGGCCGCCCACGATGGACAGGTCGTCGGCAAAGGCGCGATCGCCGTGCAGCTCGTGAAAGTCGGTGAAGATCAGGCTGGCGTAATCGAGGGTGTAGGGCCGCTGGGCGTGCCGCGCAATCTGCGTGGTCTGCCAGGGCGTGAGCTTGGCGTAGAGGTCTTTGGTGAGCTGCTGGCTTTTTTTCTGCAGGCGCCCGATTTCTTCGGAAATATCGACCGCCGATTCATCCTGCACATAGCGCAGTTCGTCGATTTTGTTCTCGAGTTCGGCAACCGGCTGCTCGAAATCGAGAAAGACTTTTTTGCTCATATTCACCTCGGGAAATGATCCGCTCCTGCGTTGCAAACGCGCAAATCAATACGCAACCGGCAACGGGTCCAGACTGCGCCAAATATACCAAGTCCCCACTGAACGCCACGGCGCCCAGGCGGCGGCCACTTCGCGCACCTCGCTCTGGGTCACGGGCTCGCCGGCGAAGTAAGTCTGGCTCACGCCTTTGATCAGCCCCAGGTCGCCCAAGGGCAGGACGTCCGGGCGCATGAGGTGGAAGATCAGAAACATGTCCGCCGTCCAGCGGCCAATCCCGCGAATGGTCAGCAGTTCAGCGGCGATGGCCTCGTCGGGCATCTCCTGCCATTGGTCCGGATGCACCTCCCCGGCGTGGAATTTGACGGCGAGGTCGCGCACATAGCCCGCCTTGCGACCCGACAGGCCGCAGGCGCGCAGCGCGTCATCATCGAGGCGGACCAGATGTTCCGGCGCGACTTGGGGCACGGCGGCACAGAGCCGATCCCAGACCGTCTGCGCCGCCTTGACCGAAATCTGCTGGCCGATGATGGAACGCGCCAGCGTCTGAAACGGATCGCCCCGGCTCTGCAGCCGCGCGCCCGCGTGGGTCTTGATGAGTTTGCGCATCACGCGATCAGTGCGCTGCAAGTGGGCGCAGGCCTTGTCCCAGTCGAGAGGGATGGGGCCTTGGGTGGAGACGACCGTATCCGACCAAGCCGGTGCTCGCGCCATCAAGCCGCCCTCCACACCGTGATCCCGCCCGGCTTGTCTTCGAGCACGATGCCCTTGGCGCTGAGCTCGGCGCGGATGCGGTCGGCCTCGGCAAAGTTGCGCGCCTGTTTGGCGGCGATGCGGGCCTGCACCAACTGTTCCACCCACGCCGTATCCACCGCGGCCGCCTTGCTCTGCAGGAACTCGCGCGGGTTCTGCTGCAGCAGACCGAGCACGCCGCCCAGCCCTTTTAGCAGCGCCGCCAGATCGGCATCGCCCGTTTTGTTGACCTCGGTCGCCAGCTCGAACAACACCGCCATGGCCTCGGGTGTATTGAGGTCGTCATTCATCGCGGCGGCAAAGGCCTGCGCGCGCGGGTGGCTCCAGTCGACACGCGCGGGCAGCTCGGCGAACGGGTCGAGCGCGGTGTAGAGACGGGTGAGCGCAGCGTGAGCGTCCTGCAGGTGTTCGTCGCTGTAGTTCAGCGGGCTGCGGTAGTGCGCACGGACGATGAACAGCCGCACGGTTTCGGCGTCCACATGCTTGAGGATGTCTCGGATGGTGAAAAAATTGCCCAGCGATTTGGACATCTTTTCGCCATCGACCCGCACGAAGCCGTTGTGCAGCCAGACATTGGCCATGGGCTTGCCGCTGGCGCCCTCGCTTTGCGCGATTTCGTTTTCGTGGTGCGGGAATTGCAGATCGGCCCCGCCGCCGTGGATGTCGAAGGTCTCGCCCAGCAGCGCGCAGCTCATGGCCGAACATTCGATGTGCCAGCCCGGACGGCCCGGGCCGTCATCGGACGGCCATTTCACCTCATCTGGCTCGGAAGGCTTGGCGGCTTTCCACAGCACAAAGTCCAGCGGGTCTTGCTTGGCGGTATCGACCTCCACGCGCTCGCCCGCGCGCAGTTCATCGAGCGACTTGCCCGACAACTTGCCGTAGCCGGGAAACGCGCGCACATGAAAGTTCACATCGCCCGCGCTGTCACGATAGGCCAGACCGCGCGTTTTGAGCTTGCCGATCAGGTCGAGCATCTGCGGCACATAGTCGGTGGCGCGCGGCTCGTGGGTGGGACGCTCCACGCCGAGGGCGTCGGCATCTTCGTGCATCGCGGCAATGAAGCGGTCGGTGAGCGCGCGGATGGTCTCGCCGTTTTCCTGCGCGCGGCGGATGATCTTGTCGTCGATGTCGGTGATGTTGCGCACATAAGTCACGCGCAGGCCTTGCGCCTTGAGCCAGCGCTGCAGCAGATCGAACACCACCATCACCCGCGCGTGCCCGATATGACAGTAGTCGTACACCGTCATGCCGCAGACATACATGCGGACATGGCCCGGCTCGATGGGCGCAAAGCGGTCTTTCCCGCGGGTGAGGGTATTGTGGAGATGCAACGCGGTCATGGGATGGGGTTTGGGGACAGCGGTTTGTGCGCGGGCGCGCCATGTCCCCGGATAAAATTAAAAACTTAGCACAAGCAGCCGGTTTCCGGCTTGACGCGCTGCACTTGAATCCGCGCTGCGCGTCGCCAGTCCGCACGGCATTTGTCCAGACTTCAAACCACTCATCCAGTCACCCAATGCGAAATCGCCTTCTCGCCACCCTGATTGCCCTCACGCTGAGTGCGCCAACCGTCTGGGCGGCTGACGCGGCCAGTGTCAGCCAAAGCCTGAAAAAAGGCGATCTGAACAGTGCGCTGACACAGGTGGACACGCTGCTGGCGCAAAAGCCCAAAGACCCGCAGTACCAGTTTTTGAAGGGCGTCATCCTCACCGAGCAGAAAAAGGACGCCCAGGCCATCAAAATCTTTCAGTCGCTCACTGAACAATATCCCGAGTTGCCCGAGCCCTACAACAATCTGGCCGTGCTCTACGCCCAGCAAGGCCAGTATGACAAGGCCCGCGCCGCACTCGATATGGCCATTCGCACCAATCCGAGCTACGCCACCGCGCAGGCCAATCTGGGCGATATTTACGCCAAGCTCGCCAGCCAGGCCTACCAAAAGGCGCTGCAACTCGCCCCCGATGAAAACGCCAGCGCCCGCGTCAAGCTCAACCTGATTCGCGAATTGTTCGAGCAGGGCAAAAATCCCGCCGTTCATCCGGCCTCGGCGTCGCCCTTGAAAGTCACCACGGCGCAGCCCGCGAAAGAAACCAAAGCCGAGGCCAAGCCCGCTGCGGCCGCGCCTGCGCCGAAGCCGGTCGTGGTGGCCGCCGAAAAACCCGCGGCCAAACCCGAGCCCGCGCCGACGGCCCCGGTTGACGCCAAGCCCGCTGCGCCCGCACCCGCCGAAAACAAACCGGCGCCCGCCGCTGCGCCTGCGCAGACCAACGCCAGCGAACAGGCCGCGGTGTCCGAAGCAGTTAAGCGCTGGGCCGACGCCTGGCAAAACAAGAATCTGCCAGGCTATTTCGCCGCCTACGCCCCCAATTTCAAGCCGGAGAAGGGCATGAGCCTGAGCGCCTGGAAAGATCAGCGCCGCGTTCGCATTTCCGACAAAGCCAAGATCACGGTGAAAGTGCACGCGCTCAAGGTGCAGATCGACGGCGACAAAGCCACCGCGCGCTTCCGTCAGCACTACATCTCCGGTCCGCTCGATTTCAACGGCCCGAAAACCCTGCAAATGCAGCGTGAAAACGGCAAGTGGCTGATCGTGCGCGAGATCGTCGGCTGAACGGCCGCTCTGGTCACTGCAAGGCGCCTCATTTAGGCTGTGATTTCAAGCGCCTCGCATCGATCCGCCGTGAAACCCGCATTCCGCCGCCCTCCTCTGCGCAAGTTGTTGCCTTGGGCGCTGCTGTGCGTGCCGCTGGTGTTCGCGGCCCGCGCCGCGACCGACTACAACGCGGCGCCCAGCGCCGCACCGGGCAGTCGCCTCCTGGTTGACCAGGCGGCCGAACCGACAGGCGAGTGGGCCAGCAACGCCGCAGGCCCGTCTACCGGTCCAGCGCAGCAACCCGTCGTTTCGGCGCGCACCCTGCTCAAACTCACCACCTCGCTGAGCGCCCCCCCCAATCAGGACGGCGCGGAACGGCGCCTGCTCCACGCCTACGCCGAAGTCGCTGCGGGTCACCTTGATGCGGCGCGGGCCCAGGCCGAACAACTGGCGCGGGACTACCCGCATTTCTCCCTGGCGCAATTGCTTCTGGGCGATGTCATGCAAGCCAGCGCCGGAAACCCAGCGGGCTTCGCCGCAGCCGCGCCACCCGCGCTTTCAGCACAACAGGCGCAGCAACACGCCCGCATTCTGGAACTTCGGGCGGAGGCTCTGACCCGCCTCGCCGCCTACACCGCACCGCCGCCGACCGGGGCGATTGCCGCCAATCTGGTGGCGCTGGCGCCCGATGTGCAGCGCGCCATCGTGGTGGATACCACCCGTTCGCGTCTGTATCTTTTTGAGCAACGCAACGGCGTGCCCCAGCTTGAAGCGAGTTATTACTTCAGCCAGGGCAAGCTCGGCGCGGGCAAGACCCAGGTCGGCGATATGAAAACGCCGCTGGGCATTTACTTCATCACCCGCAAAATCGGCGCCAAAAACCTCAAACCGCTCTATGGCGCCGGCGCGCTCACGCTGAACTACCCCAACGAGTGGGACAAGCAGCAAGGCCACACCGGCTTTGGCGTCTGGCTGCACGGCACGCCGCCGGGCAGCTATGCCCGCGTTCCCCTGTCGTCTAACGGCTGCGTGGTGCTATCCAACCCGGACGTGCGCAGCCTCATGGCCGACACCCCGGCGGGCAGCACCCCGGTGGTCATCACCCGCCATGTGCAATGGCTGAGCATCTCGCAGTGGACTGCCCAGCGCCAGCGCATCACGGCGCAGTTGCAGACCGACGTCGTTCAGGCGGCTGCCCAAGGCACGCGTCCGCAAGACACGCTCGCCGCCAGCGCCTCGGCGCCGAACACAGCGCACGCGCCTGCGCGCAACCCATCCATCACCCCCGGCGCACTCACCATCCTGCAATACCCAGGGCAAAGGGTGGTGCAGTACAGTGCGGCCGGTGCGCCCTCCAGCCCGCTCTACCGTCAGTACTGGGCCCAGCGCAACAACCAGTGGCAACTCATTTTTCAAGGAAGCGTTTCGTAATGAATTCCAGCCTGACCACCCCGTCCCACTCATCGCTCCACAATTGGCGACGCATCATGCGGCAGCACATCGCCCCCGTACTCGCCGCGCTGAGCTTGGTGTCCGCAGCGGCCCTGCCCGCAGCACACGCCGCCGAAGCCCCCGCCGCGCAACCCAAGGTGGAATTCGTCACCACCATGGGCAATTTCGTCGTGCAGCTCGACCCCGCTCGCGCGCCCAAAACCGTGGCCAATTTTCTCGACTATGTGAAAAGCGGCTTTTACAAAGGCACCATTTTTCACCGCGTGATTCCCGGCTTCATGGTGCAGGGCGGCGGCTTCACCGCCGACATGCAGAAAAAGCCCACCCGCGCGCCCATTCCGCTGGAGAGCCAGAACGGCCTGCGCAACCTCAAAGGCGCCATCGCCATGGCGCGCACGTCCGACCCCAACTCGGCCACCTCGCAGTTCTTCGTCAACGTGGTCGATAACCCCAGCCTCGACTATCCCAAACCCGACGGCTACGGCTACGCCGTGTTCGGCAAGGTCATTTCAGGCATGAACGTGATCGAGAAAATCGTGGCCGTGCCGACCAAGAACGAAGGCATGTTCCAGAACGTGCCCGTCAAGCCCATCGTCATCGAAGACGCCAAACTCCTCAACTAGGGCCTGTTAACGCTATTTATGCCCC
>DYKQ01000011.1 GCA_020722545.1 Thiomonas intermedia | reverse complement strand
ACGGCGCGGCCTGCGCCTCGCATTGCCTCCGCCCAGACCCCCGGCGCGGGGGCATCAATAGCGTTAACAGGCCCTAAACTCCGCCGGATGGGCAAATCTTCTCGACATATCAGCCTGACCCCGGCCACGCAATGGCTGCGCGCGCAAGGCGTGGCCTACACCGAGCATGTGTACGAATACGTCGATCATGGCGGAGCCGCCTGGGGTGCGCAAAGCCTGGGGCTGCCGGTGCATGCGGTGATCAAAACCCTGGTGATGCAAGACGATGCATCGCAACCGCTGGTCGTGCTCATGCATGGCGACCGGGAGGTCTCGACCAAGCAGTTGGCGCGGGTGATCGGTGTGCGGCAGATCGAGCCCTGCAAGCCAGAGGTGGCGCAGCGGCACAGCGGGTATCTGGTCGGCGGAACGTCGCCATTTGGTCTGCGCAAGGCCATGCCGATTTATGGCGAGCCATCGGTGCGGGCGCTGGAGCGCATCTACATCAATGGCGGGCGGCGCGGTTATCTGCTGGGGCTCTCCCCCGACGTGCTCGACGCGGTTTTGCAGGTGCGCTGGGTGAACTGCGTTCAATAGAATCACGAAGCATGAATACATCGAGCGTTGTGGCCCTGATCTTCGCCGGGCTGGCCTATCTGTTGGGATCGCTGTCGTTCGCCGTCTTGGTCAGCCGCGTCATGGGCATGGCCGATCCGCGCACCTACGGTTCGGGCAATCCGGGCGCCACCAATGTGCTGCGCAGCGGCAACAAGCTCGCCGCCATCCTGACCTTGCTGCTCGACGCCTTCAAAGGCTGGCTGGCGGTCTGGCTGGCCCTGGTGATCGGTCCTGGCTTCGGGCTTGGCGCGCCGGGTGTGGCCTTGGTGGCTGTGGCCGTGTTTCTGGGGCATCTCTACCCTGTGTTTTTCCATTTCAAGGGCGGCAAAGGTGTGGCGACTGCTGCGGGCGTGTTGCTGGCCGTCCAGCCCTGGCTGGGGCTGGCTACGCTGGCGACCTGGCTGATCGTGGCCGGGTTTTTTCGCTACTCCTCTCTGGCCGCGTTGGTGGCTGCGGTGTTCGCGCCGTTTTATTACTGGTTTGGCGGCGGGCTGGCCTGGAACGCCGACCCCGCGCTGCTGCTTGCCCTGGTGATCATCAGTGCGCTGATGATCTGGCGGCACAAGAGCAATATCGAGAAGTTGATGCGCGGCGAAGAAAGCCGCATCGGGCGAAAGAAATAAAGGCTGGTTTTCCGGCCAGACCCACGCTTGCCGCCGCTAAGGCCGGGTTGCCGCCCAGCGCAAAGGCCGTGCAGGCCGTGATCGAGCGCGCAGTGCGCGCGGCAAACGAGGGACGCAGCAGCCTGGCGGATTGGTTCACGCCAGCTCAGTCCCGAAAATTGCTGAATGACAGCGGCGCTTCCTCGATGTCTTTGCGCAGCACCGCCATGGCCGCCTGCAGATCATCGCGCTTGGCCCCCGTGATGCGCACGATGTCGCCTTGAATCGCGGAGGTCAGTTTGAGCTTGGAGCCCTTGATCGCTGCGGTGATCTTTTTCGCCAGCTCCTGCGGAATGCCGGCCTTCACGGTGATGACCTGTTTGACCTTGTCTCCGGAAATTTTTTCGATTTTCCCGAGATCGAAAAAGCGCGGGTCGATCTTGCGCTTGGCGGCCTTGGCCATGAGCACATCGCGCACCTGCCCGAGCTGAAAGTCGCTGTCGGCCGTCAGCGTGAGCGCCTTGTCGTTCTGCTCGACCTGGGCGGAACTGCCCTTGAAATCAAAGCGGGTGGCGATTTCCTTCGCCGCTTGATCGCAGGCGTTGCGCACTTCGACAAGATCGGGTTCGAGAACGGCATCGAAAGAGGGCATGAGAGAACCTTGAAGATAATGAGAGTTTGATCTGTGGGATTCTATGAGCCTGGAAATCGAAACCGATGCGCCCCTGCGCGCCTTCAACACCTTTGGCATCGACGCCACGGCGCGGCGTCTGGTGCGGGTGCGCAGTGCGCGCGATGTTCGTCTGGTGGTCGATCATCCCGAGTGGGGGCGTTCGCCCAAATTCATTCTGGGCGGCGGAAGCAACGTGCTGTTCACCCGCGACATCGACGATGCGGTGGTGGTGAAGACGGAAATTCGCGGCCTGCGCGTGCTCGAAGACGACGCCCGTTCCACCCTGATCGAAGTGGGTGCAGGCGAGCCCTGGCATGACGTGGTGATCTGGGCGCTGGAGCAGGGCTTTGCCGGGCTGGAGAATCTCGCCCTCATTCCCGGCACGGCGGGGGCGGCGCCGGTGCAGAACATCGGCGCGTACGGCTTGGAGTTGTCCGACCGGCTGGAGTCGGTTGATGTGGTCGACTTCGTCACCGGCCGCAGCGCCACCTTGCCTGCGGCACATTGTCGGCTGGGCTACCGCGACAGCATTTTCAAACGCGAACTCGCGGGCAAGTCGGTCATCACCGCCGTTCGCCTGCGTCTGCCCAAGCCCTGGGCGCCTGTTGCGGGGTATGCGGACGTGGCGCGGTGGTTGCAGCGCGAGCAGATCTCCGACCCATCGCCCCACGATGTGTTTCGGGCCGTGTGCGCCATCCGAAGCAGCAAACTGCCGGACCCGGCCAAGCTGGGCAACGCCGGGAGCTTTTTCAAGAACCCGGTGGTCAATCGCACCATCCGCAATGAAATCCTGGAAGAACATCCCGACATCGTCAGCTACCCGCTGGACGACGGCACCTACAAACTCGCCGCAGCATGGATGATCGCCGCCTGCGGCTGGAAAGGGCAAACGCTGGGCCGCGCGGGGGTGCATGAGCAGCAGCCCCTCGTTCTGGTCAACCGCGGCGGGGCTACGGGCGCCAACGTGCTGGAACTGGCGCGCGCGGTGCAAGACAGCGTCGAGCAGAAATTCGGCCTTCGCCTCGAGCCCGAACCAGTCATTCTGTGATGCAGACGATTGTCGATTTTTTCGCCTTCCGCACCTTTGTCAGCCTGGACGTGCTGCGCGTGGTTTACGCGCTGGGCGCCATCGGCATGCCGTTGCTGGCCTGGGCGGTTTGGCTGTGGCTCGATCGTTTTGCGCTGTGGCGGTCGATGCGCGGCGTGTCAGCGTCTGCGGTTCGCCGGGTTGTTCCCAAGCGTTGGCGTGTGATCTCCGTTTTGTTGTTTCTGCTGTGTTTTTTCTGCATGGAACTCATGTGGCGCATGATGTTTGAATTCATCATCGCCTATCTGCAGATGCACGAGGCTTTGCAACTGCTGTCACAACGCGCGGGCCTGCGCTGACTGCCAACTGGAGAGCCAGCCGATGACACTCCGCACCATTTTGCGCATGGGCGACCCCCGGCTGTTGCGCGTCGCCAAACCGCTGGTCAAGGCGGATACGCCCGAACTTCATGCCCTGATCGCCGACCTGTTCGAGACCATGCAGGCGGCCGGTGGTGTCGGCCTTGCCGCGCCTCAGATCGGAGTTGATCTGGCCGTGGTGATTTTCGGTTTCAGCCAAAGCGCCCGTTACCCCGAGGCGCCTGCCGTGCCGCAGACCGTCCTCATCAACCCGGAAATTTCAGTGCTCGACGATGCCGAGGAAGAGGGCTGGGAAGGCTGTTTATCGGCGCCCGGCCTGCGCGGCTGGGTGCCGCGCTTTCGCCGGATTCGCTACCGCGGCATGGATGCCTATGGCAACCCCATCGACCGCGAGGCCGAAGGCTTTCATGCCCGCGTCGTGCAGCATGAGTGCGATCACCTGATCGGCAAGCTCTACCCCATGCGCATCCGCGATTTCAGCCGGTTCGGTTTTACCGACGAGTTGTTTCCCGGACAGGACATCGCTGACGACTGATGGCGGCTTCCAAAGACCCAACTGAATGGATTGGCCAGCCCGAGCGATTCCGGGGAAATTCATCCGGGATGCCGCCCGCCACGCCAACCGGCGACGCTTTGCAGAAATGCTCATTTACATCCTCGCTTTGCGCTGCATCAAAACTGCGTGCTAGAGTGTGATCAGGCTCTTTTGAGTTAGGCCCTTCTAAAGCCGCAATCCGCCAATCGGGCAGCCCGAGCCGCGGAAGGATGTTTTCCCACTGAGCGCCGGGGTGCCCGGCAGACTGTGAGCGCATATGTTGATGCAGAAATTCAAAGCCAATTCCTATCTCTTCGGCGGCAATGCCCCGTATGTCGAAGAGATGTACGAGAGCTATCTCTCCAATCCCGGTTCGGTTCCCGACCATTGGCGCGACTACTTCGACGCGCTGCAACATGTGCCGGCGCTCGATGGCAGCAACGCACGCGATGTGCCGCACGCCCCGGTGGTGTCGGCCTTTGCCGAGCGCGCCAAATCCGGTCCGATCCGCACCTTGCAGGCGGTGGCCGATGGTGAACTGGCGCGTAAACGGGTTGCCGCGCAGCAACTGATCGCCGCCTACCGCAATGTGGGCGTGCGCTGGGCCGATCTCGATCCGCTCAAGCGTACCGAGCGACCGAATATCCCGGATCTGGAGCCGTCGTTCTATGGCTTCACCGATGCCGATCTGGAAACCGTGTTCAACGTCAGCAACACCTTTTTCGATCGCGAAAATCTGTCGCTGCGCGAACTGCTCAACAACCTGCACGAAACCTACTGCGGCTCACTGGGCGCCGAGTTCATGTATATCAGCGATCAGGACCAGAAACGCTGGTGGCAACAGCGGCTGGAATCCACCCGCACGCGCCCGGATGTCGATGCCGAGGCGAAAAAACATCTGCTCGAACGACTGACCGCTGCCGAAGGGCTGGAGCGCTATCTGGCGACCAAATATGTCGGCCAGAAGCGCTTTTCGCTCGAAGGCGGCGAGAGCTTCATCGTGTCGATGGACACGCTGGTGCAGCGCGCGGGCGCGCTGGGCATCCAGGAAGTCGTCATCGGCATGGCGCACCGCGGCCGCCTCAACGTGCTGGTCAACATCCTGGGCAAACGGCCGCAGGACTTGTTCGACGAGTTCGAGGGCAAACATGCCGATGACCTGCCGTCCGGCGACGTGAAGTATCACCAGGGCTTTTCCAGCGATGTGTCCACGCCCGGCGGCCCGGTGCATCTGAGCCTGGCATTCAACCCGTCGCATCTGGAAATCGTCAATCCGGTGATCGAAGGTTCCACCCGGGCGCGGCTGGATCGACGCGGAGACGCGCTCGGTGAAACGGTGTTGCCGGTGCTGGTGCATGGCGACGCCTCGTTCGCCGGGCAGGGCGTGGTGATGGAAACCCTGGCGCTGGCGCAGACCCGCGGCTACACCACGGGCGGCACGGTGCACATCGTCATCAACAACCAGATCGGCTTCACCACCTCCGATCCGCGCGACGCTCGGTCCTCCCTGTACTGCACCGACGTGGCGAAAATGATCGAGGCGCCCATTCTGCATGTGAATGGCGACGATCCTGAGAGCGTGGCCTTTGCGACCAGTCTGGCGCTGGACTACCGCAAGCAGTTCCATCACGACGTGGTGGTGGATATCGTTTGCTTCCGCAAACTGGGCCACAACGAGCAGGACACCCCCGCCGTCACCCAACCGCTGATGTACAAAAAGATCGCGGCGCATCCGGGCGCGCGCAAGGTCTACGCGGACCGTCTGGTGAGCCAAGGGGTGATCGCCGCGGCGGATGCCGATCAGTTGGTGCACGAATTCCGCGCCGAAATGGAGTCGGGCGTCAGCCTGGAGCCGGTGCTCACCAACTACAAGAGCAAGTACGCGGTCGACTGGTCGCCCTACCTCAACCGCCGCTGGACCGACAGCGCCGACACGGCCCTGCCGATGACCGAGCTCAAGCGGCTGGCCGAGCGCATCACCACCGTGCCGGAGAATTTCAAGCTGCATCCGCTGGTGGAAAAAGTGATTGCCGATCGCGCCAAGATGGGCCGCGGCGAACTGCCGCTGGACTGGGGCATGGGCGAGCACATGGCCTTCGCCTCGCTGGTGGCCAATGGTTTTCCGGTGCGGCTCTCCGGCGAAGACAGCGGTCGCGGCACGTTCAGCCACCGCCACTCGGTGCTGCACGACCAAAGCCGCGAAAAGTGGGACGTCGGCACCTACATCCCGCTGCAAAACGTCGCCGAAGGGCAGGCGCCGTTCACCGTGATCGACTCCATTCTGTCGGAAGAAGCCGTGCTCGGCTTCGAGTATGGCTATTCCACCGCTGACCCCCGCACCCTAGTGATCTGGGAGGCGCAGTTTGGCGACTTCGCCAATGGCGCGCAGGTGCTGATCGACCAGTTCATCTCGGCTGGCGAAGTGAAGTGGGGCCGCGCCAGCGGCCTGACGCTGATGCTGCCGCACGGCTACGAAGGGCAGGGGCCGGAGCACTCATCGGCGCGGCTGGAGCGCTATCTGCAGCTTTGCGCCGAGACCAATATGCAGGTCTGCCAGCCGACCAACCCGTCGCAGATTTTTCATCTGTTGCGGCGGCAGATGCTGCGGCCTTTCCGCAAGCCGCTCATCATCATGACGCCCAAGTCGCTGCTGCGCCACCCGCATGCCAAGTCGCCGCTATCTGATCTGGCGAACGGGCGCTTCGAGGTGGTCTTGCCTGAGGTGGAAGAACTTCAGGCTGATAAAGTCAAGCGCATCGTGGCCTGCACCGGGCGGGTGTATTACGACCTGCTGGCGGCTCGCACCGAGCGCAAGATCGACGATGTGGCCATCATTCGCCTGGAGCAGCTCTATCCCTTCCCGCACAAGGCCTTCGCCGCCGAGGTCAAACGCTACCCCAATGCGCGCGACATCGTGTGGTGCCAGGACGAGCCGCAGAATCAGGGAGCGTGGTTTTTCGTACAGCATCACATCCACGAAAACATGCTCGAAGGGCAGAAACTTGGCTACGCCGGCCGGGCGGCTTCAGCCTCCACTGCGGTGGGCTATTACGCCAAACATGCCGAGCAGCAAAAAGAGCTTCTGAGCGCGGCCTTCGGCAAGCTCAAGGGCTATGTGCTGACGCGCTGATTGATGAATGACGGGAGGCGCGCGTACCGGTCGCCCTGAAACCCCACACAAAATCTTCTGACACCGTTCACTGGCCGCGCAGTTCCCTTCCGCGGCCGCCTTGAAAATACCGGACTCCATCATGGCGTTGATCGACATCAAAGTTCCCCAACTCTCCGAATCCGTGGCTGAAGCCACCCTGCTGACCTGGAAGAAAAAGCCCGGCGAACCCGTGGCGCAGGATGAAATCCTGATTGAAATCGAGACCGACAAAGTGGTGCTCGAAGTGCCCGCACCCGAAGCCGGGGTGATGGCGCAGATCGTCAAGAACGACGGCGAATCGGTGACCAGCGACGAAGTCATCGCCAAGATCGACACCGAAGCCAAACCGCAGACCAGCCCGTTGCCCGTGGCGCCGGTCAAGGCGGCTGAACCGGCTGCTTCGGCGCAGGCTGCTGTTGCGTCTGCGGTTGCGACTGCTGCGCCCTCCGCAGGCGCGGCGGCGGCCATGCCGGCTGCGGCGAAGATCATGGCCGAGCAGGGGGTGAATCCGTCAGACGTGGCGGGCACCGGGCGCGGCGGCCGCATCACCAAGGGCGATGCCTTGCAGGCTGCGGCAGCGCCCAAGCCGCCGGCCGTTTCAGCCCCGATGCCCGCGCCGAAACCGGAGAGCGCTGCGGCCGCAATGCCTTCGCTCACCATTCCCGCGTTGCAGCCGGTGGAGGCGGATCTCGATCTCGCCGCCTACACCGACCGGCCCGAACAGCGCGTGCCGATGAGCCGCCTGCGCGCGCGCATCGCCGAGCGGCTGCTGCAGTCGCAGGCGACCAATGCCATCCTCACCACCTTCAATGAAGTGAACATGAAGCCGGTGATCGACATGCGCAATCTCTACAAGGATAAGTTCGAGAAGCAGCACGGCGTGAAGCTGGGTTTCATGAGTTTTTTCGTGCGCGCCGCGGTGCATGCGCTGCGCAAGTTCCCGCTGCTCAACGCCTCGATCGACGGCAATGACATCGTCTATCACGGCTACTTCGACATCGGCATCGCCGTGGGCAGCCCGCGCGGGCTGGTGGTGCCCATTCTGCGCAATGCCGATCAGATGAGTTTTGCCGACATCGAAAAAGCCATCGCCGATTTTGGCGCCAAGGCGCGCGACGGCAAGCTGACCATCGAGGAGCTCACCGGCGGCACTTTCTCCATCAGCAACGGCGGGGTGTTCGGCTCGATGCTATCCACGCCCATCATCAACCCGCCGCAGTCGGCCATTCTGGGCATCCACGCCACCAAAGACCGGCCCGTGGTCGAAGATGGTCAGATCGTGATTCGCCCGATGAACTACCTGGCGCTGAGCTACGACCACCGCCTGATCGACGGACGTGAAGCGGTGCTCGGCCTGGTGGCGATGAAAGAGGCGCTCGAAGACCCGGCGCGTCTGCTGCTCGATCTGTGATCCGGGCGCCAAGCCAAGGCTTCATCTGCTTATTCGCCTCGACGCGCCGCGTGCGCGCAACCAGGAATCCATCATGTCTTCGGAATTTGATCTCATCGTCATCGGCGCTGGCCCTGGCGGCTATATCGCCGCCATCCGCGCCGCTCAACTGGGCCTGAACGTGGCCTGCATCGACGCCTGGCGCAATGCCCAGGGCGGCCCGGCGCCTGGCGGCACCTGCACCAATATCGGCTGCATTCCCTCCAAGGCGCTGTTGCAGTCGAGCGAGCATTTCGAGCAGGCCGGGCGCGATTTCGCCGCGCATGGCATCGGCGTGAGCGGCCTTTCCATCGACGTGCCCGTCATGCAGCAGCGCAAGGCCCAAGTGGTCAAGCAGAACAACGAGGGCATCCTCTACCTGTTCAAGAAAAACAAGGTCACGTTTTTCCACGGCACAGCCGCACTCAAAGGCGGCAACGCTGACGCCGGGTGGCAGATCGCGGTGACGGGCAAGGACGCCGAGCAGGTGCTGTCGGCGAAGCAGATCATCGTGGCGACCGGCTCGTCGCCGCGCAGCCTGCCCGGTCTGGACTTCGATGAGCAGCGCGTGTTGTCAAACGACGGAGCGTTGGCCATCGACGCCGTACCCAAGACGCTGGGCGTGATCGGCGCGGGGGTGATCGGGCTGGAGATGGGCAGCGTGTGGCGCCGCCTCGGTGCGCAAGTCACCCTGCTCGAAGCCATGCCCGACTTTCTCGCCGCCGCCGATGCGCAGGTCGCCAAAGAGGCGCTCAAGCAGTTCACCAAACAGGGGCTGGCGATTCATCTGGGCGCGAAGATCACGGCGACCAAGGTGCTGAAAAACGGGGTGACCGTCGATTGGACCAACGCCAAAGGCGAAGCGCAAACGCTCAAGGTCGAGCGGCTCATCGTCTCCGTCGGCCGCAAGCCGAATACCGACTCGCTCGGTGCACAAACCGTCGGCCTGCAACTCGACGAGCGCGGCTTCATTCAGGTAGACGCCGACTGCCGCACCAACCTGCCGGGCATCTGGGCGGTGGGCGACGTGGTGCGTGGCCCCATGCTGGCGCACAAGGCCGAGGAAGAAGGCGTGGCCGTGGCCGAGCGCATCGCCGGGCAGAAGCCGCACGTCGATTTCAACACCATGCCGTGGGTGATTTACACCGCGCCCGAAATCGCCTGGGTCGGGCAGACCGAACAACAGCTCAAGGCCGCGGGCCGCGCTTACAAGGCGGGAAGTTTTCCCTTCATGGCCAATGGCCGCGCCCGCGCGATGGGCGATACCACGGGCTTCGTCAAAATGCTGGCCGATGCGCAGACCGATGAAATTCTCGGCGTGCACATCATCGGCCCGATGGCCTCGGAGCTGATCGCCGAGGCCGCCGTGGCGATGGAATTCAAGGCCGCCAGCGAAGACATCGCCCGCATCTGCCACGCGCACCCCACGCTGTCGGAGAGCCTGAAGGAAGCGGCGCTGGGCGTTGCCGGCCGCACGCTGAACTTCTGAACGGCGGCGCATGAACGTCACCGAGTATTTTGAGCAATCCCTGCGTGAGAGAGGCTTTACCGCGGATGCCGCCCAGCGCGCGGGCGTGGCTCGTCTGCAGCAGTGTTACGACGAATGGGTCGAGTACAAGTCGCGCCGGTCGAGCGCCATTCGCCGCGCCCTGGTGCATCCCGAACTGCCGCGCGGGGTTTACCTCTACGGCGGCGTGGGGCGGGGCAAGTCGATGCTGATGGATGCGTTTTACGTCACCGTGCCGCTGCTGCGCAAAACGCGGCTGCACTTCCATGAATTCATGCACGAGGTGCAGCGCGAAATGGCGGCGCTGCAGGGCACGGTCGATCCGCTGACCGAGCTTTCCAAGCGCATTGCGCGGCGCTTCAGGCTGATCTGCTTCGACGAGTTTCACATCAGCGATGTGACCGACGCCATGATCCTGCACCGCCTGCTCGACGGGCTGTTCGATCACGGCGTGCAAATGGTTGCCACCTCCAACTTTCATCCCGACGATCTTTACCCTGACGGTCTGCACCGCGACCGCATTCTGCCCGCCATCGAACTCATCAAACAGAAAATGGACGTGGTCAAAATCGATGCCGGCGTGGACTATCGCCACAAAGCCCTGCGCGAACTCAACCTCTACATCACCCCGCTGGGAGACGAGGCGCAAGCCCGAATGGAACAGGCCTTCGCGCGCATGGCTTCGAGCACCGAAGAAGACCCGGTGCTGACCATCGAAGGCCGCGAAGTGCAGGCGCTGCAGCGGGCTGGCGGCGTGGTGTGGTTCAGCTTTCACGAACTGTGCGAAACCGCGCGTTCGCAAAACGACTACCTCGAACTCGCCAGCCGCTTTCATACCGTGCTGCTGTCCGACGTGCCGCTGATGACCGAAGACATGGCCAGCGCCGCGCGCCGCTTCACCCTGCTGGTGGACGTGCTGTACGACCGCCGCATCAAACTGATTCTGTCTGCCGCCGTGCCGCCCGAGCAGCTCTATGTGCACGGGCCGCTCGACTATGAATTCACCCGCACCGTTTCCCGCCTGAACGAAATGCAGAGCGCCGAATATCTGCGCGAGGGGCGGCGCCAGGGCGATGCCACGCTGGTATGAGCGTCTTCCGAAAAGTTTCCCCGGTCGGGTGGGTGCTGATGGCTTGCCTGGGGTCGAGCGCAGCCCTGGCGGCGTCGGCGCCGCCAACCCCGGCACAAGACGCTGCGCAACAAGCCGCCTTGCAGCAGCAGCGCGCGCAGGTGCAGGCGGAGTACGCGGCGCAGCGCGGCGCCTGTCTGCAGCGCTTTTTTGTCAACGACTGCCTCGATGCGGCACGCGAGAAGGAGCGCGCCGCACTGACCCCCATCGACGCCGATCTGCAGGCCATCGCCTTGCGCGGCCGCCTGCGTGCCGCCGAAGACGAACTCCGCCGGGTGCAGGCGAATATGGCCGCCTCACAGCGCGGGCAGCCCGACCGCGCGCAAGCCGAGCAGCAGAGCGCGGCGCGCGAAGCCGACCTTGCACAGCGACAGCAGCAGGCCGCCCGACAAGCCGCCCAGCACACAGCACATTCCGCGGCACATTCCGCAGCCGCGCCGCCGAACATTCCTGCCGCTGCTGCGCCTGTGCCGACGCCTACGGAGCGCTTGTTTCCGTCCCCAGCGCCGCAAATTCAGATCAGCCCGGCGCAGCGCGCGGCGCAGGTCAAGCAGGCGGAGGCCGACTTCGCCGCCAAGCAAAAGGCCTACGCCGAGAAGCAGGCCGAGCAGGCGCGCCAGAATGCCGCGAAACCGTCGGCAGCCCCGTTGCCGGCGCCGTCACCCAGTGCGCCGCTGCGGTAGAAGAGCAAGCCGATGCGGCGGGCTACCATGCCCGCCTGTTCATTCGGGCCATTCGGGCTTTTGCGCATGTTGATTGAATCTCCCCTTGTCGCGGCGTTCACCCACCAATCCCCAGAGCAACTGCGCTTGCAGATCGGCATTCTGCTGGGCGTCGTGGCGCTGGGTGTGCTGCTGGGTACGGCGCTTGAAAAGCAGGTGCGCAAGCTGTCCAACTGGAAGACGGCGTTTCACGCGACCTGGCGCTACGGCCTGGGATTTCCTGCGGTGGCCTTGCTGGCGCTGGTTCTGGTACGGCACGGCTCGCATCTGCTGCTCAAACTGCCGCTGCTCAAACTGGCGCTGCCGGTGCTGTTGGTGCTGCTGCTGGTGCGTCTGGCAGGTTCCGTCGCAAGGCAACGGTTTTCCAAGGATGGCGGCGAGCGCTATCTGGTGCGGGTGGTCAGTATCGGCCTGTGGGTGACGCTGGCGCTGCATCTGGCGGGCGTGCTGCCTGAAATTCGCGAAGCGCTCGATGCGCTGTCGATCACCCTGGGCAGTCAGCGTCTTTCCGGCTGGACCTTGCTCAAGGGCGCGGCGTCCATCGCCGTCACGCTGCTGCTGGCGCTGTGGGTCTCGTCGCTGCTGGAAGCGCGTTTGATGCGCTCGCCTCTGGACGCCAGTCTGCGTCTGGTTTTCACCCGGCTGCTGCGGTCGGTGGTGCTGTTGGCGGCCATCCTCACCGCCTTGCAGATGGTGGGCATCGATCTCACCGTGCTCAGCGTGTTCGGCGGCGCTTTAGGCGTCGGCCTCGGCCTGGGTTTGCAGAAAATCGCAGCCAACTACGTCTCGGGCTTTGTCATTCTGCTCGAGCGCAGTCTGCGCGTGGGCGACAACGTGCGGGTGGATACTTTTCAGGGCCAGATCATCGACATCAAGACCCGCTACACCCTGGTGCGCAGCGCCGGGGGCACGGACTCCATCGTGCCCAACGAAATGCTGATCGCCAACCGCATCGAAAACCTCTCGTATAACGACCCCAACGTCTGGCTCTCGACCACGGTCGGCGTGTCGTACGACACCGACATCGAAAAGGCGCTGGCGCTCATCAAAGAGGCGGCGCAGTCTGTGCCGCGCGTCTTGCAAAGTCCCGGCCCGAGCGCGGTGCTCGATGCGTTTGGCGACAGCGCCATCAACATCACCGTGGGCTACTGGATCGCCGACCCGGAACACGGCACACTGGGCGTGCGCGGCCAGGTCAATCTCGCCATCTGGCATGCGCTCAAACAAAACGGGATCGAGATTCCGTTTCCGCAGCGGGTTCTGCAGTGGGCGCCAGGCAAGGAGCCGTCCGCGTGTCGAGACAAGTAGACCGATAGGCAAGACGCTGACCTCATCCCCGATCGCGCCAACCACGCGCCGCTCACGCCGCTGATCTTTCTGGAACATGCCGCCGCCTTTATCCGCAGCGCCAGGCCGTCCTGAACGGCAGCGTGCAGCGCAACTGGGCGCAGACGTGCGAACGCTGCCGACGGCTGGCATCGGCACTGGTGCAGCGAGCTGTGGTGATCGCGGTGGAGCAGGGACTGGCGCCGCCGCTGGTGATCGATGCGCCCGATCCGAAATGGGGCGAGACTCCCTGCGCGTTTGTCGAACTCAAGCAAGGCCGCACGACGACCGAAGAAGAAATCATCGCGTTCTGCAAATCCCGCCTCGCAGGCTTCAAGACGCCGCGCAAAGTGGTGTTTGGCGAGGCGCCCAAAACGTCCGTCGGCAAGATTCAGAAATACGCCTTGCGCGCGCAGGCGCATTCCCGCGAAGCGATTGATCTGTAGAAATCCGCTTTGAAAGCGGCCCTTCCTGATTCCGCCTAAGGCAATGGGCTCTTAGCGCGGGGCTTGATTTGCGGCCGCGCCCGTCGTTACACTGCCAAAAACGAACGGTCGTTCTATTATGGGTCGGTCAGCCCGTTCAGATCAGAGCGCTGCCTATACTGACCCCACACAACAAACCCTACTGGAGCAATTGCATGAAAGTGCTGGTCGCGGTCAAGCGCGTGGTGGATTACAACGTCAAGGTGCGGATCAAGTCAGACGGCAGCGGCATCGATACCGCCGGTGTGAAGATGAGCATGAACCCGTTTGACGAGATCGCCGTGGAAGAAGCGGTTCGACTCAAGGAAAAGGGCGCGGCAACCGAAATCGTCGCCGTCAGTTGCGGTGTGACCGCCTGCGGCGAGACCTTGCGCACCGCCATGGCGATCGGCGCCGACCGCGGCGTGCTGGTGGAAAGCGAGGCCGAGTTGCAGCCCCTGGCCGTGGCCAAGCTGCTCAAGGCCGTGGTCGAGAAAGAGGGTGCGCAACTGGTGATTCTGGGCAAGCAGGCCATCGATGACGATTCCAACCAGACCGGGCAGATGCTGGCCGCTTTGCTGGGCTGGTCGCAGGCTACCTTTGCGTCCAAGGTCGAACTCGACGGCACGCAGGCGAAAGTCACTCGCGAGGTGGATGGCGGTCTGGAGACGATTGCGGTCAAGCTGCCCGCCGTCATCACCACCGACCTGCGGCTCAACGAGCCGCGCTACGTCACCCTGCCCAACATCATGAAGGCGAAGAAAAAGCCGATTGATACGCTCAAGCCCGAAGAACTGGGCGTGGATGTGAGCCCGCGACTGAAAACGCTGAAGGTTGCCGAGCCGCCCAAGCGCGGCGCGGGCGTGAAGGTCCCGGATGTCGCCACGCTGGTCGCCCGTCTGAAGACCGAGGCCAAGGTCATCTGACCTGCCTTCCCTGAGCGGCTTTTCGCAAGCAACCCATTCGAGGATTTTTCCATGACCGCACTCGTCATTGCCGAACACGACAACCAGGTTCTCAAACCCGCCACCCTCAACACCATTGCCGCCGCGCTGCTGTGCGATCCGCAGGTGCATGTGCTCGTCGCCGGGCAAAACTGCGCAGCGGTTGCCCAAGCGGCCGCGCAGGCGGCTGGCGTGGGCAAGGTGTTGTGCGCCGATGCGCCGCAGCTTGCTGCGGGCCTGGCGGAAGCCAGCGCTGCGCAAGTGCTGGCTTTGGCGCCGTCTTACAGCCACATCCTGGCGCCGGCCACGGCCTTCGGCAAAAACATCGCCCCGCGCGTGGCGGCCCTGCTCGATGTGGCGCAGGTCTCCGACATCATTCATGTGCACAGTCCCGATACTTTTGATCGTCCCATCTACGCCGGCAACGCCATTGCCACGGTGCAGAGCGCGGACAAGATCAAGGTCATCACTGTGCGCACCACGGGCTTCGACCCGGTGGCCGCGACCGGCGGCACGGCAGAGGTGAGCCGCGTTGAAGCCGTGGCCGATGCCGGGCTGTCCAGCCTGGTCGGACGCGAAACCACCAAGAGCGAGCGACCTGAACTCACCGCGGCGAAGATCATCGTCTCCGGCGGGCGCGGCCTGGGCAGCAAGGAAAACTTCGAGGCCGTGATGACCCCGCTGGCCGACAAACTCGGCGCCGCGATGGGCGCCAGCCGCGCGGCGGTCGATGCGGGCTATGCCCCCAACGACTGGCAGGTGGGGCAAACCGGCAAGATCGTCGCGCCGCAGCTCTATGTGGCCGTGGGCATTTCCGGCGCCATCCAGCATCTGGCCGGCATGAAAGACAGCAAGGTCATCGTCGCCATCAACAAAGACGAAGAAGCGCCGATCTTCGGCGTGGCCGATTACGGTCTGGTGGCCGACTTGTTCACCGCCGTGCCGGAAATGGTCAAGCAGCTTTGAGGTTTAAACCCAGCCCGTTCACAACGTGTTGACACCCGCCGACAGCCGCGCAGACGGCTGCTCCACAAACATCCCCAGACGGAGACTCGCATGAGCTATACCGCCCCCATCCGCGACATGATGTTCGACCTCGAACATCTCGCAGGCCTGGAGTCCATTTCCAAACTGCCGGGTTTCGAGGACGCCACCCTCGATACGGCGGCCGCGGTGCTGGAGGAGTGCGGCAAATTCAACCGCGATGTGATCGCCCCGCTGAACCGCGAGGGCGACCTCCATCCCAGCGCCTGGGCAGACGGCAAGGTGACCACCACCCCGGGATTCAAGCAGGCGTTCCGGCAATTCGTCGATGGCGGCTGGCAAGGGCTGCAACATTCGGCTGAATTTGGCGGACAGGGTTTGCCCAAAAGCATCTCGGCGGCCTGCACCGAAATGCTCAACAGCGCCAACCTCAGTTTCGCGCTGTGCCCGCTCTTGTCAGACGGCGCCATCGAAGCCTTGCTCACCGCGGGTACCGATGCGCAGAAGCAGCGCTACATCCCCAAGCTGATCTCGGGCGACTGGACGGGCACCATGAACCTCACCGAGCCGCAGGCGGGCTCTGATCTGGCGCTGGTGCGCAGCCGCGCCGAGCCGCAGGGCGACGGAACTTACCGGCTGTTCGGTCAGAAGATTTACATCACTTATGGCGAGCACGACATGGCGGACAACATCGTCCACCTGGTGCTGGCCCGCCTGCCGGATGCGCCGGCGGGGGTGAAGGGCATTTCGCTGTTCATCGTGCCCAAGGTGCTGGAAGACGGGCGGCGCAACGACGTCTGGTGCGCCTCCATCGAGCACAAGTTGGGCATCAAGGCCAGCCCGACGGCGGTGCTGATTTACGGCGACGGCAAGGGCGAGGTGGGAAGCGGCGCGATTGGCGAGTTGGTGGGCGAGGCCAATCGCGGGCTGGAATACATGTTCATCATGATGAACGCCGCCCGCTACGCCGTGGGACTGCAGGGCATTGCCGTGGCCGAGCGGGCTTATCAGAAGGCGGCGGCCTATGCCAAGGATCGGGTGCAGTCGCGCCCGGTGGACGGCAGCACGGCGCAGTCGGTGAGCATCGTGCATCACCCCGATGTGCGCCGCATGCTCATGACCATGCGCGCGCTCACCGAAGGTTGTCGCGCACTCGCGCTGGTGGCCGCGAGTCTGCACGATGTGGGCCGCGCCCATCCCGATGCCGGACAGCGCGCTGCGCACGAGGCGGCCTACGAGTTTCTGGTTCCGCTGGTCAAGGGCTACTCGACAGAGATGAGCATCGAGGTGGCGAGCCTGGGCGTGCAGGTGCACGGCGGCATGGGCTTCATCGAAGAAACGGGGGCGGCCCAGCATTACCGCGACGCCCGCATTCTCACCATCTACGAAGGCACCACGGCCATCCAGGCCAACGATCTGGTGGGACGCAAGACGGTGCGCGATGGCGGCGCACTGGCGCTGCACTTCGCCGCGCGGGTGAGCAAGGTCGAAGAGGCGCTCACAGCGACGGGCGATGCGCAGGCCGTGGGCATGGCCGGCCAGCTGCGGCAGGCCCGCGAGGCGTATGCGCAGGTGGTGGCGTTTGTCGCGGCGCACGGCAAGTCCGACCCCAACGCGGCATTCGCGGGCAGCGTGCCGTATCTGATGCTGGCGGGCAACCTGATGGCCGGTTGGCAGATGGCCCAAAGCTGGCTGGCCACGCGCGACCTTCCGGCGGATGAAGCCGCCTTCGCCCAAGCCAAGCGGGCCACCGCCGCGTTTTACTGCGCCCACATCCTGCCGCGCTGTGGCGCTTTGCGCGACGCGGTCTTGAGCGGCGCTGACAGCGTGATGGCCCTGCCGGTGGATGCGTTCTGAAATGAGTCTGCCTGCTATTTTTTCCAAGCTGCGGCTGCCTGTCATCGGGTCGCCGCTGTTCATCATCTCCAATCCCAAGTTGGTGATTGCGCAATGCACCGCGGGCATCGTCGGCAGTTTTCCCGCGCTCAACGCCCGCCCGGCGTCGCAGCTCGACGAATGGCTGGCCGAAATCACCGAGGCGCTTGCCGCGTGGAACGCGGCCCATCCCGACCAGCCCGCTGCGCCATTCGCGGTCAACCAGATCGTTCACCGCAGCAACGAGCGCCTGGAGCAGGACATGATGCTTTGCGCCAAGTACCGCGTGCCCATCGTCATCACCTCGCTGGGCGCGCGCCCCGAAGTGAATCAGGGCGTGCATGGCTGGGGCGGCATCGTGTTGCACGATGTGATCAACCAGACCTTTGCGCACAAAGCGGTGGAGAAGGGCGCGGACGGTCTCATTCTGGTGGCGGCCGGCGCCGGCGGACACGCGGGTACGCAATCGCCTTTTGCATTGGTGCAGGAAACCCGGCGCTGGTTCGATGGGCCGGTTGTGCTTTCTGGCGCCATTGCCCGTGGTGACTCGGTGCTTGCCGCGCAGGCCATGGGGGCCGATCTGGCCTATATCGGCAGCGCCTTCATCGCCACCGACGAGGCGCGCGCCGCCGAGGGCTACAAGCAGATGATCGTGGACAGCAGCGCGCAAGACATCGTGTACTCCAGCCTGTTCACCGGCGTGCACGGCAACTACCTGCGCGGCTCGATCGCCGCTGCCGGGCTCGATCCCGACCATCTGCCCGAGGGCGATCCGAGCAAGATGGATTTCGCCGCCGCCATCGGCGGGGCCAAAGCCTGGAAAGACATCTGGGGCTGCGGCCAGGGCATAGGGGCCGTGAGCCGGGTGCAGCCCGCCGCAGACCTGGTGGCGCAACTGCAGCGGGAATACGAAGCCGCGAAAAAGAGGCTCTGCGTGAGCTGAAGCTCCGACAACTCGCCTATAGTGACAAAGTACCAGGCACGAATCTGGAGACACCCCATGCGTGCACATCATCATCACCCGTCGGCCCAGCATGACGCGCCGTCACCCCCCAACGCCGAGCAACTGGCCGGGGCGCGCACGTTTGCCGAGTTTTATCCGCTATATCTGGCCGAGCACCGGCAGCCGCTCACCCGCAGACTGCATTTCGTCGGCTCGACCCTGGCGCTGATCTGCCTGTTTTTTCTCATCTTCACCGCCAACCCGTGGTGGCTGCCTGCAGCCGTCATCTGCGGCTACGCCTTTGCCTGGGCGGCCCACTTTTTTGTCGAACACAACCGTCCGGCGACGTTCAAGCGCCCGCTGTTCAGCTTGATGGGCGACTGGGTGATGTGGTGGCAGATGTTGACGCATCGGCTGTGAGGGGCGGTTCTGATAGCAGTTGGGCCAGACTCCAGTCGCGCTCTTCATCGCTGAGCATGTGACCAAGCAGGGCCGAGGTGTGAGTGGCGCGCTTTTTATCGAGCAACAGCGCGTCGATCAAGGGCCCAAGGGGCGTGGCCTCGGGGTTGCAGAGCAGCGCCCAGCGTGAGAGGCTGCGGGGCCTGGCGGCAACCTTGCCGATCCAGCCCAGACGTTCCAGCACGGTGAGCAGGTCTTGCAATTGCAGGGGATCGATGCGCAGGCGCTTGGAGAGTTCGTCGGCGGGCAGGCCGCAATCGGGCGCCAGGCGCGCGCCGTGGAGCTGTTTGAGCACTTGCACCGCGTTGAGAAACTCGGCGCCGGCATAGCCGTCCAGCCGGATCGCGCGCACGCGCAGCGAGGGCAGGTAGGCCGCGATCGTGGCGCCGACCAGCACGGCAATCCAGCTGAAGTAGATCCACAACAGCAGAAGGGGCAGGGCCGCGAAAGTGCCGTAAACCGCGGTGTAGGTGGTGACGGTGGAGAAGTACCAGGCCAGCGCCCGTCCGCCCAGACTGAAGGCCAGCGCGGCGACGAATCCGCCAATGAGCGCGTCGCGCCAGCGCACTTCGGTGTTGGGAATGAAGCGGAACAGCGCCGCCAGCGCCACAGCCATGACGGCCCACGAAGCAAAGCTCAGCAAGGCGCTGGCTCCGCCGGGCAGGTGATGCAGCAAGCCGTGGTGCGCGCCGGCGACAAAACTCATCAGGCCGATGCTCGCGCCCAGCACCAGTGGGCCGAGGGTGAATCCGGCCCAGTAGAGCAGCACCCGCTGCGCCAGCGAACGGGGCCGCGGGGTGCGCCAGATGGCGTTGAGCGCACGGTCGACGGTCAGCATCATCGAAGTGGCGGTGACAATGAGAAAAACCACGCTGACCACTCCGAGGCTCTTGGCCTTGGCGGCGAAATCGCTGAGGTAGTGATACACCGTGTCCGAGATGCCATCGGGCAGCATGGCTTGCGCCAGTTGCGCCTGAATCAGCCCTTGCATTTTGTCGAACGCAGGAAACGCGGTGAACACCGCCAGCGCCACGGTGAGCAGGGGCGCCAGGGAGATGAGGGTGGTGAAGGTGAGACTACCGGCGGTTTGCGCCAGATTGTCCTGAGCAAAGCGTCGGGCCAGGGTGCGCAGGCTGGCGAGCAGGGTGTCGGAGGGGCGAAGGCGGGGCATGGCAATACGATAGCGGCATGAAAGACATCCTGATTCTGTATTACAGCGTACACGGCGGCACTCGCACGCTGGCCGAAAGCATGGCGCAAGGCGTGGCGCAGGCGCCGGGGGCGCTGCCGAGGGTGCGTACCGTGCCGCGGGTCAGCACCGTTGCGGAACAGACTGCACCGTCCATTCCCGAAGACGGGCCGCCTTATGTGGAACTGAGCGATCTGCAGGAATGCGCCGCTCTGGCGCTGGGCTCGCCCACGCGGTTTGGCAATATGGCCGCACCGCTCAAATACTTTCTCGACCAGACCTCGGCGCTATGGCTTTCGGGCGCTCTGGCGGGCAAGCCGGCGGCGGTATTCACCTCCACCGGCACGCTGCATGGCGGCCAGGAAAGCACGCTGCTGTCGATGATGCTGCCGCTGCTGCACCACGGCATGCTGATCGTCGGCCTGCCCTACACCGAAACGGGGCTGATGACCACCCGCGGCGGCGGCACGCCCTACGGCGCCAGCCATCATGCCGCGCCCGACGCCAGTCTGCCGGTGAGCGAAGAAGAAAAGCGCCTGGCCTTCGCGCTGGGGCGGCGTCTGGCGCGAGTGGCGCTCAAGCTCGCGGCAGACTGAACCGGGCGCATGATGTCGGATTCTTCTCAACCGTTATCGACCGCCTCCTGGCAGCATGTCTGGCACCGGGGTGCGGTGGCCAGCTTGCTGGCGCTCATCCTGCTGTGCGTGGTTTGGGAGCTTTGGGTGGCGCCGCTGCATCCCGGAGGATCGTTGCTGGCGCTCAAGGTGCTGCCCCTCCTGCCTGCCGTGCCCGGCGTGCTGCGGGGCCGGGCGCAGACGTTTCGCTGGCTGAGCCTGCTGTTGTGGTTTTACGCGGCCGAGGGCATCACCCGCGCGCTGACCGACCCCAGCGCTGCGTCGCGTGGGTTGGGGTGGATTGAACTGCTGCTCTCGCTGCTGTTGTTCCTCAGTGTGGCCGGTTTTTTGCGCACGGGGGCGCCGCGCCATGCTGCCCGCTGAACAGCATCGCTTTCTGGACGCCTTGCGCGCCTTGCTGGGCACGTCGCATGTGCTGCATCTGGCGGAAGACTGTGCGCCCTATCTGACCGATTGGCGCAAACGCTATCAGGGACGCGCGCTGGCCGTGGTGCTGCCGGGCGACGCCGCGCAGGTGGCCGGGGTGGTGCAGCTTTGCGCGCTGCACGGCGTGGGGGTGGTGCCGCAGGGCGGCAATACCGGCCTGGTCGGCGGGGCCACGCCAGACGTCAGCGGCGAGCAGATCGTGCTGAGCACCCGGCGACTCAATCGCATTCGGTCCATCGACCCCGCCGGCGGCGTGCTCGTCGCGGAAGCCGGGTGCATTCTGGCCACCGTGCAGCAAGCCGCGGCCGAGCATGGTCTGCTGTTTCCGCTGTCTTTGGCCGCTGAGGGCAGTTGCACCATAGGCGGCAATCTCTCGACCAACGCCGGCGGCACGGCGGTCTTGCGCTACGGCAATGCCCGCGAGTTGTGTCTCGGATTGGAAGTCGTCACCGCGCAGGGCGAGGTGCTCGACGCCCTCAACCTGCTGCGCAAGAACAATACCGGCTACAGCCTGCGCGATCTCTACGTCGGCGCCGAGGGCACGCTGGGCATCATCACCGCGGCGGCGCTCAAGCTCTTTGCGCAACCGGCGGCGCAGATCACCGCGCTGGTGGCGGTGCGCGACGTGGCCGCCGCCATTGGCCTGCTCGGTCTGGCGCAAGTCCGGCTGGGCTGCAGCCTGACCGGCTTCGAGCTGATGAGCGCGCACAGTCTGCAACTGGTGCAGCAGCATTTTCCACAGCTCGCTCTGCCTTTTGAGTTGCCCGGCGCCTGGTGCGTGCTGCTGGAGTCGAGCGAAACCGAGGGCGAGCCGCAGGGCAGGGCGCGTCTGGAGTCTTTGCTGGAGATGGCGCTGAACGATGGCTTGATCGTCAATGCAGCCGTGGCGCAGAGCCTGGCGCAAAGCCGGGCGCTTTGGCATCTGCGTGAATCGATTCCGCTGGCGCAGGCGCAGGAAGGGCTGAACATCAAGCACGATATCGGCGTGCCGCTGTCGCGCATGGTCGCCTTCGTCGAATCCACCGCCGAGCTGGTCACGCAGGCGCTGCCCGGCGCACGCCTAGTGGTTTTCGGCCATCTGGGCGACGGCAATCTGCACTACAACGTGCAGGCCCCGGCGGGCGTGGATGCTGCGCGCTTTCTGGCCGAGCATCAAGCCGTTTGCAACCGCATCGTGCACGATGCCGCGGTGGCCTGCGGCGGAACGTTCTCGGCCGAGCACGGAGTCGGCCAGCTCAAGCGGGACGATCTGGCGCGTTACGGCAACCCCGTGGCGCTGGCCCAGATGCGCGCCCTCAAGCAGGCGCTCGATCCGCAGAATCTGATGAATCCGGGGAAGATGTGGCCCGGCTGATGCCCGGCAGCGCTTCGCCGCAGCGGCGGCAATAGCGAGCATCTGCCGTGTGCCCGACCAGCCCGCAACGCGAGCACGCCGTGGCGGCTCCCTCTTGCGTCTGGCGGTGTTCTTCGATGCGGCGCTGGTTTCGATACGAGTTGATCAGCTCCGCCGAATAGATGCCCGTCGGCACGGCGATGATGCCGTAGCCCACGATGATGATGCCCGAGGTGATGATCTGCCCCAGCGCCGTCCTCGGCGTGATGTCGCCAAAGCCCACCGTGGCCATGGTGACGATGGCCCAGTAGATGCCGCGCGGAATGCTGGTGAAGCCGTTCTGCGGCCCTTCGACCAGATACATGATAGAGCCAAAAATGGTGGTCAGCGTCAGCACGCTGAGCACGAACACAAAAATCTTGTTTTTGCTGCGAGACAGCGCATCGAGCATCTGATTCGAGGCGCTGGTGTACTCCATCATCTTGAGAATCCGGAAAATGCGCAGCACCCGGAGCGTCCGGATGATGGTCAGATAACCCGACCCGAGAAACAGCAACTCCAGATACGCCGGCAGGAAAGACAGCAGATCGATGACGCCGAAAAAGCTGCGCGCATACCGCCACGGGTTCTGCACCACGGACAGCCGAAGCACATACTCCAGCGTGAAAGCGAGGGTGAAAATCCACTCAAAAACATAAAACACCCCATGCGCACGAACATGCACGGTCTGCACGGAATCGAGCACGGTGATCAGCACACTGAGCAGAATGAAGCCGATCAGCACCAGATCGAACAGCTTCTCGTCGCGTTCGTCGTGGTAATACATCACCCGGTACCAGTACGCCCGCCACCCCTCCTTGGAGCGCGGCGCGAGCTGGGTGCTGGACTGTCGGTTTTGCATGGGCGTAGGCGTAAGAAAGGCGCGTCGCGATTCTATGGGGGGCGCAAATCGGGGCTTGCGGCCACCGATGGATGAAAAGCCTCCGCTCGGGGCTCTTCGCGACTGAGGCGCAGCACGACGATCCCGGGCATTGGATGGAAGCAGGTAGTGATGTCCTCCGCAACGGTCCTTCATCCAAATTACAGCACGGCGCTGTCGAGTTCGGCTTGCCTCGATTCCACAAACTACAAGCCGCGCTCATCAAACAGCTTGATGGACTTCGCGCCCGGCTTGGCATTTCGGATGGTCGTATCGGTAAGGGGCATGTCCTATCCTCGCTGGAACTTGCTTGCCCCGCGCTATCGGGGCATGCCCCGTATGTTCGTGGGATGTCAAAGAACGACGCCGAACAGCTGCGGAATAAAAAAGCCGTAAAGCATTGATTTCTGTATGCTTTACGGCTCCCTTTGAGCTGTGCCGAACAATAAACTGGTGGGCGGTTTGGCAACAGAAAAACATTGGTATTTGCTTGATTTTTATGGAATTGTTTTTTCGCCGCAACCGGATGTGCCCCAAATTACGCCCCGCCATCACGACGGCGAAAAAAAGGGAGGCCGGTGCGCCCGCACCGCCTCCCCACTCCGCCGCGCCATGGAGCCACCAAAGCCACGGTGGAGGTGCTGCAAAATCAAGCAGTTAGGGCGTCCCGCATGACCGCGAAGCTCTCGGCGTGCCGCACGGCAACATCGATGGTCTGCATGGCGCGAATCTGCACGGCGCCTGCCTCATAAGCGCCGGAAGCGTAGGGGTTCGGCAGGATTTCCAGCACGCCCCATTCGCCGATCAGCAGATCCGACCAGTTTCCGAAGATCACGGCGCTGCAAACTCCGGCTGAGGTGCCCTTGGTCAGGTTGGACGGCACGTTGTTGCTGAAAGCGGCGCGATAGCCCAGGATGCTGAACCCGGCATCGCCCGACGCGGTGGAGCCAGGCACGGCGGCAGCGGGCGCGTTGTTTTCGTTCATGCCGCCTCGCCCGGCCCACAGGTATTCGCCCGTGGAGGACTTGAGGCGGGAGAGCGCACCCAGCACGGCCGGGGTGCTTAGGAAGCCCAGCGCGCCAGAATCGGCGTTGGCCGCAGCAACGACCGTAGAGAGGTCGATCAGGTGATCAAACGTCACTGCCGCGCCGTTGGCGCCGCCCTCCACGCTACCCACCCCGGCCATGTTGAGCAGTCCGAGCGGCTGCGCTGCAGCGCCGCTGCCCGCAATGGCGGCGGTGTCGATGGCAATGGCGATTTGCTGCACCATGTCGCTACGCACCAACGCCTCGGCATCGGGGGTGCCTTGCATCAAGAGGTTGCGGCTCAGCACGCCGATGCTGCCGACCGTCTTCGGGCGCAGCGACACCACGTCGAAAGCGCCTGCGCTGGCCGTCAGCGCCTGGCCCTCAGCGATCCACTGCGCGGCGCCTGCGGCAGTGCGGCGCGGAATGTCCACATTGCCGACCAAGCCGGACAACACCGTCGCGCCAAGCTGCATCACCCGGCACTTAGACCGCAGCAGGTCAATGAAGTTGCCCGCGAGCAGGTTGGTGCCGACCAGCGAACCGCCCGCCGCGCCGGTCAGGGTGTTGTAGTCGCGCCGTTGCGGTGCGAGCATTTCCAACGGGACGAACACGCCCGGCGTGTCGCGCCCGATGCGCTTGGCGATGGCGCGGGATGCTTCGCGCTCAAGCCCGGCGCCCGACCAGTCGCGGCTCGCTGCGGCCAAGATGGCGCGACTCAGCGAGTAGCGGTTGCGCTCGCCGGGCGAGAAGCCCAGGGGTGCGCCAAAACCATCTGACAGCGCCTTCTGGCGCTCGCCTTGCGCAATAAGGTGGTTGAGGATGACGCCGCGCACCGCGTCAATGGTCAGACCGCGCTCAATCATGTCGATCTTGGTTTCGGCGGGCACTTTGTGCGTGGCGCACAGGGCCTCGATTTCCGCGATGCGGGCGCGTTCCATCTCGACGGCGTTGCGCTGATTTTCCTCTTCGGCGCGCAGGGCGCGGCGCGCGGAACGGGACAGGGGGGTGATGTTGTCAAAAGCGCCCTGAAATTGCTCAATAAATGAGCAAAACCCGCTTCGGGTCGAGAGATTGGACGTCAAGTCCGACAGACTCCTAGAATCCTGCCTTTTTCGCACGCGACTATGCGTGCCGCTGGGTAGCGCAAGACTGCCGAGCTGAAGGTCATCATGGACAAACTCAGAATCACCGGGCAGCGCACGCTGCAAGGCGTGGTGCAGGCCAGCGGGGCGAAGAACGCCGCGCTGCCGCTGATCGCCGCCGCGCTGCTCACCGCCGAGACGGTGCAGTTGAGCAATGCGCCGCAGCTCATGGATGTGCGCACCCTGGCCAAGCTGTTGCGCAGTCTGGGCGCTCAGGTCGAACAGGACGGCGGGCAGATCCGCCTCAGTGCAGCGGCGGTGAATCACTACGAGGCGTCGTATGAGCTGGTCAAGACCATGCGCGCCTCGGTGCTGGTGCTTGGGCCCTTGCTGGCGCGATTCGGTCAGGCGCGGGTGAGCCTGCCCGGAGGTTGCGCCATCGGCGCACGCCCGGTCGATCAGCACATCAAGGGCTTGCAGGCGCTGGGGGCGGACATCGCAGTGGAACATGGCTACATCGTGGCCCGCGTGGCGACGCCTTCGGGCCGTTTGCGCGGCGCGCGCATCAGTACCGACATGGTCACCGTGACGGGCACCGAAAACCTGATGATGGCCGCCACGCTGGCCGAGGGCGAGACCCTGATCGACAACGCGGCGCGCGAGCCCGAGATTGTCGATCTCGCCAATTTGCTGCGTGCCATGGGCGCGCAGATCAGCGGCGACGGCACCTCGCAGATTCGAATTCAGGGCGTGGAAGCCTTGCATGGCGCGTCGCACCGCATCATTCCCGACCGAATCGAAGTCGGCACTTTTCTGTGCGCCGCCTTGGCCGCGCGGGGCGATGTGACGGTGCAGGGGGCCGAGCCGGCTCACCAGGACGCCTTGCTCGACAAGCTGCGCGAAGCCGGCGCGCAGATCGACACCGGCGAGGGCTGGATACGCCTGCGGGCCGATGCGCTGTCCGGCGGCCGTCCGCGCGCCGTCTCGGTGCGCACGACCGAATACCCCGGCTTTGCCACCGACATGCAGGCTCAGTTCATGGCGGTCAACTGCCTGGCGGACGGCGCTGCGCGTATGACGGAAACCATTTTCGAGAATCGCTTCATGCATGTGCAGGAGCTCATGCGGCTGGGCGCGCAGATCGATATCGACGGTCACACCTGCGTGGTGCACGGCGTGCCGCAGCTTTCGGGCGCTACCGTCATGGCGACCGACCTTCGCGCCTCGGCCGGCCTGGTGGTGGCGGCGCTGGCGGCCGAAGGCGAAACCGTGATCGACCGCATCTATCACCTCGACCGCGGCTATGACGCCATAGAGGTCAAGCTGCGCGGCCTGGGCGCGCAGATCGAACGTATCAGCGGCAAGTAAGGAAACCGACATGCTGACCCTCGCACTGTCCAAGGGACGAATTTTCGAAGACACCCTGCCCATGCTGGCGCGGGCGGGCATCACGGTGTCGGGCGATCCCGAGTCCACGCGCAAACTCATCCTGCCGACCAATCGACCCGATGTCCGCGTGGTGCTGGTGCGCGCCAGCGATGTGCCGACCTATGTGCGCTACGGCGGCGCCGACATCGGCGTGGCCGGGCTGGACGTGCTGCGCGAATACTTCGCCGGCAGCGGGGCGGATGGCTTGTATCTGCCGGTCGATCTGGGCATTGCCCGCTGCCGCCTGAGCGTGGCGGTGCGGCATGATTTCGACTATGCAGGTCAGGTCAAACAGGGCGCGCGTCTGCGGGTGGCGACCAAATACCTGCACATGGCGCGCGAGCACTTCGCCACCAAGGGCGTGCACGTCGATCTGGTCAAGCTCTACGGTTCGATGGAACTGGCGCCGCTCACCGGGCTGGCCGACGCCATCGTCGATCTGGTGTCCACCGGCGGCACGCTCAAGGCCAATGGCCTGGTCGAGGTGGAACACATCATGGACATTTCCGCGCGTCTCATCGTCAACCAGGCCGCGCTCAAAACCCGCACGGCTTTGCTCAAACCCCTGATCGACCAACTGCGCCAAGCCGCGCAAACCACCGAGGAAATCGCTGCATGAACGCGCCGCTCAGTGCCCCGATCCAAGCTTTGCAACTGCGCAGGCTGGACGCCACCGGCCCCGACTTCGAGACGCAATACCGCGCCCTGTTCGCCCGCATGGCCGATGAAAACGCCGAGATCGACGCCCGCGCGGCCGACATCCTGCGCGATGTGCAACAGCGCGGCGATGCCGCCGTGCTCGACTGCACCCGCAAGTTCGACCGCCTCGACGCCCCCGACATGGCCGCGCTCGAAATCAGCCAAACCGAGTTGCACGCGGCGCTTGCCGCCATCACCCCGGAGCAGCGCAGCGCGCTCGAAGTCGCCGCTACCCGGGTGCGCCGCTACCACGAGCGCCAGTTGCAGCAAGTCGGCCAGAGCTGGGAGTACCGCGACGAAGACGGCACCCTGCTCGGCCAGAAGGTCACGCCTCTCGACCGCGTGGGCATTTATGTGCCCGGCGGCAAGGCGGCCTATCCCTCTTCGGTGCTGATGAACGCCATTCCGGCGCATGTGGCGGGTGTGCAAGAGATCATCATGGTCGTGCCCACGCCCGACGGCGAGCGCAACCCGCTGGTGCTGGCCGCGGCGGCCGTGGCCGGCGTGAGTCGGGCCTTTGCCATCGGCGGGGCGCAGGCGGTGGGCGCGCTGGCTTACGGCACGGGCGCCGTGCCCGCGGTAGACAAGATCGTCGGCCCTGGCAACGCCTATGTGGCCGCGGCCAAGCGGCGGGTGTTCGGCGTTTGCGGCATTGACATGATCGCCGGGCCGTCCGAGATTCTGGTGCTCGCCGACGGCAGCACGCCGCCAGACTGGGTGGCGATGGATCTGTTCAGCCAGGCCGAGCATGACGAACTGGCGCAGAGCATCCTGCTCTGTCCCGATTCGGCCTATATCGACGCCGTGGCCGAGGCCATCCACCGGCTGCTGCCCGACATGCCGCGCAAGCACACCATCACCGCCTCGCTGAACGGACGCGGCGCGCTCATCCGCGTGCGCGATATGGCGCAGGCTTGCGAACTGGCCAACCGCATCGCGCCGGAGCATCTGGAGATTTCCGCGCAGAATCCGCATCAATATGTGCCCGCGCTCAAGCACGCCGGCGCGCTGTTTCTCGGCGCCTACACTTCCGAGTCGCTGGGTGACTACTGCGCCGGGCCCAACCATGTCTTGCCCACTTCGGGCACGGCCCGGTTCTCCTCGCCGCTGGGGGTGTACGACTTCATCAAGCGCTCCAGCCTCATTGAGGTCAGCGCCGAGGGCGCGCAGCAACTCGGCCGCATCGCCAGCGTGCTGGCCCACGGCGAGCGCCTCACCGCGCACGCCCGCGCCGCCGAAATGCGGCTGCGCTGAAACGGAAACGCCATGAGCCGATTCTGGAGCGAAGTCGTTCACGGTCTGACCCCTTATGTGCCGGGCGAACAGCCGCGCATCGACGGGCTGATCAAGCTCAACACCAACGAATGCCCCTATCCGCCCAGCGACAAGGTGCTGCAGGCCATTGCGGCGCAGACCACGGGCGATTTGCGTCTGTACCCAGACCCGCAGGCCACCGGGCTCAAGGCCGCGATTGCACGCCATCACGGGCTGAAGCCCGAGCAGGTCTTCGTCGGCAACGGCTCGGACGAGGTGCTGGCGCATGCCTTCATGGCCTTGCTGCGGCACCCGGCGCCGCTGCTGCACCCCGATATTTCGTACAGCTTCTATCCTGTCTACGCCCGCCTGTATGGCATCGAGACTCGCGAGATCGCGCTGCGCGCCGATTTCTCCATCTCGGTCGATGACTATCTGCAGGCCGGGCCGAACGGCGGCATCATTTTCCCCAATCCCAATGCCCCAACCGGCATGGCGCTGCCCCTCGCGGAAGTGGAACGTCTGCTGGCGGGCAATCCCGATTCCGTGGTGGTGGTCGATGAGGCTTATGTCGATTTCGGCGCGCAGACCGCTGCGACCTTGATCGATCGCTATCCGCAATTGCTGGTGATCCGCACCCTGTCCAAGGCCTGGGCGCTGGCCGGCTTGCGCGTGGGCTATGCGCTGGGTCACCCCGATCTGATCGATGCGCTCAGCCGGGTGAAAGACAGCTTCAATTCCTATCCCCTTGATCGTCTCGCGCTCGCCGGCGCCACAGCCGCCCTGTCGGATGCCGCCTGGCTGGCGCAGACCAGCGCGCGCATTCAAGCCAGCCGTGAGGCGTTGAGCGAAGGCCTGCGCGCGCGCGGGTTCGAGGTGCTGCCTTCGCAGGCGAATTTCGTGTTTGCGCGCCACCCCGCACACGAGGGCGCACGCCTGGCGGCGAAGTTGCGCGAGCAGCGCATTCTGGTGCGGCAATTCGCGCGCCCGCAGCGCATAGCCGACTTTCTGCGCATCACCATCGGCGCCCCGCAGCAGTGCGAAGCCTTGCTGCACGCTTACGACGCCGTTGCGCAGCAGACGGCTGCGTCGCGCTGACGTTACGATTGCGCCTATTTACCGCCGTATTGGCCGCCGTTTCACGCCACTTTCCCATGCGCACTGCCCAGGTTTCCCGCAACACCGCCGAGACGCAAATCACCGTGTCCATCAACCTCGATGGAACCGGCGTCTCCAAACTGTCCACCGGTGTGGGCTTCTTTGATCACATGCTCGACCAGATCGCCCGGCACGGGCTGATCGACCTCGACATCCAGGCCAAGGGCGATCTGCATATCGACGCGCATCACACGGTCGAAGATGTGGGCATCACGCTGGGCCAGGCGCTGGCGCGGGCCATCGGCGACAAGAAGGGCATCCGCCGTTACGGCCATGCCTATGTGCCGCTCGACGAAGCCCTGAGCCGCGTGGTCATCGATTTTTCAGGCCGCCCCGGTCTGGAATGGCATGTGCCGTTCACCCGCGCCATGATTGGCGAATTCGACGTCGATCTGGCCCACGAGTTCTTTCAGGGGCTGGTCAACCACGCCGCCATCACCGTGCATGTCGACAATCTGCGCGGCGACAACGCGCATCACCAGTGCGAAACCGTGTTCAAGGCCTTCGGCCGCGCCCTGCGGGCGGCCGCCGAACGCGATCCCCGCATGGGCGGGGTGATTCCCTCGACCAAAGGTTCGCTGTAAATTGGCCGCTGTAAATGGGTATCAGAGACTTGCTCTTGTCTTTCTGTCTTTCGCGCTGTTTCCTGAAGTCAAACCGCCTCCTTTCCTGAATCGATGAAACGCGTTGCCGTTGTGGACTATGGCATGGGCAATCTGCGCTCGGTTTCGCAAGCCGTGGCGCATGTCGCCGCAGGCTCCGAGTTTGACGTGGTCGTGACCTCCGACCCCGCCGTGGTGCGCGCGGCCGACCGCGTGGTGCTGCCCGGCCAGGGCGCCATGCCCGACTGCATGCGCGAGCTGCGCGAGTCCGGCCTTCAAGAGGCCGTGCTGCAAGCGGCAGCCAGCAAACCGCTGTTCGGCGTCTGCGTAGGCATGCAGATGCTGCTCGATCACAGCACCGAAGGTCATGTCGATGGTCTCGGCCTGATTCCCGGCCTAGTGCAGCGCTTCGAGCTCGACGGCCAGTTGCAGCCCGATGGCAGCCGCTACAAAGTGCCGCATATGGGCTGGAACGCGGTGTGGCAGGGCCGCGATGCGCGTGGGGCGCTGCATCCGCTATGGGCGCAGGTGCCTGATGGCGCGGCGTTCTACTTCGTGCACAGTTTTTACGCCGCGCCGCAAGACGGCAGCCACAGTGCGGGCGAAACCGAGTATGGCGTGCGGTTTGCCAGCGCGGTGGCGCGCGACAATCTTTTCGCCACCCAATTTCACCCCGAAAAAAGCGCCGACGCGGGGCTGATGCTGTATCGCAATTTTCTACACTGGTCGCCCTGACGGTGCAGTTTCCTCAACTTTCTTCGAGCCCCTCTTTTCATTTGCCCTGACATCATGCTGCTCATTCCGGCAATCGACCTCAAGGACGGCCAGTGCGTTCGCCTCGAACAAGGTGAAATGCAAGGCGCGACGGTGTTTTCCGAAGATCCCGCCGCCATGGCCCGGCACTGGATCGACCAGGGCGCTGAACGCCTGCATCTGGTCGATCTCAACGGCGCCTTTGCGGGCAAGCCGCGCAATGCCGAGGCCATTGCCGCGATTCTCGACGAGGTGGGCGATGAGATTGCGGTGCAGCTCGGCGGCGGCATCCGCGATCTCGACACCATCGAGGCCTATCTCGATCAGGGCCTGAGTTTTGTCATCATCGGCACGGCCGCGGTGAAAAGCCCCGGCTTCCTGCGCGATGCCTGCAGCGCCTTTGGCGGGCACATCATCGTCGGCCTCGATGCCCGCGACGGCAAAGTCGCCACCGATGGCTGGAGCAAACTCACCGGCCACGAAGTCGCCGATCTGGCACGCAAGTTCCAAGACTATGGCATCGAAGGCGTGATCTACACCGATATCGGCCGCGACGGCATGCTCACCGGCATCAATATCGAGGCCACGGTACGACTGGCCGAAGTGCTCGACGTGCCGGTCATCGCCTCCGGCGGCCTGTCGGGCATGGACGACATCGAAAAGCTCTGCGCGGTGGAAAGCAGCGGCGTCGAAGGCGTGATCTGCGGCCGCTCCATCTACACCGGCGCGCTCGATTTCGCCGCCGCCCAACGCTACGTCACCAGCCGCTGACGCGGCCTGACACGGTTCCAAGCGCCCCCATCATGCTGTTCAAACGCATCATCCCCTGTCTCGACGTGAACGGCGGCCGCGTGGTCAAAGGCGTCAATTTCGTCGGACTGCGCGATGCCGGCGATCCGGTGGAAATCGCCGCCCGCTACAACGCCCAGGGCGCGGACGAACTCACCTTTCTCGACATCACCGCCACTAGCGACGCCCGCGATCTGCTGCTGCACCAGATCGAGGCAGTCGCGTCGCAGGTCTTCATTCCGCTCACCGTGGGCGGCGGCGTGCGCACCGTGGATGACGTGCGCCGATTGCTCAACGCCGGAGCCGACAAGGTCAGCTTCAACTCCGCCGCAGTGGCCAACCCGCAAGTCATCGCCGATGCTTCGGCAAAGTACGGCGCGCAATGCATCGTCGTGGCCATCGACGCCAAGCGCCGCACCGACGGCGAGGGCTGGGAGGTCTACACCCACGGCGGACGCAAGGCGACCGGGCTCGACGCCGTGCAGTGGGCGGGGCGCATGGCGCAGGCGGGGGCGGGCGAAATCCTGCTCACCAGCATGGACCGCGACGGCACCAAGATCGGCTTCGATCTGGCGCTCACCCGCGCCGTGTCAGACGCGGTGAGCGTGCCCGTCATCGCCTCGGGCGGCGTGGGCAATCTCGATCATCTGGCCGCGGGGTTTCTCGAAGGCCACGCCGACGCCGTGCTCGCCGCCAGCATCTTCCACTATGGCCAATACACGGTAGGACAGGCCAAGCAACATCTGGCAGGGCGCGGCATTGCCATGCGGCCCGATCTGGCGCTGTGAGCTTCGTGCGCAAACTGCTGGGTCAGGGCGGGGGTGGAACGCCTAAAATCCATTCCATGAACTGGCTCGATCAAGTCAAATGGGATGCCCGCGGGCTCGTGCCCGCCATCGCGCAAGATGCGCACACCGGGCGCGTGCTCATGTTCGCCTGGATGAACCGTGAGGCCTTGCAATTGACGCACCAACGCGGCGAAGCGGTGTATTGGTCGCGCTCGCGGCGTCGGCTGTGGCACAAGGGCGAAGAATCCGGCCATGTGCAGACCGTGCGCGACATCCGCCTCGATTGCGACGGCGACGTGGTGCTGCTGCAGGTGGAGCAGGCGGGCGGCATCGCCTGCCACACCGGGCGGGAGTCCTGTTTTTTCAACAGCCTCGATCACGGCCATTGGAAGGTGACTGATCCGGTACTGAAAGACCCGGCACAGATCTATGACGGCGCGGCCGCGCATGGGCAGGCTGACGCGGCCGGGGACGCCGATTCCAGCGCGGCGCTCGCGCGCATCTACGCCACCATCGTCAGCCGCAAAGGGGGCGACCCGAGCGCGTCTTATGTGGCGCGGCTGTTTCACAAGGGCGAAGACGCCATTCTGAAAAAAATCGGCGAAGAAGCCACGGAACTCGTCATGGCGGCCAAGGATGGCGAGGCGGAGAAAATTCTGTATGAGACCGCCGACCTGTGGTTCCACAGCCTGATCGCCCTGGCCCAGCATGGCCTCACGCCGCAGCAAGTGCTTGCCGAACTGGAGCGCCGCGAAGGCAGGTCGGGTCTGGCCGAGTTTGCCGCACGCGCGGCCAACCCCTGAGCCATGAACGATCCGAGAACCCTCATCGATCAACCCGGCCCTCAAGACGTCGAGGGTCTCAAAACGATAGCGCTGGTCGTCTATGTGCTGCAGGCGCTGAGTTTTTTCTGGGGCATCACGGCGGTGATCGGCGTGATCATCGACTATGTGAAGCTCGATGACGCCCGCGGCGCCTGGGTGGAAAATCATCTGCGCTGGCAGATTCGCACCTTCTGGTGGGCGCTGTTCTGGTCGGTGATCGGCTTTGCCCTGATCTGGGTTTTCGGCCTGGGGTTTCTGGTGCTGGCCGTGGTGTATTTCTGGACCATTTACCGTGTGGTCAAAGGCTGGCTCAAACTCACCGAGCGCAAGCAGGTGCGTCCTTTTCTCTGAATCTTTTCCCTCGCTGTTGCCGTCGCGCCATGACTGATTCCCCATGCATTTTCTGCAAAATCGCCGCGGGTGAACTGCCCGCCAAAGTGCTTTACCAGGACGAGGATGTGGTCGCATTTCACGACATTCACCCGGCCGCGCCCGTCCATTTCCTGATCATTCCCCGACTGCATCTATCGTCTTTGTTCGATGTGGGTGCTGAGCATCAGGCTTTACTCGGTAAAATGCTCCAGCTTGCACCCCGACTGGCGCGTGAGCAGGGTTGTGATGACGGGTTCCGTACCGTCATCAACACCGGCCAGAACGGAGGGCAGGAAGTGTTTCACCTGCACTTGCACGTTATGGGCGGCCCCCGTCCGTGGAAAAAACAGGCCCCTTAATTTTTTGCGGCGAAGGAGTAAATCATGGGCTCATTTAGCATTTGGCACTGGCTGATCGTGCTGGTGATTGTGATGATGGTGTTCGGCACCAAGAAGCTGAAGAACATGGGTTCCGACCTCGGTTCTGCGGTGAAAGGCTTCAAGGACGGCATGCGCGATGCCAGCGCAGATGACAAACCTGCCGAGGCCGACAAACAGCTTGCCGCTGAAGCCAGCGCCAAGAAGGAAGCCATTGACGTACAAGCCAAAGAGAAGTCCTCTTCCTGAAATTGGCCCTCACCGCGAGCCGGCAGCGATGCCGGTTTTTTGTCTTGTCCCTATTTTTTCCGCAACTCTCTTCTTGCTCGGCTCTCCTGCTGCGCCATTGCTCCCACTGACCGCCCATGTTTGACATCGGAATGTCCGAAATCGGCTTGATCGGCCTGGTGGCGCTCGTCGTTCTGGGGCCCGAAAAGCTGCCGCGCGTGGCTCGCACTGCGGGCAATCTGCTGGGCCGCGCGCAGCGCTACCTGGCTGAAGTGAAGGCCGAGGTCAATCGTCAAATCGATCTTGAAGAACTGCGCAACGTGAAATCGTCTCTTGAGACCGCGGCGCAGGACATGAAAAAGTCGGTGAGCGACAACGTGGCCGAGATTCAGGGCAGTTTTGACGATGCCTGGAAGGAAGCCACGTCGGGTCTGAGTGGCGAGTCAGGGCCTTCCATGGCCGATGGTTTTTCGTCCCCCAGTCTGCCCAGCCCGGACTATCCGACCAAGAAGCGAAAAAAGCTCTCGGGCAATACGGTTCCGCAGTGGTACCGGCGGCAGGCGCGTGTGCGCACCCATGCCTTGTCGGGTGCGGCGCGCATGGCGCGTTATCGCGTCAAACGCTGATCAGCCGTGCTGATGCGTCGCCTCTTCTGCCTGTTCCATCCTCTCTTTGCAAACGAGTGCATCGCCCGTGTCTGACCCCAAGAAAACAGTGACACCGGACAGCCCCGAGGCCGAGCAGCCGTTCATCTCGCATCTGGTCGAACTGCGCAACCGGCTCGTCCGCGCCATTGCGGCCATCGGCGTGGTGTTCATCGCGCTGTCGATCTACCCCGGCCCTTCGGGTCTGTTCGATCTGCTGTCCCAACCGCTCATCGCGCATCTGCCCAAGGGATCGACGATGATCGCAATTGGCGTGATCTCGCCTTTTGTGGTGCCCATCAAGGTCACGCTGCTGGTGGCGTTCATGATCGCCTTGCCTGCAGTGCTCTATCAAGTCTGGGCCTTTGTTGCGCCCGGTCTCTACACCCATGAAAAGCGGCTGATCATGCCGCTGATCGTCAGCAGCACGCTGTTGTTTTACATGGGGGTGGCGTTTTGCTACTTCTTCGTATTCGGGCGGTTGTTCACCTTCATTCAGGGGTTTGCCCCGAAAGTGATCACCGCCGCCCCGGACATCGAGGCGTACTTGAGTTTCATGCTGACCATGTTCATGGCGTTTGGCACCGCGTTCGAGGTGCCGGTGGTGCTCATGGTGCTGGTGCGTTTCGGGCTGGTGACGGTTGAACAGCTCAAATCCTGGCGCAGTTATTTCATCGTGGTGGCGTTCATCGTGGCGGCCATCGTCACGCCGCCGGATGTGGTGTCGCAGACTTCATTGGCGCTGTCGATGATTCTGCTGTTCGAGGTCGGCATTCTCGCGGCGAAGTATCTGGTCAAGTATTCGGCGCCGCCTTCCGACGAAGAAAAAGACGCGCAGTCGCCAGCAGCCTGAGCACTGCGGACATCGCTTTTTTTCTCAGGGCAGCACGCCTTCGCCGTATTCAGCGGGCGGCGTCTGACTGATGTTCTGCGGTCGGGCGCCGATGCGGACCTGCAAGGTGGTGGTCTTTCCGCCGCGCAGCACCTGAATCGCGGCTTCGCTTCCGGGTTTGAGCGCGGCCACGGCGTTGAGCAGTTGGCCGGTATTGACTACCGGCTTGCCCGCCACATCGAGCACCACATCACCGGGGCGCATGCCCGCCTCGTCAGCCGGACCTTTGCGCAACACGCCGATGATCACCACGCCTTCCGGATGCGGCAGATCCAGAGCGCGCGCGAGCTGATCGGTCACGTCCTGAGGCTCCACGCCGATCCAGCCGCGCACCACCTGCCCGGTGCTGATGAGCTGCTGCATGACATTGCGCGCCGTTGAGACGGGTACGGCGAAACCGATGCCCAGCGAGCCGCCGCTGCGCGAGAAGATGGCGGTGTTGATGCCGATGAGGTTGCCGTTGGCGTCCACCAGCGCGCCGCCGGAGTTGCCGGGATTGATGGCGGCATCGGTCTGGATGAAGTTCTCGAAGGTGTTGATGCCCAGCTGGGTGCGGCCCAGGGCGCTGACGATGCCCTGCGTGACGGTCTGGCCCACGCCGAACGGGTAGCCGATGGCCAGCACCACATCGCCCACATGCACGTTGGCATCGCTGCCGAAAGTGATGACCGGCAGCTTGTTCAGCCCGATGCGCAGCACCGCGAGATCGGTATCGGGATCGCGCCCGACCAGGGCGGCCCGGGCTTCGCGTCCATCGGACAGCTTGACTTCAATCTGGTCCGCGCCTTCGATGACGTGGTTGTTGGTGAGGATGTAGCCGTCCGGGCTGACGATCACGCCCGAACCGAGGCCGACGGTCGGCTGGCGGCTGCCCTGAAACTGGCGCAGCCAAGGGTCATGGCCCGGCAAACGGCGCGGAGCCTTCGAGGTCGTGATGGAGACGACGGCCGGCATGGCCTTGAGCGCCGCGGCGCTATAGCTTCCCGCAGCGGGCGCAGCGGCCGGCGCAGCCGGGGCGTCCTGGATGGTGACGACGGCCGGTGCGTTTGCCAGCGTGGAAACCGGGGCGCCGAAACGCACCCATTCCGGCTTGAGGGTGGAAACGACGAACAGCGCGGCGAGCGCAATCGTCACAGTCTGGGAAAATAGCAGCCAGAGGCGTCGCATACAGAGACCGAGTGAGGAGACGTCTCCCCACATGGCGGCGCGTCATCACGCTTCAAGGCCACCATGCGCAGAGACCATTTGCAGGGCGAAATCGATACTTATCTCGATTGCGCGCGTTTTACCGATTATTGCCCAAACGGCCTACAGGTCGAGGGTCGAGACGAGATTGCGCGCATTGTCACCGGCGTCACGGCAAGCCTGGCGCTGATCGAGCGCGCCATCGCGCTGCGGGCCGATGCGCTGCTGGTGCATCATGGCTACTTCTGGCGCGGAGAAGATCCACGCATCATCCGCCAGAAGCGCAAACGCCTGGGGCTGCTGCTCGCCGCCGATCTCAACCTGTTCGCCTATCACCTGCCGCTCGACGCGCATGGCGAAGTCGGCAACAACGTCATGCTGGCGCGGCGGCTGGGCTGGTCGGTGCAGGGCCGCTTCGGCAAACAGCAACTGGGCTGTCTGGGCAGTGCGCCGCAAGCGACTATCGGCCAACTCGCGCAGGCCGTTGCGCGCGATCTGGGGCGCACGCCCCTGGTGGTGGGCGAGGCCGATGCGCCTGTCGGGACTTTGGCCTGGTGCACCGGCGGCGCGCAGGACTGGATCGAAGACGCCTGGGCTGCGGGGGCGCGCACCTTTGTCAGCGGCGAAATTTCCGAACCCACGGCGCATTTCGCGCGTGAAATGGGCATCACTTATCTGGCCTGCGGCCACCATGCCACCGAGCGCGACGGCATTCGTGCGCTCGGCGACCATCTGGCCGCTCACTACGGACTCGACCATGTCTTTATCGACCTCGACAACCCCGCCTGAATCTTCGCCCAGCCGCCCGATCGCCCTGACCCTGGGCGACCCCTGCGGCATCGGCCCCGAAACCCTCGTGCGGGCCTTTGCGCAAGGCGAGGCGAATGGGTGCGTGGTCTACGGCGACGCGGCCTGGCTGGCCCGCACGGCGCGCACCCTGAGGTTTTCACCCGACAGCAGCCGTCCGGCCATCGTGGAACTCGACGATCTGGCCGAGTGGAAGGGGGTTCCGCACGGGGCCATTCCCGTGCTGCCCATCGTCGCGCTGCCTGCCGATCTCGTCACCGGGCAGGTGGACGCCCGAGCGGGTGCGGCGGCCTATGCGTGCATCGAAGCCGCGGCCCAAGACGCCCTTGCGGGTCGGGTCGCCGCCGTGGTGACGGCGCCCATCCACAAAGCGGCGCTGCATGCCGCGGGCGTGAACTTTCCCGGACATACCGAAATCCTGCAGCACATCGCGGGCGGCGTACCCGTGCGCATGATGCTGGCCAACGCGCAACTCAAGACCGTGCTGGTCACTGTGCACATGGCCTTGCGGCAAGCCATCGATGCGGTGACGACCGAAACGGTTTTGCAGACCTTGCGCATCGCTCATCAGGCTGCCCGTGGCTGGGGGCTGGCGCAGCCGCGCATCGCCGTTGCCGGGCTGAACCCGCATGCGGGCGAGTCAGGTCTGTTCGGCGACGAGGAAGAGCGGATCATCGCCCCGGCGATCGCTCAGGCGCGCAGCGAGGGCATTGCCGCCAGCGGGCCTTACCCGCCCGATACCGTGTTCATGCGCGCGCGTCACGCACCGCCCGAGCACCCGGGCGCCTTCGACATCGTGGTGGCGATGTATCACGATCAGGGCCTGATTCCGGTGAAGTATCTCGGCGTGGAGCAGGGCGTGAACGTCACGCTGGGGCTGCCTTTCGTGCGGACCAGCCCCGATCACGGTACAGCGTTCGACATCGCCGGACGCGACCTTGCCGACCCCTCCAGCCTGATTGCGGCCATTCGCATGGCTCGCGATCTTTCAGCGCAGCGGGTGTTTTTATAGCCCAAGACCGAGCAGCAGGCTGCGCAGTTCGCGCAGGACCAGATCGACATTCGGGTGCTCGGCGGCGAAACGGGTGGCCAGGGTTTGCGCCTGTTCCGCGAGATCGTCGTTCGGCGCGGGAGCCGATTCGGTCTGCTTGCGTTCGAGTGCGGCCTGAATGTCGTGATCCAGGGTCTGCAGCAGGCTCTGGAGCTCGGGGTCGATGGCGGGTTGCGATTGCAGCACGGTGTGCAGGCGCTGCAGGGTGTCGCGGATTTGTGTATCAGACATGATGTAGTTGATTGCAGGGGACGAAGGCATTGTGCCCAGACGCGGCAGGCGCGGCAAGCATACAGCTCAAACACAGCGGTCAAATCATCGCCAGAGGCTGTTTGCGGCCTGGCGGGGCAAAGGCGGCGTCCAGCGCTTGCAGATCGCTTGCCGAGAGTTGCAACTGGGCGGCGGCCAGATTGTCTTGCAGGTGCGCGGTACGCACGGCCTTGGGAATGGCGATGACCTCGGGTTGACGCAGCACCCAGGCCAGCGCCACCTGAGCCGCGCTGACGCCCAGCCGCTGGCCGATCATCTGCAACGCGGGGTGGCCGCCGAGCGCGCCTTGATCAATGGGGCTGTAGGCCATGAGCGGCATCCGGTGGCGCGCCTGCCAGGGCAGCAGATCAAACTCTACGCCGCGCGCGCCCAGGCTGTAATAGACCTGATTGGCGGCGCAGGCCGATCCGCCTGGCAGCGCAAACAGCTCTTCCAGATCAGCCACATCGAAATTGCTTACGCCCCAGTGACGGATCAAACCGCGACTCTGGAGTCGGGTAAATCCGGCCAGCGTTTCAGCCAGCGCATACTCGCCGCGCCAATGCAGCAGGTACAGATCGATGCGGTCGAGCTTCAAGCGCCGCAGGCTGCGTTCGCAGGCTTCGACCACCCCGCGGGCGCTGGCATGGTGCGGGTACACCTTGCTGACGATGGTGAGGTCTTCGCGTTGCACCTCGCCTGCGGCAAACGCCAGCCGTAGTGCTTCGCCCAGCATGCTCTCGGCGCCGCCTTCGCCGTACATCTCGGCGGTGTCGATCAGGCGGTATCCCATGCGCAGCGCTTCGCGCACCGCAAGGATTTCAGCGGCGCGCGCCTCGGCGCGTTCGCCCATACGCCAAGTGCCCAGACCCAGTGCGGGGATGGCGCTACCGTCGGGGAATGTGCGTTGTGGCATGAGCATGGCAGAGGAGCGTCAAAACAAGAGTTGTAGCCAGTGACTGTCCACCGCGGCGAGCAGCAGTACGGCCACGATGAAGCCGACAACGAACGCCATCAGGGTCTGCAGCAGGGCATTGGTTCGCCGCTGTTCCCGCAGCAGTTCGCGCAGCACGGGGTCGTCGCGTTTTTCCTGCGCCAGCAGGGCCTGATGCAGCAGACGAGGGATTTCCGGCAGGTATTGCGCGTAGCGGGTCGATTCGTTCTTGAACTTGTTGCGGAAGGCAGGCCAGCCCACCTGGCTTTTCATCCATTTTTCGAGAAAGGGCTGCGCTGTCGTCCAGAGATCGAGATCGGGGTCGAGCTGGCGACCCAGCCCTTCGACGTTCAACAGGGTTTTTTGCAGCAGCACAAGCTGGGGCTGGATTTCCACCTTGAAGCGGCGCGAAACCTGAAACAGCCGCAGCAGCACCTGGCCGAGCGAAATGTCTTTCAGCGGGCGGGCGAACTGCGGCTCGCAAACGCTGCGCACCGCCGCTTCGAGTTCGTCGATGCGCGCATCGGCCGGCACCCAGCCCGACTCCACATGCAGTTCGGCCACGCGCTTGTAATCGCGGCGGAAAAAGGCGATGAAGTTCTGCGCCAGATAGTCTTTGTCGAAGTCGGACAGGGTGCCGACTATGCCGAAGTCCAGCGCGATGTAGCGGCCGAACGTTTCGGGCTGCAGGCTGACCATGATGTTGCCCGGGTGCATGTCGGCATGAAAGAACCCGTCGCGGAACACCTGGGTGAAAAAGATATCCACCCCGGCCTTGGCCAGTTGCTTGAAATCGACGCCGGCTGCGCGCAGCGCGTCGACGCGGCCGATCGGCACGCCGTACATGCGCTGCATCACGATCACGTCGCTGCGGCACAGATCCCAGTGCATCTCGGGAATCAGCAGCAGGTCGAGCGAAGCCATATTGCGCCGCAGTTGCGTGCCGTTGGCCGCCTCGCGGACCAGGTCGAGCTCGTCGTGCAGGTATTTGTCGAATTCGGCCACCACTTCGCGCGGCTTCAGTCGCTTGCCCTCACTCCACAGCCGATCCACCCAGGCTGCCATGGTGTGCATCAGCGCGAGGTCTTCATCGATGACTTTGTGCATGCCCGGACGCAGCACCTTGACCGCCACCTCGGCGCCGCCCTGTTGCAAGGGCAGGGTGGCGAAATGCACCTGCGCGATCGAGGCGCTGGCCACCGGCTTGCGCTCGAAGGTGGCGAACAAGGTTTCGATGGGTCTGCCGAACGAACGCTCGATGATCGCCATGGCGACCTCGGAGTCGAACGGGGGCACGTTGTCCTGAAGCTTGGCGAGTTCGTCGGCGATGTCGGGCGGCAACAGGTCGCGGCGGGTTGAAAGCACTTGGCCGAATTTGACAAAAATCGGCCCCAGACTCTCCAGCGCTAGACGCAAACGCTCGCCGCGTGGACGATTGAGCGGACGCCCGAAGCTGAGCACGCGGGCGAGTCGGCGCAGCCAGGGATGGCGAAAGCTCGACAGCGCCATTTCATCCAGGCCGTGACGCAGGATGACGGAAACAATCTTCAGCAGGCGGAGCAGGCGGCGCATCGGTCGTTCAGTTCTCGCGGGCGCCGAATTGCTTGCGCAACAGCGCGAGACGCTTTTCCAGCCGTGCGGCTTGATCGCGCAATTCGCGCACTTGTTCTTGCATTTGCGCCAATTCGACGCGGCTGACCAAAGCGCGCGGGCTCGCAGCAAACCAGTCGCGCGCGTCGTTGTGGGCACGCGTCCAGGTTTGCTGCCCTTGCGCCACCAGGTTCTGTCCGACCCGGGAAATGCGGTGCGCGGGAATATCGCCGATGAGTTGCGCGAGATCGTCTTCAGCATCCCAGCGCACATGCGCCATCAGCCAGGACAGCGTCTGGGCCAGCTCGGCGTCTCCGGTGATGCGGGCGCCCGTCAGATTCAGCGGCGCGCGCTTGACGATGGCCTCACGCAAGGCGTCCAGATCGAGGGTGATGCGCAGGTCGGCCTCCTCCTCTTTACCGAGCGCCGTAGACGTTGCGATGCGCAGCAAACCTTCCGGTTCGATCTCCCACGGCAAATCAATACCCAGTGCCGTGAATACCACCGTCTTGCCTGCATGGGCGCCAAGCTTGTCCTGGGCGTGAGGGTCGGAGGCGAGCAGATGATTGAGCGCTGGCAAGACCAGAGACTGCAGTCTGCGCACCAGCGAATTGCGATCGGGAATCAAGGGCTGAAGGTCGGGAATGCGCATGAGGAATGGCCTTTATTGACGCATTCTAGGTATCTGTCGGACTTGAGGAATTTGGTCGCGCAAGCGCTGCATGAAAAACGCCGCAGCGCTTGCGCGGCTGCGGCGTAGGGTGAGAGGGCTGCTGGGTAGATTCGGTGCGTCAATTCAACTGCTGAATGCCGGCCAGTAGCCAACCGCTGGAGCCATCGCGAGGTTTCACCAGGTTCCACACCTCGCGCACCGGGCTCGCGCCACCCCAGGTCTCTTCGCGCACCAGACCGGAGAACTCGACACTGGCGATATATTCGGCCGAGGTTTCTTCCAGCGCAAGCAGCGAGGCTTCGAGGGTGACGATTTCCGTCTTGTTGGGCGTCATGCCGCGCTGCTGCAGATCGGCAGCCAGGGCGTCGTACATCTCGGCGGTGGTGAAGGTTTTCAGGCTGTTCAGATCAGCCGCATCCCAGGCTTGCTGCAAGCGGGTGTAGTGCTGCTTGGCGCTCGCCAGAAAGCCTTCGCGATCAAAATCGGCCGGAATGCCCGCCCCACTTGCGGTTTGCGAAACGGCGCCAGGTGTCCACTGCGCCGGCATATGCGTTTCGACGCCCAGCGGAGCCTGCGCATAGCCCTGCGAAGCGCCTGCATACTGCATGGGCTGGGCGGACTCGTTGGAGGTGGACTTGCGGCGCAGCAGACTGAAAATCCAGAACGCGGCCAGCGCAAGCAGACCGATCATCAGTGCGGAGCCGAGGAAGGAGCCCAGCGCGCCGCCGAAGCCGAGTGCGTGAAACAGCGCGGCAAGACCCAGACCGGCGGCCAGCCCCCCCAGAATGCCACCCCAGCGGCTGGACTGCTTGGCAGGCGGCGTGGCCGCAGCCTGCTGACGCGTGGCGGCGGGCGCGGCCTGTTGCGGCGGCGCCGCTTCGCGCTGCGTAACGGCATTGCTCTGCCGCCCCATGCTCTTGCCGCCGCCCATGCGTTTGGCGTGCGCATCGACGGCGCTCAGTGCGAGACCCAGAGCGAGAGTCAGCGTCAGACCGAAAGTCAGAAGGGTGCGAAGCAAACCAGTCTTTTTCATGCAATTTCCAGAAAGTCGAGAAGATTTGACATTTTGTTACCAGATCGATGGAAAAGTTCAATGTGCGCGTTTTGCATTGCGTCAGCTCAAAATTTTTGCCCGATGTGTAGCGCGACGATGCCAGCCGTGAGGTTGTGCCAATCCACATGACCGAAACCCGCTTCTCGCATCATGCCAGCGAGGGTTTCCTGATCTGGATGCATGCGGATGGATTCGGCCAGGTATTGGTAGCTCTGCGGGTCGCCCGCAACCATCTTGCCCAGGCGCGGCAAAACCTGGAAGGAGTAGAGGTCGTAGGCCCCGCGCAGCGGCGCCCAGGGTTTGGAAAACTCCAGCACGAGCAATTTGCCGCCTGGCTTGAGCACACGTTGCATGTCGCGCAGCGCCGCGTCCTTGTGGGTCATGTTGCGCAGGCCGAATGCCACGCTCACCAGATCGAATTGCGCGTCCGGGAAGGGCAGCTTTTCGGCATCGCACAAGACCGTCGGCGCCAGCACGCCAGAGTCGATGAGCCGGTCTCGGCCCACCCGCAGCATGGAGCCATTGATGTCGCTCATCACCACCAGGCCTGTGGGCCCGACCTTGCGGGCGAAAGCGCGCGACAGATCGCCGGTTCCTGCGGCGACATCCAGCACGCGCTGACCTGGGCGCACGCCCGAGAGGGCAATGGTGAACGCCTTCCAGACGCGGTGCAGGCCGCCACTCATCAAATCGTTCATCACGTCATAGCGCGACGCGACCGAATCGAACACACCCCGCACGCGCGCAGCCTTTTCATCTTCGGTGACCTGCTGGTAGCCAAAATGGGTGGTAGAGGTGGATTGGGTATCGGACATGGGAAGCTCAATGCGAGGGTCAGAGAGGCTCAGTGAGACGAGCAGTGGTGCACGTTGGACGTGGTTTCGGGCATGAGCGCGTCGCGGTCGGCGCCGGCAGCCTGTAGGCGGTTCAGATAGTCGGCCCAGAGCGACTCCTGGTTTTGCCCCAGGAAATGCAAATAGTCCCAACTGTAGATGCCGCTGTCATGGCCGTCCGAGAAGTGCGGCTGGATGGCGTAGTTCCCGACCTGCATCACACTATCGATCTCGACGAGACGCTTGCCAGTCTGCAAGGTTTCCTGCCCAGGCCCGTGCCCGCGTACCTCGGCAGACGGCGAAAAGACTCGCATCAGCTCAAACGGCAGGAGGTATTGCGTTCCGTCGGCATAGGTGAGTTCGAGCACGCGAGATAACTTGTGCAGAACGATGGCCTGAGGCCAATCGGTGCGAGGGGTGGGAGAGGGCATAAGCAGATACCGAGCTGAGACAAGCCTATTGTCTCAAGAAAAGAAAACGCCGGGCCGCCCCAAGTTTTCTTGTCCCCCTCGCCGCTTGCAAGCGGCTCGGATTCGGCTGCGTCCAAGCTGCCGCAGGGCAG
>DYKQ01000097.1 GCA_020722545.1 Thiomonas intermedia | reverse complement strand
CCAAACACGGCACCCGCATGAAAACGACCCTCAACCTGTTTTGTTTCTCATGAGGGAGGCGGCAACGCCCTCAGGTTTTGCGCGAAGTCGCCGCGGCCAGCGGCACGGTCGGCGCACTGCGCGTGCGTTGGCCCATGCGCTGCCAGAACTCGAAGCCGATCATGCCCGCGACCATGCTGCTGAAAAACAGCCACTCCTGCCAGGTCGAGGCGGCCAACGATGCGAGCGAGGGCCCCGGGCACAGGCCGGTCATGCCCCAGCCGATGCCGAAAATGGCGCTGCCCAGAATGAGCTTTCCGGTGATGCCCTTGGTCGATGGAAAGGCGATTTTTTCGCCGACGAGCGATCGGGCGCGTCGTTGCGCCAGTTGCATGGGCACGAGTGCGACGACCACGGCAGTGACCATGACGAGAATCAGGCTCGGGTCCCAGGGCCCGGCGATGTCGAGGAAGGCAATGACCTTGGCGGGATCGGTCATGCCCGACACGAGAAGGCCGATACCGAACACGATGCCGCTGAGGAAGGCGAGGGTTTTCATGGCTCAGACCCCTCCGAGGATGTGGCGCATGACGAACGTGGTCGCCATGCCCATGCCGATGAAGGCGCCCACTGCGACCATCGAGCGCGGCGAAAACCGGGACAGCCCGCAGACGCCATGGCCGCTGGCGCAGCCCGAGCCCAGACGGGTGCCGAAGCCCACAATCAATCCGCCGATCGCAATCACCGGCCACGACTCACCGTAATGTGCGCCGGGAACCGGGCGGAACATCACCCAGATGAACGACGCAGCGATCAGTCCGCCGAGAAACCACAGCCGCCACGGCGCGGGGCGTTTGGACTGCAGGGCTTCATTGATGGCGCCGCCGAAAATGCCGCTGATTCCGGCGATCTTGCCGCCGCCCAGCGCCATGGCGCCCGCTGCGGCGCCAATCAGCGCCCCGCCGAGAATGGCGGCGCCGGGCGTGAAATGCGCCCAATCGATGCTGAACATTTGTCTCTCCTTCGTGACATGGGCATGTTTGTCTCTGGTTTTATTGACGCCAGCCAGTATTCTGGTCAGGCCGTTTGCCGTACCGCGGCGACATGCGAGCGTCGCGGTACCAACTCATTTGCCAGGCGGATCGTTGCCGCCGTGGCAGTAGATCTGATAGAGGGTCATCAGCACCGCGCTGGCTGCCGGGCTGGCCAGGCTGTAATACACACGCTTGCCCTCGCGCCGCGTTTTCACCAGGCCTTGCGCACGCAGCACGGTGAGCTGCTGCGAGAGCGTGGGCTGGCTGACGTCGCAGGCCGCCTCCAGGTCGCTGACGCAGATCTCCCCGCGGTTGATCTGGCACAAAATGAGCAAACGGTCAGGATTGCCCAGGGTTTTCAACAAGGCGCCGGCCTGCTCCGAGTTGCGCCGCATGAGCTCGACGCTGGGAATTTCAAAATCTTGCGCGCTTGACCTTGACATGGCTCAATCAGGTAACTCCTAATGGAAAAACAATATATGCTTTCCTATAGTGTTCTCGCAACGCATTCCGCCTAGGAGATACCCGTATGAGTACGCAGACCCCCACCGTTCAGAGCTGGTTTCACGCGCCCACCTTTACGGCGACCCATTGCATCATCGACCCCGAAACTCGCCACTGCGCAATTCTCGACAGCGTGCTCGACTTCGATTACGCCTCGGGTCGCACCAAAACCGACTTTGCCGACAAGATTGCCGCCTATGTGCGCGAGCAGGGGCTTACGGTGGACTGGCTGCTGGAAAGCCATGCCCATGCCGACCATCTCTCCGCCGCGTCCTATCTCAAAAAGCTGTTCGGCGGCCAGATCGCGATTGGCGAACACATTCAGGACGTGCAGAAGGTGTTCAGCCAGGTGTTCAACGACAGCACCATGCCCACCGACGGTTCGCCCTTCGATCACCTGTTCAAGGACGGTGAGACCTTTGCCATTGGCAGGCTGCAAGCCCGGGTGATGCACACCCCCGGCCACACGCCCGCCTGCGTCACCTATCTGGTGGGCGACAGCGCCTTTGTCGGCGACACCTTGTTCATGCCCGACTACGGCACGGCGCGCTGCGACTTTCCGGGCGGAGACGCGCATGTGCTGTACCAATCGGTGCACAAGCTCTACAGCCTGCCGCCGCAGACCAAGCTCTACCTTTGCCACGACTACATGCCCGGCGGACGCGAGCCCATCTGGCAGACCACGGTGCAGGCCGAGCGTGAGGGCAATATCCAGCTCAACGCGCAGACTTCCGAGGACGATTTTGTCGCCTTCCGCAAAAAGCGCGACGCCACGCTGAACATGCCCGCGCTCATCCTGCCCTCGGTGCAGATCAATGTGCGCGCCGGTGAAATGCCCCAAGCCGAGGCCAACGGGGTCAGCTATCTCAAGCTGCCGGTAAACGCGCTGTAGGGCATGCCGGAGCTCGTCCGGGCTGGTTAGACTGCTGGGCTTTTGCCTGCTTCCTGATCTGCCATGACCGCTGCCGTTACCGCTCCGAACAATCCTTACGCCCAACCGCAGGCCGCCGCTCGGCGGGTGCTGCAGGCGCTCAGCGCTGAACTGCAGCTCCCGGCGCAGCAGATTCAGGCGGCCATCGAATTGATGGATGGCGGGGCCACGGTGCCCTTCATTGCCCGCTACCGCAAAGAGGTGACGGGCGGCATGAGCGACGACCACCTGCGCACGTTGGAGGAGCGCCTGCTCTATCTGCGCGAACTCGAAGACCGCCGCGCCGTGGTGCTGCAGTCCATCGCCGAGCAGGGCAAGCTCACGCCCGAACTGCAGGCCGCCATCAGCGCGACTGGGCAAAAGCAGGAGCTCGAAGACCTCTACCTGCCCTACAAGCCGCGCCGCGTCACTCGGGCGCAAAAGGCCCGCGAAGCCGGTCTGGAGCCGCTGGCCGACTTGCTATGGCAGCAGCCGCAGACCGATCCGTTGCTGGCGGCGGCTGGGTTCGTCCGCCCGCAGAACAGCACCGAGGCGGCAGATACGTCCACCCCGCAGGCCTGCCTCGACGGCGCCCGCGACATTCTGAGTGAACGCTGGGCCGAAGCCCCGGCGGTGGTCGCCCCGATGCGTGAATGGCTGTGGCAGACCGGCCACCTGATCAGCCAGTTGCGTGCCGGGAAGGAGCAAGAAGGCGCGAAGTTCCGCGACTATTTCGACTACGCCGAGCCGCTGGACAAAGTGCCTTCGCACCGCGCCCTGGCCGTGTTTCGCGGGCGGGCGCAAGAGGTGCTCGATGCTCGCATCGACCTGCCACCGGCACCCGAAGGCACGGTCGCACCGACGCTGGCTGCCCTGGCCGAGGGGCGTCTGGCCGTGCTGCTGGGCTGGAGCCATCAGGGCCGCGCCGCAGACGACTGGTTGCGCCGGGTGGTGCAGTGGACCTGGAAGGTCAAACTCTCCCTCACGCTGGAACGCGAGCTGCTGTCGCGCCTGCGCGAACAGGCCGAGGCGGTGGCCATCGACGTGTTCGGCGCCAATTTGCGCGACCTGCTGCTGGCCGCGCCTGCCGGGCCGAAGGTGGTCATGGGGCTGGACCCCGGCATCCGTACCGGGGTGAAAGTCGCCGTGGTCGACGCTACCGGCAAACTGCTCGATACCGCCACGGTTTACCCCTTCGAGCCGCGGCGCGACGTGCAAGGCGCACTCGCCACGCTGGCGGCGCTGGTGCAACGCCACAGCGTGCAACTCATCTCCATCGGCAATGGCACCGCCAGCCGCGAAACCGATCTGCTCGCCGCCGAACTGCTGCGCAACGCCAACCAGCCCGGCTTGACCAAGCTCACGGTGAGCGAGGCCGGGGCTTCGGTGTATTCGGCCAGCAGTCTGGCCAGCCGCGAGTTTCCCGATCTGGACGTGAGCCTGCGCGGCGCGGTGTCCATCGCCCGCCGGGTGCAAGACCCGCTGGCCGAACTGGTGAAGATCGACCCCAAGAGCATCGGCGTGGGCCAGTACCAACATGATGTGAACCAGACCGCGCTGTCGCGCAAGCTCGACGCCATCGTGGAAGACTGCGTGAACGCCGTCGGCGTCGATCTGAACACCGCCTCGGCGCCGCTGCTGGCCCGCGTGGCGGGCCTGAGCGCGCGCATTGCCGAGCAGATCGTGCTGCACCGCGACCAGACCGGCGCCTTCGCCAACCGCGAGGCGCTCAAGGCGGTGCGCGGCCTGGGCGACAAAACCTTCGAGCAGGCCGCGGGTTTTCTGCGCATCAACGGCGGCGACAACCCGCTGGACCGCACCGGCGTGCATCCTGAGAGCTATCCCTTGGTAGAAAAGGTGCTGGCTGCGGCAGGCCAGCCGATCAGCCTGTTGATGGGCAATCGGGATGCGCTGCAACGCCTGCGCCCCGAGCAGTTCGTGGACGACCGCTTCGGCGCGTTCACCGTGCGCGATGTGTTGGCCGAGCTGGAAAAACCCGGCCGCGACCCGCGCCCCGAATTCCGCACGGCCAGGCTGCTCGACGGCGTGCACGATATCGAGCAGCTCGAAGCGGGCATGCAGCTCGAAGGCACGGTCACCAATGTCACCGCGTTTGGCGCGTTCGTCGATCTGGGCGTGCATCAGGACGGACTGGTGCATGTCTCGCAAATGGCGCAGCGCTTCGTGAACGACGCCCGCGAGGTGGTCAGGACGGGCGACATCGTCAAGGTGCGCGTGGTTGAAGTGGATGTGGCGCGCAAGCGCATCGCGCTGTCGATGCGGCCGGCCGATTCGTCCCGCGATGCAGCCCGGGCGCAGGGCGGGCAGCGCCAGTCCCGCCCGCGCGAACGCCAGGAGAGTGGCCGCACGGGCAGCCATCGCGCTGGCGCCGCACCGATCCCGCAGAACACCGCCATGGCGGCCGCCTTCGCCAAACTCAAGCGCTGAGATGGCACAACCTTGAACACAGCGCAACAGAACCGACACGACCGCGCTTGAAAATCCCCCATTGACGCCGTATTTATAAGACAGTTCAGGACGGAGGATTCCATGCGGATCGAAAAACTCACTACCCAGTTTCAAGAGGCGCTGGCTGACGCGCAATCGCTTGCAGTCAATCACGGCAACGCCTACATCGAGCCGGTGCATCTGCTGCACGCCCTGCTCGGTCAGGATGGCCCCAAGGCGCTGCTCGCGCGTTCGGGGGCCAATGTGCCGGGGCTGGCGGCGGCGGCGGCACAGGCCATCGACCGTCTTCCGGAAGTCGAAGGCACGGACGGCAACGTGCAGGTCAGCCGCGAACTCAACGGGCTGCTCAACCTCACCGAGAAAGAAGCCACCAAGCGCAATGATCAGTTCGTCGCCAGCGAGTTGTTTTTGCTTGCTGTGGCCGACGACAAGGGTGAGGCCGGGCGCATCGCCCGTGAAAACGGCCTCTCCCGCAAGTCGCTGGAGTCGGCCATCGAGGCGGTGCGCGGCGGGCAGAACGTCAACAGCGCCGAGGCCGAAGGCGCGCGCGAGTCGCTGAAAAAATACACCCTCGATCTGACCGAGCGCGCGCGCCAGGGCAAGCTCGACCCGGTGATCGGCCGCGACGACGAAATTCGCCGTGCCATCCAGGTGCTGCAGCGCCGCACCAAGAACAACCCGGTGCTGATCGGCGAACCGGGCGTGGGCAAGACGGCTATCGTCGAAGGGCTGGCGCAGCGCATCGTCAACGATGAAGTGCCCGACAGCCTGCGCGGCAAACGCCTGTTGGTGCTCGATATCGCCTTGCTGCTGGCCGGGGCCAAGTTTCGCGGCGAGTTTGAGGAGCGGCTGAAAAACGTGCTCAAGGAGTTGTCGCAAGACGCCGGGCAGACGCTGGTGTTCATCGACGAGATTCACACCATGGTCGGCGCGGGCAAGGCAGAGGGTGCGATGGATGCGGGCAATATGCTCAAGCCGGCGCTGGCGCGCGGCGAACTGCACTGCATCGGCGCGACCACGCTCGACGAATACCGCAAGTACATCGAGAAGGACGCCGCGCTGGAGCGCCGCTTCCAGAAGGTGATGGTCGATGAGCCCAGCGTGGAAGACACCATCGCCATCCTGCGCGGCCTGCAGGAGAAGTACGAGGTGCACCACGGGGTGGAGATCACCGACCCGGCCATCGTCGCCGCGGCGGAACTCAGCCACCGCTACATCACCGACCGCTTTCTGCCCGACAAGGCCATCGACCTGATCGACGAGGCCGCGGCCAAGATCAAGATCGAGATCGACTCCAAGCCGGAGGCGATGGACAAGCTCGACCGTCGGCGCATCCAGCTCAAGATCGAGCGCGAGGCAGTGAAGCGCGAGAAGGATGAAGCTTCGCAAAAGCGCCTGGCGCTGATCGAGGAAGAACTCGCCAAGCTCGACCGCGAATACGCCGATCTGGACGAAATCTGGAAGGCCGAAAAGGCTGCGGTGCAGGGTTCGGCCGCGATCAAGGAAGAGATCGACAAAATCCGTTTCGAGATCGAGGAACTCAAGCGCAAGGGCGATTTCAACAAGGTGGCCGAGCTGCAATACGGCCGTCTGCCGGAACTGGAGCGCAAGCTGCACGACGCGCAGGCCAAGGAAACTGCGGGCGAGGACAAACCGCAGGCGCGCCGCCTGCTGCGCACCCAGGTGGGCGCGGAGGAAATCGCCGAGGTGGTGTCGCGCGCGACCGGCATTCCGGTGTCCAAGCTGGTACAGGGCGAACGCGACAAGCTGGTCCACATGGAAGAGCGCCTGCACCGCCGTGTGGTGGGTCAGGACGAGGCGATCCGCGCGGTGTCCGACGCCATCCGCCGCTCGCGCGCCGGGCTGTCCGATCCACGCCGGCCCTACGGCTCCTTCCTCTTCCTCGGCCCCACCGGAGTCGGCAAGACCGAGCTGACCAAGGCGCTGGCCGAGTTCCTCTTCGACACCGACGAGCACATCGTGCGCCTCGACATGAGTGAGTTCATGGAGAAGCATTCGGTCGCACGCCTCATCGGCGCGCCGCCCGGCTATGTGGGCTATGACGAAGGCGGTTACCTCACCGAAGCCGTGCGCCGCAAACCCTACAGCGTGGTGCTGTTCGACGAGGTGGAGAAAGCGCATCCGGACGTGTTCAACGTGCTGCTGCAGGTGCTCGACGATGGTCGCCTGACCGACGGTCAGGGCCGCACCGTGGACTTCAAGAACACGGTGATCGTGATGACCAGCAATCTGGGCTCGCATCAGATCATGGCGATGAGCGGCCAACCGCAGCAGGCCATCCGCGATGCGGTGTGGGAGGAGGTGAAGGCGCATTTCCGTCCTGAGTTCCTCAACCGCATCGACGAGGTGGTGGTGTTCCACGCCCTGGGCGAGAAACAGATCGCCGACATTGCCCGCATCCAGATGCGCGGCCTGGAAGGGCGACTGGCGCAGCTCGATATGCGGCTGGATGTCAGCAGCGAAGCACTGGCCGAGATTGCCCGAGAAGGCTTCGATCCGGTGTTTGGTGCGCGGCCGCTCAAGCGGGCGATTCAGCAGCGCATCGAGAACCCGCTGGCCAAGCTGATTCTCGAAGGCCGCTTCGGTCCGAAGGACGTGATTCTGGTGAAGGTGCGCTCGGGCGAGATTGTGTTTGACCGCGGCTGAAGCGCAAATGGCTCAGGCTTTAGCCCTTCAGCCACTTCAGGAAGTCGGCGTAGGGCTTGGCATCGCCGACTTCCCACCCCGGAATGTGCAGCGCGCGGTTCACCTCGCTGGCAGAACCGCCGAGTAGCGCGCTGCGCACCGCTTCAATCTGCTGGACGGGCACATCGGGCGCGGCCATAAGCGCCCAGAAGGGCATGGGTTGGTGCGCCAGCACGATGCCGCCCTGATCGGCCCAGGCTTTGGACACCACCGGGGTGACCACGCCGACTGCGGCGACATGCAGATCACGCATCAGGCCGATCACCGCATTCTGCGTATTCACTCGGGAAATGTGCCGGGGCAAGCCGCCGTGTTCACGCCAGATTTTCTGTGCCACGAGATCGACCAGGCTGCCTTGTTGCGGCGCCAACATCACCGCAGAGGGCGATTGCCAGACTTGCGCGGGTGACACGCAGACCTGCGCCGGAAGTGCGTTCATGCCCAGAATGCTCAGAGAACTGCCTCCAAGCAGCACCTTGCCCGGCTGCCCCGGACAAGACTGGGCGATCAGGTCGGTGCCGAAGTGCAGGGTGTTCTGGCCCACGGCCACTAGGCGCCAGCCCTTGGCGAGCAAAGCGGCGGTGAGATTAGGCGGCTTGACGAAAGCGAAACTGAAGGGCAGAGCGCCATTGCTTCCAGCCGTCTTAAGCTTGGCCAGATTGAAGCCGGTCTCCCAAATGATCTTGCGCTGCGCGGCTTTGCCGATCAGCGCGGCCAATTTCTGTGCCACCACGAACTGATCCTGCTGATTGCCGACCGCCAGACCCAGGTTCAGACCCAGCAGCGCCGACTGTTGCGTGGTGGCCGGGGCATTTTTTTCGGCTGCAGCCTGCGCGACTGCAGGCCACAGCAAACTGGCGAGCAAGGCCGCACCCAGGCAGAAAATACACAGGCGGACAAGACCGGCGCCCTGGCGCCAGAGATTTTGTGCCCCGTTCATTGGGACACGCGGTGTATGGAGAGCGGACATGATCGACCTATTTTGGAGGGCCTGCGGTGCCGAGCGAGAAACGGGGCATGAAAACCGAGGCGCTGAACGACGACTTTACATTTGATCGGCGCACCTGCCGTGCGGGTTTACCTGATGTACTCCTAATGTCTTCCTGAGGTGTGAAACGGTGTGAAATCCGTCACGAGCCGCAAGTGTGGCGAACCATTTGGCATCAGGTCAGTCCCCTTTAACATCACAATATTCTTCGGGAGGAATGCCGTGTTTCGTTTGTCATTTGCTGGTCTGGCGCTGACGCTGGCCTTGGCGGGCTGTGCGCAGCATGAACAGCAGCAGAAATGGGCGATGGACTACATCGGTCCGAAAATCATGCAGCCGCTGCAGTTCACCGATATCGCTTCGAGCAGTGGCAAGCTGGAGTCGTCCAAGGACTTTCTCGGCAAGGTGGTGGTGCTGTATTTCGGCTATACCCACTGCCCGGACGTCTGCCCGACCACCATGGCGCACCTCGCCCGAGCCGAGCAACTGCTGGGGCCGCAGGGCAAGGACGTGCAGGTGATCTTCGTCACGGTCGATCCCAAGCGCGATACGCCCAAGGTGCTCGATGCCTATGTGCACGCCTTCATGTCCAGCGCCATCGGTCTGAGCGGCACCGTGGCGCAGACCAAAACGCTGGCGGGCCGCTATCACGTCAGCTATTCCTACGGCAAGCCCGACGCGCATGGCAACTATGTGGTCAACCACAGTGCGGCGATCTATGTGTTCGGCCCTCACGGCAATGGCCGCTTGATCGGCACCGAGCTCACGCCGCCCGAGGGCATTGCCCACGACGTGCACCAGCTTCTTGCCGATGCGCACAAAAGCTGGTGGCAAAAGCTGGTTTGACGGCG
>DYKQ01000096.1 GCA_020722545.1 Thiomonas intermedia | reverse complement strand
AGATGTCATCCGACATCAACGCTCACCTTTCAAGACGCAGGATCACTCCCACTCAATTGTTTCCGGAGGCCTTAAACCCTCATGGAATCTTGCTTTCATTGTGATGACCATCGCACTTTACCGTCACTTTTACCGTCTTAAAACGAGCGTTTTTGCTGGCGCGGGAGATGGACTCGGTTTGACGGGCGGCTACTCCAGCACATCAATCGTCAACTATCGCCACGAGCAGCGGGGGGCACTTCCTTTGAAAGTGTAGCCTGAATCCGTGGAACACGGATTCAGGAAAAAGAGCGAGGGAGATCTATGCTGCATCGCTGGATATTCGCCACATGCAGTCCCCGGCAGAAGATCAACGGCGGAGGCGCGAAAGGATCATGGTGGTCACTCTGGCGTGTGATCCGTTTCGGTATCGCGCCAACACCTAAGGGCACCTCGAAAAACCTTTCGAGGTGCCCGTGCGTCCCATGGAAGGGGCGCCGCCCAATCGCGTAAGCGATTGAAATGGCGTAAGCTCATCGCGGGTTCCCCGCGATGAGCGTCCTCGAAAAACCCCAAGGAAGGGGTTTTTCGAGGTTCCCTTAAGTTATTTGTGCAGCATGAAAGCCGGCACCTTTTCTAAAGAGCGAGACATCTCTTGAGCTTTTCATCAGCGATGAGTTTGCCATGATCACGGCGGACACGGCTCCCTTGCTGATCGCCTATTTCGCCGTGGTGTGCGCCTTGCTGTCAGGTGTCGTTTCCCTGTTTGCCGTACGCCGTCATCCCGGTTTTCTGCATTTTGGCTCATTCCTGTTCCTGGGTCTCGCCGGCGCTGCCAGCATTATTGCCGGGGGCTGGGCGCTGCTCGCCAACCTCACCCTCAGTGACCAATTAGCGTTCGGTCTGCCCTGGCTCCAGTGGCATGTGCGCCTCGATCCGCTCTCGGGTTTTTTCCTCGTGCTGCTCGGCACCCTGACGGTCGCAGCTTCGCTGTATGGTTCCAGCTACACTCGCGAATACACCCACGGCAAGAATGCCCAGCCGCTGCCGCCCCTGGGGGTGTTCACCGCGGCCTTCGTACTCGGCATGCAGATGCTGCTGCTCGCCGACGACGCCCTGGTGTTCATGATCTTCTGGGAAATGATGTCGGCAGCCGGCTATTTTCTCGTCGCCTACCAGCACCAGCATGCCGGCAACCGCCACGCCGCCTTTCTTTACCTGCTGCTCGCCCATGTCGGCGCGCTGGTCATCCTGTTGTCCTTTGGCGTGCTCGCTGCGTTTGGCGGCGGCCTGAGCTTCGACCAGATGCGCGCGGCCCCGCTGACGCCGCTGTGGGCGACGCTGGCGTTCGCCTTCGCCTTTCTCGGTTTCGGCACCAAGGCGGGCATGGCGCCGCTGCATGTCTGGCTGCCCGACGCGCACCCGGTGGCGCCCTCGCACATCTCGGCGATGATGAGCGGCGCCATGCTCAAAATGGGCATCTACGGCATCGTGCGCGTCAGTTTCGATCTGATCGGCGACGTGCACTGGGAATGGGGTGTCGCAATGCTCGTCGTCGGCACCGCTTCGGCGCTGCTGGGGGTGCTCTACGCCCTCATGCAGCATGACCTCAAGCGCCTGCTCGCCTACCACTCGATCGAGAACATCGGCATCATCCTGATGGGCCTGGGGCTGGCGATGGTCTTCCTTGGCACCGGCCATCCGCTGCTCGGCACCCTCGGCCTGGTGGCGGCGCTCTACCACACGCTCAACCACGCGCTGTTCAAGGGTCTGCTGTTTCTCGGTGCCGGTGCCGTGCTCTATCGCACTCACGAGCGCGATCTCGAACGCATGGGCGGCCTCATCCAGCGCATGCCAGTCACCGCGTTCATGTTCCTGGTCGGCAGCGTCGCCATCTCAGCGTTGCCGCCGTTCAACGGCTTCGTTTCCGAATGGTTGACCTTTCAGACGGCCTTGCAGGCACCGGCGCTGGAAAACGGCGTGCTGCGTATGCTGATACCGATTGCTGCCGCGCTGCTCGCCCTCACCGGGGCGCTCGCCGCCGCCTGTTTCGTCAAGGCCTTCGGCATCGCCTTCCTGGGCAAGCCGCGCACGCACCATGTCGCCCATGCCCGCGAGGTACCGACAGGCATGCTCGCCGGCATGGGCTTGCTGGCGGCGCTGTGTCTGGTGCTGGGCATCCTGCCGACACCGATGATCGAGGCCATGGCGCCGATCACGCGGCTCCTGGCGCGCACCGAACTGCCGGCGGCGACCGCCCAGGGCTGGCTGTGGCTGACACCCGTCTCGCCGCAGGTTGCCTCCTATTCGGCACCGTTGGTCCTGCTCGCGCTCCTCGTGGTTTTCGGCCTGGGCTATCTGTTTCTCAAGCGCCGCGCCGCCCCCGCGCGCCGCTGTTACCCGTGGGATTGCGGCTTCGGCCAGCTCAACCACCGCATGGAATACACCTCCACCTCGTTTACCCAGCCGATCCGGCGTGTTTTCGGCGCGGTCTGGAAGGTCGAGGAGGCGGTCGAAACCACCACCGCCGGCGCCGGGCCGATCCCGCGCGTGACCGGCATCCGCCACCACCTGCATGTGCACGACTGGTCCTGGCTCAAGGTCTATCTGCCGATCGGCCGCCTGGTACTGGAAGCCGCCCGGCGCATCGGTTTCATCCAGACCGGCAGCATCCACACCTACCTGAAATACTCATTCGGGACGCTGATCATCCTGCTGTGGATCGTCAGTTTATGAGCAAGCTCTCGATCGCCTGGTCTCTTGCCGCGGTGCAGACATTGATTTTTCTCGCCGCCGCGCCGCTTCTGGCCGGCTGGGTCAAGCGCCTCAAGTGCCACATGCAGAACCGCGCGGCGCCGCCCGTGTGGCAGCCCTATCGCGATCTGGCCAAGCTGCTGGGCAAGGACATGGTGCTGGCCGAGAACGCCTCCTGGCTGTTCCGCGCCGTGCCCTATGTCGTCTTCGGCGCCACCCTGCTGGCCGCCGCGGCGGTGCCGCTGTTCGCCGTACACCTGCCCACCGCCGCCATCGCCGATCTCATCGTGCTGGCCGGATTGTTCGCCCTGGCGCGCTTTTTCACCGCTTTGGCCGCCCTCGACATCGGCACGGCCTTCGGCGGCATGGGCGCCTCGCGCGAGATGACCGTCGCCGCACTGGCTGAACCGGCGATGCTCATGGCGGTGTTCACGCTGGCCATGACGGCGGGAACCACCAACCTGTCGGCGGCCACGGAGTATGTGCTGCAGGCGGGCGTGGTGCTGCGTCCTTCGTTCCTGTTCGCCCTGTTCGCCCTGGCCATGGTGGCGGTGGCCGAGTGCGGCCGCATCCCGGTGGACAATCCGGCCACCCACCTCGAACTGACCATGCTGCACGAGGCCATGATCCTGGAATACAGTGGCCGCCACCTGGCGCTGATCGAATGGGCCGCACAGATCAAGTTGATGATTTATGCGGTGCTGATCATCGATTTCTTCTTCCCCTGGGGCATTGCCAGCGAGTTCAATGCCGGCGCGCTGGCCATTGGTGTCGTCGCGGTCACGGTCAAGACCATGCTGCTCGCCATGCTGCTGGTGGTGTGGGAGACCCTGCTCGCCAAGATGCGCCTGTTCCGGGTACCCCAGTTCCTGGGTTTCGCCTTCCTGCTGGCGCTGCTTGGTATGCTCGCCAGTGTCATGCTGGAAACGGGGGGCTAGATGGAACTGACCAGTCTCGGCCTCTACAGCCAGGCCATTATCTTCTTCGCCGCCCTGGTGCTGTTCACCTCCTTCGTCATGCTCGCGCAGACACGCATCGTGCCGCTGATCTTCACCTTCGCCTGGCAGGGTGTCCTGCTGGCGGTGGTGACCGTGCTGGTCGCCAGCGTCTCCGGCCATCCCCACCTCTATATTTCAGCGGCGCTCACCGTCGCACTCAAGGTGGTACTGATCCCCTGGCTGCTGCATCGCCTGAGCGTGCGGCTCAACATGAATTACGAGGCCGAGGTGATCGACCACCCCTCCCTGCTGCTGCTCGGCGGTGCCGGCCTGGTCATCTTCAGCTATTTCATCGCCCTGCCGATCGTGCACCTGTCCGGCCTCGCCACCCGTAACACCATCGCCGTCAGCATCGCCGTCGAACTGTTCGGCATGCTCATCATGATCAGCCGCAAGACGGCGATGGCGCAGGTGATCGGCTTCATGTCGATGGAAAACGGCCTGTTCTTCGCCGCCGTGGTCTCAACCTATGGCATGCCGCTGATCGTCGAACTCGGTGTGGCCTTCGACGTGATGGTCGCGTCCATCCTGTTCGGGGTGTTCTTCTTCCACCTGCGCGACTCGTTCGACTCGCTCGACATCAGCCACCTCAACCGGCTGTCGGAGACGAACGAGTCGATGCCGCTGCAGGAAGCGGCCGAGGCGGAGACGGAGTCCGCGCACCCATGATGCCGCTCGAAATCACCCTGCTGGCACCGCTCATCGGCGGCCTGCTGCTTGCCTTTATCGGCCACCGTGCCCTTGCCGGCTGGCTCAACGTGGCCACCGGCGTCGTCACCTTCGCCGCCTCGCTCGCCCTGGCGCTGCATGTCTTCGACCACGGACCGCAGCTTTCCGGCGGACGCCTGTTCTACATCGACGCCTTCAACGTCTATCTGGTCACCCTGACCGCCTTCGTGGGCATGACCACCTCGATCTTCTCGCGTCCTTACATGCGCCACGAAGTCGAGCGCGGGAGGGTTACCGACCGGCGCATGCGCCTCTACCACTCGATGTACCAGGGCTTTCTGTTCTCAATGCTGCTGGCGCTAACGACCAACAATCTCGGCATCATGTGGGTGGCCATGGAGTCGGCCACCCTGACCACCGTGCTGCTGGTCTCGCTGTACCGCACGCCGGAGTCGATCGAGGCGGCCTGGAAATACTTCGTGCTCTGCGGTGTCGGTATTGCCCAAGCCCTGTTCGGCACCGTGCTGATCTATTTCGCCGCCGAGAACCAAAGCGATGGGGAGAGCGGCGATGCCTTGCTGTGGACGGTGCTGCACGACACTGCGGCCAGCGGCCTCGACCCGGCGGTAGTCTCGCTCGCCTTCGTCTTCCTGCTGGTCGGCTACGGCACCAAGGTCGGCCTGGTGCCCTTGCACAACTGGCTGCCGGATGCCCACTCCGAAGGCCCGACGCCAATGTCCGCCGTGCTCTCCGGCTTACTGCTCAATGTCGCGCTGTACGCCCTGGTGCGCTTCAAGATGCTGGTGGATGCCTCGCTGCATACCGAACTCGCCGGTCACCTGATGATGGCCTTCGGCCTGCTGTCGTTCGTGGTGGCGAGCCTGTTCCTGCACCGCCAGCACGACATCAAGCGCATGTACAGCTATTCGTCGATCGAGCATATGGGGCTGATGACCTTTGCCTTCGGTATTGGCGGCCCGCTCGCCACCTTCGGCGCGCTGCTGCACATGACCATGAATTCGCTCACCAAGTCGGCCATCTTCGTCACCGTCGGCTATGCCTCGCAACTCGCGGGGACGCAGCGTATCGACCAGATCCGCGGCCTCATCCGCACCCAGCCCGGCATCGGCTGGGGCCTGTTGATCGGCACGCTGGCGATTGCCGGCTTCCCGCCGTTCGGCGTGTTCATCAGTGAGTTTCTCCTGTTCATGGCGACCGTCAAGTCCTGGCCGTGGCTGACCATCCCGCTGCTGATCGGCTTCGGTGTGGCCTTCGCCGGCCTGTTCCGCCACCTGCAACCCATGGTCTTCGGCGAGCCGCCGATTGGGCAGAAACCCATCCAGGTCAACATGCTGCCAGTGGCCATCCATCTTTCGCTGGTGCTGTGGTTCGGCCTTTCCTTGCCTGCCTTCCTGTCGGACTGGTTCGAACAGGCCACCCTGCTGATCTCGGGGGCTTCGCTGCGATGACCCCGGAACTGTCGTTTACTCCATTCATACGCCGCCTGGAGGCCGCCGGTTTGCGCGTCGAAACGCCGACCACGCCCGGAGCTGTACCGGCGCGGGTCATCAGCGTGGCGCACGATCATTGGGGCGACATCGCACGGGAAGCCAAGGCCGAAGGCTACCGCTGGGTCGCCGGCTGGGGCGAGGAGCTGGATGCCGAAGAAATCACCCCAATCCGCATCAACGCCTGCTTCGAAAAAGACGGCTCTTATCTGCTGGCATGGACGAGCGTCACCCGCACTCAACCGATGCTGCCTGCGCACACGCCGTACTATCCGGCGGCCGACCGGCCTGAGCGGCATACTCAGGACATGTTTGGCGTGGTCTTTTCCGATCACCCGGATGCGCGCCGCTGGACAAGGCATCAGGCGTGGAAGAATTCCGAATATCCCTTGCGCCGGGATTTTCCCGTGGCCGGTCGACCAGCGGCCACGACAGCGGCCGATCATCCATACCACTTCCTTGCGGCGCATGGCGAGGGGGTCTATGAAATCCCGGTCGGCCCGGTGCATGCCGGCATCATCGAGCCGGGGCATTTCCGTTTTCAGGCGGTGGGCGAAAGCGTGCTCCATCTGGAAGAGCGTCTCGGCTATACCCACAAAGGCATCGAAAAGATCGCCGAGGACCGCGATGCGCATGGCCTGGCGCGACTGGCCGGACGCGTCTCGGGCGACTCCACCGTCGCCCACACATGGGCGGCCTGCATGGCGATGGAGCGCGCGGCAGATATCGAAGTGCCCCCGCGCGCCGTCTGGCTGCGCGCCCTGATGTGCGAGCGCGAGCGCGTCGCCAACCACCTCGGCGACATCGGCGCGATTGTCAACGATGTCGGCTTCGCCTTCGGCTTCTACCAGTTCGGGCGCCTGCGCGAGATTTGGCAACGCGCCTCGAACGCTGCCTTCGGCCACCGTTTCATGATGGATCGCATCGTCCCGGGCGGCGTGGCGCTCGACCTGGAACCCCGCTTCGTCGCGAGCATGCGTGAGGAAGCCGCCGCGCTACGCCTGGAAGTCAGCAAGCTGATGGCCATCCTGTACGACTCGCCTTCACTCACCAACCGGCTGCTGACCACCGGCATCCTGACGCCGGAAGCGGCACATGAACTGGGCTGCATGGGCTATGTCGGACGCGCCTCCGGCCTTGATTTCGACGTACGTCGGCATGCGCCCTATCCGCCTTACGACCAGTTGAAGGTCAAGGGCGTGCTGCACCACAGCGGCGATGTCAATGCGCGGATGCGGGTGCGTCACGAAGAAATCCTCGCCGCCCTCGATCTGATCGAGGACTTGCTCGCCGCTTTGCCTCCAGGCTCGATCTGCGCCGAGTGGCAAGCGCCGACAGCGGCCAGCGAAGGTCTGGGCATCGTCGAGGGCTGGCGCGGAGAAATCGTCAGCTATGTGCGCTTCGACCCGGATGGGCGGATTGCCCGCTTCTTCCCGCGCGATCCATCCTGGACCACCTGGCCCGCGCTCGAAGTGCTTATCCACGACAACATCGTTCCCGACTTCCCGGTCTGCAACAAGTCGGTGAACGGCTCCTATTCCGGTCATGATCTGTAATGCTGCGCATCCTCAAACAAATTCAACGCATCGGCGTCGTCACCGAACCCTTGCCCATCGCGGACGAACCCATGCTCACCGAAGTCGGAGCACAGCTCAGGGCACGCATCGGCGAGCGCTTCGGCGGCAGTCTCGCCATCCGCGCGGTCGATGCCGGCTCCTGCAACGGCTGCGAACTCGAAATCCAGGCACTCAACAACCCCTGGTACAGCATCGAACGCTTTGGCGTGCATTTTGTCGCCAGCCCGCGCCACGCCGACATGCTGCTGGTCACCGGCCCGGTCTCGCGCCACATGGAGGAGGCGCTGCGCCGTACCTATGCGGCGACACCCGCGCCCCGGCTGGTCATCGCCGTCGGCGCATGCGGCGCGGATGGCGGCGAATTCGGCGAGAGCTACGCCAGTTGCGGCGCAATCGCCAAGGTCATTCCCGTCGATGCCGTCATCCGCGGTTGCCCGCCGACCCCGCTTCAACTGATGCGCGGCATCCTCGAAGCGATTGGCAAGCCACGATGATTTTTTCAACGAGCGCCATACTTGTTGCTCGCGGCTACCGTCTATTCGCCTGACCAGGCATGTGAAAACTTGTCCGCCAGAACATGACTGACACACTGACCATCGAACTGGGAGGCCCATCCGGCCGCGCCCTCGCCGGTCTCGGCCCTGATGTCCGGAGTGATGTTCAAGGACGCGATCTACGGCCTACTGCGCGTGACCTTCAACCTGCTCAATGTGCAACTGGCCTGGTGGGGTTCCTCACGGCATATTTGTTCTCACGAAAGAGCCGGGTTGGGTCGGCGTTAATGGTGAGCCTGAGATAGTCGAGGACGATGAGGGAACGCAGACAGAATTTGCGCATCATGGAAGCGATTGACTGGCCGGGCTTCTGGAACGACGTGAGCACGCCGATGGCAAAGCGGCGCAGGCGCGTGATGTTTTCGGGGCCGAAGCCGGTCCGGATGCGGCAGTGATCCTCGTCGAAGTTCCAGTCGAGTAGGTAATGCATGGCTTCCAGTAGGGCGATCAAGCGGGCATTTTCAGCCTTCAATTCCAACAATGGATCGCGATCAATCATGGACTCTGTACCCGGCGATCATTGCCCCGGACGATAGATTTCGAATGCCGGAAGGATACGGATTTTCCACCTGACATCATATTTGTCGCACAGTTCGTTTCTCCTTGAGGGACGAATTGAGCGAAAAAACATCGATATTTACTGCGTAGTAAATATGAACCGGAACGTCACTACGAGCCACACAAGCTCGCCGAAGCGTATTTAGTTTGTATGTCACTCTGTTTGGCTTTACCGTATGAAGCCACACGGATACAACGGTAAACGCAGATACCTAAATTTCAAGAACAAATCCACCGTCAGGTTTACCGTCAAATCTTCGCGCTGAATAGCGCGACCCGCCGACAGATGAGGGGCGAAACCCTTCGACATCAATTGCTTACCACCGAGAATCCGTGTAATTGACGATGTGGCCGAAGTAATCATCGGAAACCAACAAACCACTGATAGTTCTGGGTAAATTATTACCGCTTCGGATGCCGGTTCACTCCCACTCGATTATCAATAAGCATGAAATATCTTTGTTTGACATAAATTTAAGATCAGTCATGATTGCAATGCCACGAAAAATGCCATGCCCAGCTTACGAAGCCGCACCTTGCATCGCTAGGTGCCGATTCATGGCCTCTTCCAGCGTTTCCCATGGCTGCCATCCGTACAGCTCGCGGATGCTCGTCGTTCTGGCATGGGCGGGCGGCTCGAACTCGTAGCCGGCAGCAGACAGTTCGGCCTCCACGCCCTCTGTGATGAAAAACGGTTCGCTTTCGTCGCGCAGTTCCATACTGTCTCCGTCACACAGTAGCCAGTTCGTCGTCAGCCGTTTCGGGCACGTCGTCGCCACCGCCAGCCTTCGGCCAGACAGCCAGACGGATCGCTTCCAAATCGACCTTGATCTCGTCGAAACCTAG
>DYKQ01000095.1 GCA_020722545.1 Thiomonas intermedia | reverse complement strand
TGGCGCGACGGCCGGTTTTGTGGCGGCCGTGCTGGCGGCATTCACCACCGCGCAATTCTTCATCGGGCCACGCTTGCCTGACACCGTTGCGCGGGTCGCGCCGGCTGCCCTGCCTGCACAGACCCAACCCCCGGTCGTCGTTGCGCAGGCGCAGCCGGCCACGCCCGCACCCCAAGTGGTTGCTTCGGCGCCGCGCCCCGTCCTCATGGCCTCTGGCGCGGCCGCGTTGCCTTTGCCGTCCAGCCTGCCGATGCCGCCCGCCATGCCGTCACCGGCGTTGACGGCAGCGCCTGCTCCCGCTCCCCATCCCGCTGCGCAGGTTGCGGCACAGAAGGTCGAGGTGGCGCGCAAGCCGGTGGACAGAGTGGAAGTTCGGCCGCCCGTGCTCGCAAAAGAGCAAAGCCGGAAAGAAGAACGGCCGGTTCTGGCTCGTGTCGTGGGCCACGCCACAAAAGCCCCGGAGCCGATTGGCGCGCAAAAAGATTCCGGCAAGAGTGCGTCCCGCGCGAGTTGGGGAGAACTCTATGTGGCGCGTTCCGCTCGCACTGAGCCGCCACCAGAGGTCAGCCAGCGCCCCGCCGATACGCCGCAGGTCGCCAAGCCCAAACAGCCGGCCTGGACGCTGGTGGGCACGCCGACGAACAAGTTTGCCCTGATTGCCGTCTCTGACGGCGGCGGTCAGACCGTCCTGCCAGTGCAGGTCGGACAAAAGTTGCCAGACGGCTCCGTGCTGGAGGCCGTGCAGCCTGGCCAGATCGCCACGTCATCTGGCTCTTATTTCACCCACCATTGAGGACATTTTTCATGAACGCAATCCTGAGCATCAACCCTTCCCCGAAAGACGGCGAAACCGCTATCGAAGCATTTGCCCGCGGCATGTCCAACACTCCGCCGAAGGGTCCGGCATCCGTTGTGCCGCCGACACAGACCTTTGAGGTGGATGACGAAGCCGAAGGCATCCGCAGCTACCTGGCCGATGGCGAGATCATCGAGGGCAGCCTGCGCCTGAAAAGCGGCATTCGCATCGCCGGGACGGTGACGGGCCGCATCCATTGCGAATCCGGCACGGTCATCGTTGAAAAAACCGGCGTGGTGACGGGCGGCATCGAGGGCAAGGACAAGATCATCGTGGACGGCACGGTAGGCAGCGAGGACGCGATTGAATGCACCGACACATCCAAGGCTGCGATCAGCACGCCCGGTCTGCTCGCGGTCATGGGCACGGGCCGGGTCTATGGCTGCTACCAGTACGGACGCATCGCCACTTATGATGACGCCACGCTCGAGGGCATGGGCAAGAAGCTGCGCGCCTGAGCGCCTGATCTGCGCAAAAGAAAACCCCCGGGCAGCAAGCGCTGCGCGGGGGTAGGGTCAAGCCAGAAGATCGCCTGCCTTGCGATCTTCTTTTTCGAGCACATTGCGGCGCTCTTCGTCCAGTAAGGCATCCGCCAGTTGCCCGGCATCCTTTACTCCTTGATAGTCCGGCGAAGTGCCGGGGTTCATAAGGAGTTGTCGGTACGACGCCTTAGAAGGGCCGCTTGCTAGGCCGATTCGGTGGGAACGGTGACAGGGGATAGGACGCGCTTGCCGGTAACGCGCTCATAGAGGGCCGCGATCAGGACGCGAATGTTGTTGTCCAGGCTTGCCCAGGCCGTGGCCGTTGGCATGTAAGCCCCGAAGTCCTCGCTTTCCAGCATCTGTTCGTACAGGTTGTGCATCTCGGTGTCGAGCGAGCGCTTGCGGAAGAAGTCTTCGGCGGTGAGCGCTCCACTCCAGATGTAGGCCTGCGCAACCGGAATGTCCAAAAAATTGGCCATGGCCGCGAGCACGGATTTTGACGCTTGCGCAATCGGACGCTGCCCACGCAGAAGAGCCTGCAGGTAGGGATAGCTCACATTAATCGCCGTTGCCGCATCATGTATCGTCCAGCCGCGCTCCGCGATCTCGCGGGTCAGATACCAGATCAGGATGTTGTTCTTGGGCTCCTTGGTGCTATCGGACGATGCCGATTCTGTCGGCGAATCGATTTGTGCATCGGTCGGCGAATCCATCCGCCCCCTTATTTTTTGCATGTGACTGTCCTTGCTTGATGAACGGGAAAGAAGCCAGGTCGATTGGGCGGTTCCCGGGATGCGCCGCCTATTTGGAGTCCGCCTAATCAGGAACCTTGCAGGAACCCCTCCATTGACAACTGACGCTGGGCTGGCCTCGCTGGCTTATCAGGCATTTTTTCACAATTTTGCACCATTGCGGATATTCGTCATGCTGCGTGTATCTGGCGTCCATGGTGTGTCGCTCGGCGTCGTTGCTGTATGCCAAAGAATAGAGTTGCGAATACTTCTACCATTTAAGGAAATTTGTCGGTACTATAAGGATTCGCAACTGGCTCGAAGAAAGAGCGAAAAGGAGTTCCCCTTATGCAAGATATGCAAGATATGCAAGAGTACGTAGCCGAAGGTGGCGCACCGGGAGAGTCAGCCGGGTCAGCCGGGTCGGCCGTTATGGAGTCACCTGCCCCCCTCGCCGATCACAACCCTCATCCGCCGACCACGGCGCCTGCCGAGTCCGCGACACGGCGGGTAGGCGTCCTGCAGCGATCCACGCCACGCAAGTATGTGGAAGGGATGCGCAATATGGGCTGGATCGCCGGCCTGGTGCATCGCGTAAGCGATGACCTGGTGCTCGTGCAACAAACGAACAACCCGGAGACGGCCATTCCGGTGCGTCTGGCATCCAAGCGCTGGAAGGCGGGCCGGCTGCACATGCGCCTGTTGACGATGGAGGTTCGTATTTACGGCCAACGCGATGATCATGGGCCGCAGTGCTATGCGGAACTGGTCAGCATTGAGCAGCCCTCGCTGCTGGATCTGCCCACATCCAAGGTCTGGGCATCGGGCTTCGGGAAAGACCCCCAAATGCAGGAAACCCTCAAGGAGCTCATGCGCGACAGGGTGGCGCTGTTTGATGAGCACGGACAACTCAAGCCGGAATTCCAACGGTTCGTGCGCGAAGTGAAGGATGAGGCGACGGGGGAATCTGCCTGGCACGTCACCGCAGAAACACAGCGCTATATCGACGGCATTCGCATGTTTGGCGATATGGTCGAGGCCTCTGGCAATGTCATTGATTCGCGCATCGGCGCGGGTCGCAACTACGTCAGCTTGGCGGGATTTCTTGACGCCAAATCCTTCATCAATCCGACTGAACACCGCAAGGGGTATGGGCTCTTGCTGGTTCGCCAGCATGCGGATCAAACCAGGAACATTCCCGTGCGCGTGACCGATGCGCGCGCCGCGCAATTGTTCCGCAGCAAACAACTCATTGAGGGCGTGCCGCTCTTGATCAACGGCAGCCTGCGCCGCAAGGTCTATCCCAGCAACGACGACCCGACCAGGATCGCCTCTGTTCATACCTTCATTGAATGCGTCAGCGTGCAGGACGTGAAGCCGGGTCGGCTGATGGTGGACATTCTCAAGACGCCGGACTGGTGGACGGAAATCCGGGATCGCCTGGAGGCGCGTCGTGCTCAGCGAGAGGCGCAGCGCGCCGCGCAGTCCCAGCAGATCGGGCAGCAAATCGAGGTCAAGCCGCCCATTCGGGTGATCGAGGGGCTTTGAGGTATGCCGACGCTGCGGCAGTGGATTGATTTGCGACTGGGCGGGGCCAGGGACAACCTGGCGCTGCTGTCGGCGCTAGGCGGCGGGATGCTCGCTCAGCCAGGCGTGGTGGAAAGCCTTGGCCCCGCGATCTCCCGCGGGGCTGGATTTGGCTTGAGCGCGGTTGGCGCGGGCTTGTTGACTAAACGCGTACTGGATCTGCGCGATGATCGCGCTTATGAATCGGCCATCCATATCGAGTCGGACGTTGAGCACGCGCTGGAGGATGCCACCCGAACAGACGGCGTGCTTCTGGGATACACGGTCGATACGGGCAAGCCGGTCTTCGTCTCCTGGGATGACTGGATGCGTCACGTCTTCGTGGTCGGTCAGTCCGGCATGGGCAAGACGGTGCTCGGTTCCTGGGTCATGTTTCAGCAGATCGTCCGCGGCGGCGGCTTGATGTGGATTGACGGCAAGCTCGATGCGGACAACATCGTCATGCTCAACGCGATGTGCGCCTGGGCGGGGCGCCGCGACGAGCTCGACATCATCAACCCGGGCGACCCCACGCAGAGCAACAGCTACAACCCGATTCTGTATGGCGACCCGGACGAGGTGGCCGACCGCATGCTGTCCTTGTTGCCCTCGACCGAGAACAACCCGGGCGCCGATTTTTACCGACAGTCGGCCAAGCAGGCCATGACGACCATGATCGGCGCGATTCAGGCCACAGGCTATGCCTACAACTTTGCCGATCTGGCGATCCTGCTGCAAAACGACCGGGCGCTGGAGTACCTGCAGACCCTGATCCCCCGGCACAAGGAGGAATATCACCAGTTCGCTCTCTTTCTGGAGCAGTACAAGTCGCCGGATCGCAATGGCACGGTGCGCATCGACCTGAAGAAGCTGCGCGACACCTTTGGCGGCTTTGGCGGGCGCATGCACATGTTCGGCACGGGATTCTTCGGGCGCGTGACCGGCAGCTATACCCCGGACGTGAATCTCTACCAGAGCGTCGTGCGCAACCGCGTCGTCTATCTGGCGTTGCCCACGATGGGCAAGCCCGAGGCGGCCAGCAACTTCGGGAAGATGGCGATCGGGGACTTCCGCACCGCCATCGCGGATGTCCAGAAGCTACCCCAGCCCAAGCGGCCTTGGCCGCCGTTCCTGGGATTCTTTGACGAGGCGGGCAGCTACGTCACCCCGGCCTGGTCGCGCATGTTCGAGCAGGCGCGCTCGGCCCAGCTGGTGATGATGCCCGCTGTGCAGACCCTGGCCAACCTGGATGCGGTCAGCGAGGAGCTGCGCGAGATGGTCGTTGGCAACACGGTGGTCAAAATCGCCTTCCGGATCGGCACCCAGGACACGGCAGAGCGTTTTGCCGATCTGTTCGGCACCGAGATGATCACCCGGTTCAGCATCTCGGCAGGACGTGGCGGCGGGGTGAGCGCCAGCGCCGGCACAGGGCAAAAGCAGTCCCTGTCCATGGCCAACAACGCGGGGTATTCGGAATCCTCTGAAGAGGTGCACCGGGTCACGATCAACGACCTGCGCGGCCTGGAAAAAGGGGAGTGCATTGTCTCCATCGGGGGGCGGCATCTCTATCACGTCAAAGTGCCGCAGATCAAATTCTCGAGCGCCTTTCTCAAGCGCATCGGGGCGCCCGAGATCAACCGCGCACGCCGCAAGTATGCACGGGGCCTGCGGCTATTCGAGAACGCCGAAAAATGGATCAGTTGACTGCGGATTCTGAGTTGGACGCGCAGGGTGAGGACGAAGACATTCTCGTGCCCGACAGCCCGTGGGAGGCTGCCTTCGGGCTGGACGAGGCTGGCGGCGATCCCGTCGAAGACGATTGGGACGACAACCGGCCAGCCGCGCCGATGGAGATTGATTTTGACGATCCGGTCTCCGAGCACCTGCTGAACGCCCTGCGCCGTGCCGCGCGGGACGCCTGCAATGTCAACTCGCACGATGAGGCGCGAAAGAAGGCGCTGCGCTGGATGTTTGTGCCCGGCGCGCAGGATCGCGAGGGGCTGGATTTCGAGCATGCGTGTCTTGCTCTGCAGGCGCGCCCCAATGTCTTCCGGTCACGCGCCGTGCTTCAAATGTGGCGCGCCGGCGTGGTTCTCGAAGACCCCTTGCCCATCGAGTCCGCCCCATTGCCTTCCGACTTCGAGTCAGAGGTCATGGCGCGCGTGGGATTTGGGCTGCCTGTCGATCTGGCGCATGCGATCTGGAGTTGGCCCAGCATCATGGTCTTTGATCTGATGCAACGCTTTGAAGGCCAGGACATCAGCAAGGCGCTGCGCGCGCTGGATGCGGAGGGGTTGGTCGCCGTCTCGCAGATGCGGCTGTATTACGTGGCGCGCAATCCGGACACGTTGCCCATTCACCTGCTGCGCCGGTTCTCCTTCGCCAAATCCCTGCACATCGCCTACTAAGTGGTGCGGCCTTGAAAAACAATCTGCTCTCGAGCGCGCTCATCGTCTTTGCTTTCTGGTACGCGGTCTTGCTGCTGGTGGGCTGGTATCCCCCGGCGATCATGCTGGCGGCCGTATTGGGCACGCTGATGATCTGGGCCGCGGCATGGCCCCTGGGAGCGATGGCCGCCTTCGTGGCGAGCCGGGTTCAGTTGGGCCTGGCCAGAACCCATGTTCTGGATGGCGCGCTGAGCGACGAAGATCTCAAGGCAACCGTGATGGCCGACCCGAACGCGCTGGACTTTGTGCAGGTGCCGCTACCCGCGATGGAGCGGGTGGCGCGCGGAAAGGGCGCGCAAAAGCTGCTGGCGGCCTACCCCTGGTGGACGGGCTATCACAAGGAATTCCCGGTTTATGCGCAGGCGCTGCTGGCTGTGACGGAGGTGATGCAGGCCAAGCCGGGGCTGCCCGCCGCGCCGGATCCCAAGGGGCACGGCGGGGCGACGTTGTGGGCGCACTCGGGCAACGTGCTGCGTGCCATGCAAGAGCTTGCGCCATCGTGGCGCTACACCGGCATGCGCAATAGCAAAGGCGTCGTTGTCGTGCCCGTGCAGGACTTGCAAAAGGGCTATCACGCCTTTGCGCCGGACGATCCCCTGTTGGTACTGGCGGCCATTGCGCACGACATCGGCAAGGTCGATTGCTATGAGTGGGACCAGAAAGGCGGGCGCGTCAAAGAGGTGAAGGACAACCACGGCACGGTCGGCGCGTCCATACTGCGCCGCATGCCGGAAATCCTGGCCCTGCCGCTGCCGGAGCGGGACGCCCTGTTGCTGGCCGTGTCCTACTACCACCATCCCTCCGACATGCCGACTTCGCTATGGATCGGGGACATGGCGCGCAGCCTGACCTTGCTGCTGTACGAGGCCGACTGTCTGGCTTCCGTGCGTGAGGGAGACCCCAACCCCGAAAAGCAGGCCGCAGTCAAACGCATGCAGGACGGGCAAGGGCAGGGCGGATTTGGCGAATCGCCGCAGGACGACGACGCGGCAGAGGAAGCCGACGCGCCAGAGGCCAGCGTCCCGGAAAGCGAAGAGGCGCTGGATGCGGCGGCTGGTGTGGGGGCTGTAGATGAGGGGCCAGAGCAGGGCGCCGAAGAGCCAGCGCCGGCGCCCGTGGCGGCGAAACCGGCCCGTCCAGCGGTACAGGACAGCGGCGAATCACGCGAATCGCATTGGGTCTCGGAGGACGGCCGCACGCCGCTGGATGTGCTGGAAGAGTTGCTGCGATTGCCGGACGCGATCAACGGCAAGAACGAGGACAGGCGTATCGCCTTCAAGCATGGCGAGTGGATCTACCTCTTTGAGGCCAAGATGCGCCGGGCGGCGGCCGCCCTCATCGGCGATCCGAGCCTGGAGGTTCTGCGCGGGTCAACCAATCTGCACAAATTCACCTTGGAAATGCTGCGTCAGATCGACGCTCGCGGCCTGTTGTTCACGGAGTTTGAAGGGCGCACCTACAGCTACAAGCGGGGGCTTTGGAACTGCCAGTTCGGCAACATTGAACGCCAGATGCTGATCGTGAAGGCTGAGTTGATCGGGCGGGCGATCCCTGACGCCAAGTATGCGCCCATGATCAATCGCAATTTCTGGGGAGAAACGGCGGCGATCAACAAAAAAATGGGCGGATTCGAGAAAAACTGACCAGCCAGAATGTCATCGCTCTTATACAAATGGCCCGTGAGGGCGTGCTGCCGAGTGTCCAGCAAGGCGGCGACGAGCATCCTGTGTTTTTCATCGACATCGAGGATGTTCGCAAGCACTTTGATGTCGATGAAACGCAACTACCTGACAATGTGGAGAAAGTACGTGGAGCAAACTCTTCAAAAGATTATCTCAGTTTCAGCGTTTGAAGCCTCTGCGGCGACGCGCCTTGGCGAGCCTGTGGTCGAGCAGCTATTGTGTGTGGCCATCGGGGAAGCCGAAATCTCCCGATTGGGGGGGGCTGGGAAGGGCGGTGACGCGTTGCACGTCCGACGTGCTGCCCGATGTCTTGCTGGCAGCCCTGTGGCGTGAGGCTCCCGCTGCACGCGCCGTGGTGGCCCAGATGGACGCCTTGCTGAGCCAGCGACAAATCAACGGGGAGGTGGGTTGCGCCTGACTGCTGACCAGCTGCAGTCCTTGCGCCACGGCGACGCCGGACTGCTGCGCGCACTTCGACCCGTCTTCCATCAGGCGGCGCGGGCCGGATGCGCGCACGCCAAGGTGGCGGCCGAGGTGTTCGCGGAAGATGTCAACCAGGAACTGTGGGTGCTGTTCCTGGGGCCGGTCGGCGAGCGCTTCGACCCGCAATACAACCTGGAACCCTGGCTGATCGAGGCATCGAGGCGGATTGCGCTCAATCTTCGGCGCAAATCGGGCAAAGAGGTGCTGCTGGAAGATGCGCTGGGTGACTTTGATGAAGAGTTGCGCGATCTCGGCCCTGGACTACAAGGGACAGGAAAAGGATCGGGCGCAGCGGCGGCGACAGCTATTGCCGATGAAGATGCTATCGACAGGGAAAAAGCCCTAAAATATCTTATCAATAATAGCGACAGCATCAGGAATCTGAGTATGCACTTTGTCATCACGCAACCAAGGTCCGAGGTCACTCGGGCTCCCGCCCCTGAAGTGGGTCAAACGCCGCGCGCACCCTCACGTGCTCACACCAAATCGGCGCAGGCCACCGAGATCCGCAACATTCGGGAAACGCTGCAGTTCACGCATGAGGAAATGGCCAGCAAACTCGGCGTGCGAATGGCGACCTACCAATCGTATGAGTATGGCCGCGTGCGCACCGTGCCGCAGGATGTGATGGACCGGGCTCGGGCGCTGCTCGATGACCAATCGTATTCCTATGCGCGCGAGAAGTATGGCTCGCGCTCGATCCAGGACATCTTGAAGGAATGGGCCGAGCGCATGGGCGTGGCGCCTACCGTTTCCGATCTGGCGCGGATGCTCGGGATCAACAAAAGCACCACCAGCCGCTGGCTCGGCGGGCAGGTGCACCCGACGCCCTATGAGCTCGTCCGGCTGGAATCCATCGTGCTGCAGCAGGAGCGCCGACTATCTCGCGCCAAGGATGCGACGGACTGAAAAAACCGGCACGGGGCCGGTTTTTTCATGGTGCGCAGGCAAAGAAAAAACCCCCGGCAGCAAGCGCTGCGCGGGGGGGTGGTTAAAACGGGATGTCGTCATCCCCGTCGCTGAAGTCATTCGCCGGTTTGGCGGCTGCAGGCGCAGGAGCGCGGCTGGCGGCGGGGCGGCTGGGAGTGGATTCGCGAGGGCGGCCATGGCTGTCGTCGTCCCCTGCGCCGCCGAGCAACTGCATTTCCTCGGCGATGATTTCGGTGGCGTATTTCTCGACGCCGTCCTTGTCGGTCCACTTGCGGGTTTTCAGGCGGCCTTCC
>DYKQ01000010.1:18554-45829 GCA_020722545.1 Thiomonas intermedia | reverse complement strand
TAATCCGTAGGTCCCTGGTTCGAGCCCAGGTCGAGGAGCCACAGAATACAGAGAAGAAAAAAGGCCTTGCAGCGTACGCTGTAAGGCCTTTTTATTTTTTCAGACCCGAAGTTCTACAGACTGTCCCTAATTCACTGGCGTGAGTTTGGCGATGTTCAGCGCGAGCCACTTGGCGCCGTGGCGGTTGAACTTGACTTGGGCGCGGGCGTCTTCGCCGTTGCCTTCCAGGCTGAGCACGACGCCCTCACCGAATTTGTTGTGAAACACGGCCTGACCGATGCGCAGGCCATGCGAGCGCGCTCCGGGCTGACTTGCTCCCCTCACGCCTGCCGGGGAAAGCCCGGGGTTTGAGTGAGATCCGGCGTTGGACGCCGCGGGCGTGAATGACGGCGCCGACACTTTCGGGGTGTAACTCCAGGTGCTGTGCTGATCGGCTCCGAAACCGCCGCCGAACCCCGGCTGTTTGGCGCTGAGCCACTTGAGCGATTCGGTCGGAAGTTCGTCAAAGAAACGACTGCGCAGGTTGTAGCGCGTCTGGCCGTGGAGCATGCGGGTCTGGGCCAGGCTGAGGTAGAGACGCTTGCGCGCGCGGGTGATGGCCACATACATCAGCCGACGCTCTTCTTCCACACCATCGGTTTCGTTCAGCGCGTTTTCGTGCGGGAACAGACCCTCCTCCAGCCCGGTGATGAACACGGCGTCGAACTCCAGTCCCTTGGCGGCGTGGACGGTCATCATCTGAATGGCGTCTTGTCCGTTCTGCGCCTGGTTGTCGCCGGCTTCGAGCGCGGCGTGGGTGAGAAAGGCGGTCAGCGGCGAGAGGGTTTCGCCGGTGGCGGGATCGATGCCGTCTGTGGCGGCGAAGCTGTCGGGCGCGGCTCCAAGCGCCTGACGCTGCTGCGCCGTCGCTTGCAGGCCAAAGCCTTCCTGGGTGACGAAGGCGGCAGCGGCGTTGACCAGTTCCTCCAAGTTTTCCAGCCGCTCCTGACCCTCTCGTTCCTCGCGGTAGTGGGCGTTGAGGCCGCTGGCTTCGAGCACATGGCGAACCAGTTCGGGCAGGCTCATCGCGGCGGTCTGAAAACGCATCTGCGCGACCAGATCGAGAAAGGCCTGCAGGCTGGCCGCACCACGCCCCCCGAGGGCGTCCACGGCTTCGCTCAGCGGCGTGGCGCGCAGACGGGCGGCGTCTTGCAACTGTTCCAGAGTGCGCGCCCCGATGCCGCGCGCGGGGAAGTTGACCACGCGCAGGAAGGCGGTGTCGTCCTGCGGGTTGTCGAGCAGGCGCAGGTAGGCCAGCGCGTGCTTGACCTCCGCTCGCTCGAAAAACCGCAGACCGCCATACACGCGGTAAGGCAGGCCGGCATTGAACAGCGCCCCTTCGATGACCCGCGACAGCGCGTTGGCGCGATACAGCACGGCGATCTCGCTATGCACGAGCCCCTCTCGCAGCAATTGCCGGATTTCTTCGATCAGCCACTGGGCTTCGGCATAGTCGCTCGGCGCCTCGAACACGCGTACCGGCTCGCCCGCACCGGCTTCGGTGCGCAGGTTCTTGCCCAGGCGGCGGGCGTTGTTGGCGATCAGGGTGTTGGCGCTGTCGAGAATGTGGCCGTGCGAGCGGTAATTGCGCTCCAGCTTGATGAGGTGGCGCACACGAAACTCGCGCTGGTAGTCGTCCATATTGCCAGCGTGCGCCCCGCGAAAGGCATAGATGCTCTGATCGTCGTCGCCCACGGCAAACACGCAAGCGCCCTGCGCGTCCTCCGGTCCGGCGAGCAGTTTGAGCCACTGGTATTGCAGGCGGTTCGTGTCCTGAAACTCGTCCACCAGGATGTGCCGGAAGCGCTGGCGGTAATGCGAACGGATGGCGGCGTTGTCGCGCAGAATCTCGTAGGAGCGCAGCAGCAGCTCGGCAAAATCGGCCACGCCGTCACGCGTGCATTGCGCCTCGTAAGCCAGATAGATCTCGGCCAGTTGTCGGCTTTGCTGATCGCGCGCTTCCACATCGCCCGGACGCAGTCCCTGATCTTTGGCGCCGTTGATGAACCATTGCACCTGCTTGGGCGGGTGGCGTTCATCGTCCACATTCAGCGCCTTCAGCAGCCGTTTGATGCTGGCGAGCTGATCCTGGATGTCGAGAATCTGAAAAGTCTGCGGCAACCCGGCCTCGCGCCAGTGCGCCCGCAGAAAACGGTTGCACAGACCGTGAAAAGTGCCGATCCACATGCCCCGCACCGCAATGGGCAGTTGCGCCGACAACCGCGCCATCATTTCCTTCGCCGCCTTGTTGGTGAAGGTCACGGCCAGAATGCCTGCGGGCGTGACTTGCCCGGTGGAAATCAACCAGGCGATGCGCGTGGTGAGCACCCGCGTTTTGCCGCTCCCGGCTCCGGCGAGGATCAGGGCATTTTCAGCAGGCAGGGTGACAGCGGCGTGCTGCTCGGGATTGAGTTGTTGGATGAGGGCGGACATTGCGGAATTCTAGGGTGCCGAAGCGATGAGCATCGGCCTAGAATGAGTCACCGGGCCGCAAATTTCTTGCCGCCCGGTTTTTTGTGCGCGCTGCAAACGTGCGCCCCTTCTGGAGACTGTGATGGACATCTTCGACTACGACAACATTCTGCTGTTGCCGCGCAAATGCCGGGTGGAGAGCCGCAGCCAGTGCGACCCGTCGACCGAGTTTGGCGGGCGGCGCTTTCGGCTGCCGGTGGTGCCGGCCAATATGAAGACCGTGGTCGATGCCAACGTCTGCCGCTGGCTGGCGGCCAATGGCTACTTCTATGTGATGCACCGCTTCGATGTGGATGTCGCGGCCTTCGCCCGCCAGATGCGCGATGCCGATTTGTTCATCTCGGTCTCGCTGGGCGTCAAGGAAGACGACAAGGCGCTCATCGACCAACTCGCCGCAGAAGGCACGGGCGCCGACTACATCACCATCGACATCGCCCACGGTCATGCCGACAGCGTGCAGCGCATGATCGCGCACATCAAACACAAGCTGCCGCAAGCCTTTGTCATTGCCGGAAATATCGGCACCCCCGAGGCGGTGATCGATCTCGAAGCCTGGGGCGCCGATGCGACCAAGGTGGGCATCGGCCCGGGCAAGGTGTGCATCACCCGCATGAAAACCGGCTTCGGCACCGGCGGATGGCAGCTCTCGGCGCTGAAGTGGTGTGCGCGAGTGGCGACCAAACCCATCATCGCCGATGGCGGCATCCGCGAACATGGCGACATCGCCAAGAGCGTGCGCTTCGGCGCCAGCATGGTGATGATCGGCTCCATGCTGGCCGGGCATGAAGAGTCGCCAGGCAAGACCGTGGAAGTCGATGGCCAGTTGTTCAAGGAGTATTACGGCAGCGCCTCCGAATACAACAAGGGCGCCTACCGCAACGTCGAGGGCAAACGCATTCTGGAGCCGCTCAAGGGTCGGCTGGCCGATACCCTGCGCGAAATGGAAGAAGACCTGCAAAGCTCTATTTCCTATGCCGGGGGCACGCAACTCGCCGACATCCGCAAGGTCAACTACATCATCCTCGGCCAGAACAATGCCGGCGAGCATGTGCTGATGTGACACGCAGGGAACCTCCGCGCTGCCCGCGGTTCAGGCTTGCTGCAGCAAGGCCCGCACATAGGCGGCCGTGCCCTCCTCCACCGAGGCGAAACGATGCTCGCAGCCCGCAGCGCGAAGCGCGCTGAGGTCGGCTTCGGTGTGACACTGGTATTTTCCGACCAGGGCATCGGGAAAGGGGATGTAGGCGATCTCGCCGGCGGCAACCAGGTCGGAAAGCGGCAGCGCCGCCTGCCCGCGTTCGGCCCGCAGAGTGTTGACCACTGTTTGCGCCACATCGTTGAACGGCTGCGCACGACCCGAGCCCAGGTTGAAAATACCGCTCTTGCCCGGGTGATCGAAGAACCAGAGATTGACGGCCACTACATCGTCGATCCAGACGAAATCGCGTTCCTGCAAACCGGGGCCGTAGCCCTGATATTCGCCAAAAAGCTTGACCTGGCCGTGTTCGCGGTATTGGTTGAAGTGATGAAACGCCACCGACGCCATGCGTCCCTTGTGCTGTTCGCGCGGGCCGTACACGTTGAAATAGCGAAAGCCCGCGATCTGCGTCGTGGCATGCGGCAGCACGCGCCGCACGACCTGATCGAACAACATCTTGGAGTAGCCATAGACGTTGAGCGGGCGCTCGAACTCGGGCGACTCGCGAAACACGCTGCTGGCGCCGTAGGTGGCGGCGCTGGACGCGTAGAGCAGGCGCACGCCCTGCTTCTGGCCGGCGTCGAGCAGCATGCGGCTGCTGCGGTAGTTGTTGTCGAGCATGTAGCGGCCATCGTGTTCCATGGTGTCGGAACAGGCGCCCTGGTGAAACACGGCCTCGACCTTGCCGTAGTGGCCGCTGGCGAACTGCTCGAAAAACACCGTCTTGTCGATGTAGTCGCAGATCTGCAAGTCCACCAGATTGTGAAACTTGTCGCCGCGGGTGAGGTTGTCCACCGCGATCACTTCGGTAATGCCGCGGGCGTTGAGCCCTTTGACGAGATTGCTGCCGATGAAACCGGCCGCACCGGTGACGATGACTCTCATGTCGTTCCCCAAAGTTCCTTCGGCGTCACGCTGGCGGTACCCAACTTGCCGACCACGATGCCCGCCGCCCGGTTAGCCGTGCGCACCGCGTCTTCCATGGGAAGCCCTGCGCCGAGCATCACGGCCACCGTGGCAATCACCGTGTCGCCCGCGCCTGAAACGTCATACACCTCTTTGGCCTCGGCGGGAATATGCAGTTCACCGGTGTCGGTATACAGACTCATGCCCTCTTCCGAGCGCGTCAGCAGCAGCGCCTTGAGGCTGAGCTTTTTGCGCAGGCCCTGCGCACGCGCGGTGAGGTCTTGCTCGCTGCTCCAGTCGCCCACCACTTGCGCCAGCTCGGCGCGGTTGGGCGTCAGCAGGGTGGCGCCGGCATAACGGCTGTAGTCGCGACCCTTGGGATCGACCAGAATGGCCTTGCCCTGGGTGCGCGCGAGGTTCATCATCTGGTCGAGGTGTTCGAGGCCGCCTTTGCCATAGTCCGACAAGAGCACCACGTCGTGGAAGGCCAGCTCCTGCTCGTAGCGCTCCATCATTGCGGCGAGCACTTCGTGGTCGGGCTTGTTCTCGAAATCCAGACGGATGAGCTGCTGCTGGCGCGACACCACCCTGAGCTTGACCGTGGTCTTGAGCGTGGGGTCTTGCCGCATGGCGTTGCGGATGGGGGTATCGACCAGCAGCGTGACCAGCTTGCGGCCCGGCTCGTCCGCCCCGACCACCGACAGCAGCGTGGCCTGCGCACCCAGCACGGCGGCGTTGAGCGCCACGTTGGCCGCACCGCCCACTCGGTCTTCGTCGCGCTGCACGCGCACCACGGGTACCGGCGCCTCGGGAGAAATGCGATCGGTCGAGCCGAACCAGTAACGGTCGAGCATGACGTCACCGACGATGAGCACGCGGGATTGGGCGAGTTGTTCTGCGTTCATGATCCGAGAAGGGAGAGTTCTTCCAGACGGCGGGGCGGGTAAGTCTCCCACCCCTGACAGCCTGGACAATGCCAGAAATATTGCCGCGCCTCGAAGCCGCAGGCCGCGCAGCGGTAGCGCTGGCGACTGCGCAGGGCATTGTCCACCGCGCCCTGCATGGCGGCGGCCGCTTCGGGCACGGTGGCGCCGGGCATGGGGTGTTCGAGCACGCGCTTGAGCGCCAGCAGGCTGCGGTGCGACTGCAGATAGTCCTGCGCGCACCGGGCCTGCGAGGCGGGATCGGGGTCGAGCAGCAGCACGGCGTCGAGCAGGTCGATGGCCGGGGTCTGCTGCAAACGCTGACGCAGCCACGTCAGCCCTTCGGCCACCTGCCCGAGTTGCTGACGCAGTTGGGCGATCTGCACCGCCGCCAGCGCAATGAATTCAGGCTGCACCAGATCGATGGATTCCAGCATGTGCAAAGCCGATTCCAGTTCACCGTGCTGCTGCGCCCACTGCGCGCGCAGCAGGCGCGGCCGCACGCCCTGAGGCGCCGCCCGCAGCGCGGCGTCGAGCGACTGCTGGGCTTCCTGCGCCCGCCCTGCCGCGTGATGTTGCACGGCCAGCTCACACCAATACTGCGCAATCTGCCGCTGATAGGCGCCGGTGGCGCGCAGCTCCAGTTCGCCGGCGCGCGCAATGGCCTTGTTCCAGTCCTGGGTGCGCTCGCTGATCTGCAGCAGCGCCGTCAGCGCCTGCGAGGCATAGGCGCTGCGGCGCAGATCTTCGTAGGCGGATTCGGCGCGGTCGAGCAGCCCGGCCTTGAAAAAATCCTGCGCCAGGGCGAGCTGCGCACGTTCACGCGCTTCGCGCGGCAGGTCGACGCGGGCGAGCAGGTTCTGGTGTACCCGCACCGCGCGCTCATATTCACCACGGCGGCGAAACAGATTGCCCAGCGCAAAGTGCAGATCGACGGTATCGGGATCGGCGGTCATGGCTTCGATGAAGGCGTCGATGGCCTTGTCCTGCTGCTCGTTGAGCAAGTGGTTGAGACCGCGGTAGTAGGCCTGCGGAGCATCGCGCCGCAGGGCGCGCTCCTTGCCCACCTGCCGCAGATCCACGCGCGCCGCCAGCCACCCCAGAGCGAACATCAGGGGCAGGATCAGCAGCCACCAAAGATCAAACTCCATCGATCGGCCTGTCGATCGGGTGCTGGGGGAAATCGGCCGGAGCGACGGCGGTAGCGGCAGACGGCTTGGACGCGGGCTCACTGTTGCGCGCCACCCGGCCCTGCTTGCGGCGCCGCATCCACGAAGGCAGCAGCGCCAGCGCGCCCAGCACCGCGCCGAGGGCGAACACCACGAGCAGCAGCACGATCATGGGCGTGCGCCACTCGGCGCCGAACAGCAGGTGCAGGGTGACGGTCTCCAGATTGTTCAGCGCCAGACCGAACAGAAGCAGGAAGAGCACCAACCGCAAAAACCAGCTCAGGATGCGCATGGAAATAAAACCGAAACAGGGAAGATAGGGACAACCGAGCAAGCATATTGCATTCTTGGGTGCTTGCCGTGCAGCGGTGTGTGGAGATGTGAAAAACTCCGGGTGGACAATAGCGATCATCTTTCTGTCACTTCACGCCGTCTTCCCGCAACATGTCGCGCCGCCCTCATGCCCTGCATTGCCCCGCCCCGACCGCCAGCGCCATCTTCACCGACGCGCAAGCCGCGCTCGATCAGGTGCAGGCCCTTTACACCGCCGCCATCACCCATCTGCGCGACAAGCTGGCCGAGTTCATCGCGGGAACCCTGCCGCCCGGCCGCGTGCGGGCCTGCTATCCGGTGGTTCGGGTGCGCATCGACAGCGTCGCGCACCCCGACTCGCGCCTGGCCTACGGCTTCGTCGCCGCTCCCGGTGTTTACGAAACCACCCTCACCCGGCCGGATTTGTTCGCCGACTATCTGCTCATCCAGTTCCAGTTGCTGCTCGCCAACCACGGCGTTGCGCTGGAAATCGGAGTGGGAGAACAGCCGGTTCCGCTGCATTTCAGCTTTGCCGGTCAGGCGCACGTCGAAGGCCATCTCAGCGTCGATCAACGCCAGCAACTGCGCGATATTTTCGACCTGCCCGATCTGGCCGCGATGGACGACGGCATTGCCAACGGCACCCACGACACGCCAAACGACCAGCCCATGCCGCTGGCCTTGTTTACCGCGCCGCGCATCGACTATTCGCTGCACCGCCTGCAACACTACACCGGCACCGCGCCCGAGCACTTCCAGAACTTCGTGCTGTTCACCAACTACCAGTTCTACGTCGATGAATTCGTCCGCATGGCCCATGCCCTGATGAACCAGCCCGCCGGGTCTGCGACCGACGATGACGCGCCCTACACCGCCTTTGTCGAACCCGGCAACGTCATCACCCACCGGGCCACCGCCCAGGGCGCGGCGCGAACCGAGGGACAGGCCTCCACCCGACTGCCGCAGATGCCGGCGTATCACCTCATCCTGCCGGGTCACGGCGGCATCACCCTGGTCAATATCGGCGTCGGCCCGGCCAATGCGAAGAACATCACCGACCACATCGCCGTGCTGCGGCCACACGCCTGGATCATGCTCGGTCACTGCGCCGGGCTGCGCAACTCACAACGACTGGGCGACTATGTGCTGGCGCACGGCTATGTGCGCGAAGACCACGTGCTCGACGAGGAACTGCCGCTGTGGGTGCCGATTCCGCCGCTGGCCGAGGTGCAGCAGGCGCTCGAAGGCGCGGTGGCCGACATCACTCAGTTGCACGGTTATGAACTCAAGCGCGTGCTGCGCACCGGAACGGTGGCCAGCACCGACAACCGCAATTGGGAACTGCTGCCCTATCCCGGGCCGGACCGACGCTTCAGCCAGAGCCGCGCCATTGCGCTCGACATGGAAAGCGCCACCGTGGCGGCCAACGGTTTCCGCTTCCGCGTGCCCTACGGCACCTTGCTGTGTGTGAGCGACAAGCCGCTGCATGGCGAGCTCAAGCTGCCGGGCATGGCCGACCAGTTCTATCGCAAGCAGGTCGAACAGCACCTGCGCATCGGCCTGCGCGCCATCGCGCGGCTGCGTCAGCAATCCATGGGGCGGCTGCACAGCCGCAAGCTGCGCAGCTTCGACGAAGTCGCGTTTCAGTAAGATTCAGGCCGTGTAGCGCACCTGATGCGCATCGGCATGAGGACGCGGCTGAATCTCGCCGATGATCCAGCCCGTTTCACCCTCGGCACGCAGGGTGGCGAGTACGGCCTCAGCCTCGGCCGCGGCCACCACCAGGACGAAGCCCACGCCGCAATTGAAGGTGCGGCGCATTTCGGCGTCATCCACCCCGCCTTCGCGTTGCAGCCAGGCAAACAGCTCGGTCTGGCCCCAGGTGGAAGGATCGAGCACGCACTGCACATTTTCCGGCAGCACGCGCGGAATGTTTTCGCTCAAGCCCCCGCCGGTGATGTGGGCCATCCCCTTGATCGTGTGCTGCGCCAGCGCCTTCAGCACGGGTTTGCAGTAAATGCGCGTTGGCGCCATCACCGCGCTGCGGAATTCCTGTCCATCGAGCGTTGTCGGCAGCTCGTCCGGCCCGCTGCGGGCGATGATCTTGCGCACCAACGAATAGCCGTTGGAATGCGCGCCGCTCGACGCCAGGCCGATGACCCGGTCGCCCGCCGCGATGCTGCGACCGTCGATGATGCCGTTTTTCTCCACCGCGCCCACGGCAAAACCCGCCAGGTCATATTCGCCTGCCGGATACATTCCGGGCATTTCCGCGGTCTCGCCGCCGATCAGCGCGCAACCGGCCTGCTCGCACCCCTGCGCCACGCCGCCGATCACTTGCGTGGCCGTCTGCACCGCCAGCTTGCCGCAGGCGAAATAGTCGAGAAAGAACAGCGGCTCGGCCCCCTGAACCAGCACATCGTTGACGCTCATCGCTACCAGGTCGATGCCCACCGTGTCGTGTCGGTTCCACTCGAACGCGAGCTTGAGCTTGGTGCCCACGCCATCCGTGCCCGACACCAGCACCGGCTCGCGGTAGCGCTTGGGCACCTCGAACAGCGCCCCGAAGCCGCCGATGCCTGCCAGCACGCCGTCGCGCAGCGTGCGCCGGGCCAGGGGCTTGATCGCATCGACCAACGCATCTCCAGCGTCGATATCCACGCCGGCGTCGCGATAAGTCAGGGGAGTTTTTTGCATGATGGGCAGCAGAGGAAGAGGAACGGGAGCGCAGCACCCGCCCCGCATAAAATGCCAAGGCGAAGATTTTATCGAGAGCGCGCCCGCGCCCGCGCCCGCGCCTGCTGCCTCGCTCCGACGCTGGCGCCGTTGCGCAAGCCTTGTCCCCCGACGCCCCGACCGCCCCCATGCTCCTGACCCCTCCCGTCAAGAATGCCCTCCTCTGGCTGGGCATCGGCCTTGTCGCGCTTTGGCTGATCTGGCTGCTCGGCAGCATCCTGATGCCCTTTCTCGTCGGGCTGACGCTGGCCTACGTGCTGCATCCGCTGGTCGAGCGACTCAAGCGGCGACGCGTTCCGCGTGCGCTGGGCGCTGCGGTGGCGATCATCGTGGCCATCGGTCTTTTCGTCGGCCTGTTTCTCTTGCTGGTGCCTGTGGTCACGGAAATCGTGCCCTTGATCCGCGAAAAATTCCCGCTGCTGCTCCAGACCATCATCAACTGGGGCACCCCGCTGCTGGCGCGATTCGACATTCATGTGAAGTTCGATACCGCCAGCGTGCAGCAGACCCTGACAAAATTTCTTTCCGCGCACGGCGAAGACTGGGCCGGACTGCTGCTGCGCTCGGCCAGCACTGGCGGCATAAGCCTGCTGGTTCTGTTGGGCAATCTGACGCTGATTCCGGTCGTGGCCTTTTATCTGCTGCTCGACTGGACGCCAACTCTGGTGCGAATTCGCGGTCTGATCCCCCCCAAACACCGCGACGCCGTGCTGAGTTTTTTTCACGACTGCGACGTCATCCTCGGCCAGTATCTGCGCGGACAGTTGCTGGTCATGCTGATTCTGGCGTTTTATTACTCCCTCGGCCTGGTGATTGCCGGGTTCAATCTGGCCCTGCCCGTGGGCATCTTCACCGGGCTGGCGGTATTCGTCCCTTACGTGGGCTTCGGCCTGGGCCTGCTGCTGGCGCTGCTGGCCGGGGCGCTGCAATTTCTGAGCTGGTACGGCGTGATTGCCGTGGCCATCGTGTACGGCATCGGCCAGTTGATCGAAAGCATGTACATCACCCCGAAGTTCGTCGGCGAGAGCATTGGCCTGCATCCCCTGCTGGTGATTTTCATTCTGCTGGCCTTCGGCACCCTGTTCGGCTTCTGGGGCATTCTGCTGGCCCTGCCCGCGGGCGCCGTGCTGCTGGTCGTGGTGCGCCGCCTGCTGGCCTGGTACCGGCAGAGCGCGCTGTTCGTCTGACCCATGCTGCAAACCACGCGCCAGCAGATTCTGCCGCTGGAATGGCAGGATGAACGCAGCTTCGAGAATTTCGACCCCGGCGTTCAGCCCGAAAATGCGCTGGCGCTGCAAGCCCTGCATGATCTGCTGCAACAGCGCCGCCACGGTGCGCTGTATCTCTGGGGCGAGACCGGCAGCGGCAAAAGCCACCTGCTGTGGGCCGCCTGTCGCGAACTCCAAAAGCAGGGACGTTGGGCGCTGCTGCTCACCCCGCAAACCCCCGCCTCCGCCTGGCCCGATGTCACCGATCTGCTCGCCCAACAAGCCGGCGGCCTGCTGGCGGTGGACGACGCGCAGCAGCTTGCCGACTGGCAGCAGGACTGGCTGTTCGGCCTCTACAACGCCGCCCGCTCGGCCGAGCTCGCCTTTCTCGCCTGCGGCAACGCCGCCCCGGCCGCGCTGCCCCTGCGCACCGACCTGCGCACCCGCCTGAGCTGGGGGCTGGCGTTGCGCCTGCAAGCGCCCGACGACGCCGTGCGCGCCCGCGTGCTTCAGCGCCTGGCGCACGAGCGCGGCTACTCACTCAGTCCCGAATTGCTGCACTACATGCTGACCCACCTCAGCCGCGACCTGTCGCAGCTCGGTGTGCTGATGGCCGCGTTTGACCGCTATGCTTTGGCCGCGCAGCGACCGGCCACCGTGCCTCTGCTCAAATCGCTGCTGGCCGCGCAGCCGCAATTGCTGCACGCGGCGTCGCCCGAATCCGTTTCAGGCTGATCCCTACAGACCCAGCCTTCACACTCCATGCGCAAGCTCGCCCTCTTCGATCTCGACAACACGCTGATTCCTTTCGACTCCGACCATGCCTTCGGGCAATACGTTGCCGAGCTGGGCTGGGTCGATGCCGAGCAACACCGCCAGCAAAACGAGGCCTTCTATCGGCAGTACAAGGCCGGCGCCCTCGATCTCGCCGCCTATCTGCGTTTCGCCCTGCAGCCGATTGCCGGGCGCGACCTCGACGAGCTGCACGCCGCGCATGCCGGTTTCATGCGCGACGTCGTGCAGCCGCAAATGCAGCCGGCCGCGCAGCAACTGGTCGACCGTCATAAAGCCGCAGGCGACCTGTGCTGCATCGTGACTGCAACCAATACCTTCGTCACCCGCCCCATCGCCGACGCCTTCGGCGTCGAGCACCTCATCGGCGTCGAGCTCGAACGCGACGGCCAGGGCCGTTACACCGGCAACTGGGTGGGCATTCCCTCGTTCCGCGAAGGCAAGATCGTTCGCACCGAACAATGGCTGGCCGCGCAAGGCCTGGGCTGGAGCGATTTCGATCAAATCTGGTTCTACAGCGACTCCATCAATGATCGCCCCCTGCTCGAACACGCCACGCATCCCGTGGTCGTCCATCCAGACCCCTTGCTGGCCGCCGTCGCCCAGGAAAAAGGCTGGCCCACACTTGACTTGTTGACATGATTCGAAAATTCATCAGCCGCCTGTTCACCGCGAACAAGGGCGAAGACACGCCGCAGCGCCGTGGCCAACGCCGCGACCTGCCCCGCGCTCAGCACCAGATCGACGCCAGCCGCCTTTCGCAGAACGCCCGCAACACCGTGCAAACCCTGCAGCAAGCCGGTTTCGAGGCCTACATCGTCGGCGGCGCGGTGCGCGACCTGCTGCTGGGCCTCAAGCCCAAAGACTTCGACGTCGCCACCAATGCCACGCCCGAGCAGGTCAAGCCGCTGTTCAAGCGCGCTTTCATCATCGGCCGACGCTTTCGCATCGTGCACGTCATGTATGGCCGCGACATCATCGAAGTGTCCACCTACCGCGCCCTGCACGACGCGCAGGCCGCCGAGCCCGTGGACGGCGACGAGCGCACCTCGCGCCGCGCCCTGGCCGACAAGACCCTGGCGGTGGACAGCAGCGGCCGCGTGCTGCGCGACAACGTCTGGGGCACGCTCGACGACGATGCCGAGCGCCGCGACTTCACCATCAACGCCCTGTATTACGACCCGATCCGCGACGTGGTGGTCGACTACCACCGGGGCATGAAAGACCTCAAAGAGCGACGCCTGCGCATGATCGGCGACCCCGCCGCCCGCTACCGCGAAGACCCGGTGCGCATGCTGCGCATCGCCCGCTTCGCCGCCAAACTCGGCTTCGATATCGACCCGGCCACGCTCGCGCCCATCGGCCCCAGCGCCGATCTGCTCGCCAATGTGCCGGCCGCCCGCCTGTTCGACGAAACCATCAAGCTGCTGCAGACCGGCCATGCGGTCGCCTCGCTGCAACAGCTCCGCCGCCTGGGCCTGCATCACGGTCTGCTGCCCCTGCTCGACCCCGTGCTGGAAAAACCCGAGGGCGAGCGCTTCATCGCCAATGCGCTGCAAGACACCGACGAGCGCATCGCCCAGGGCAAGACCGCCAGCCCCAGCTTCCTCTTCGCCTGCCTGCTTTGGCATGACGTGGAGCAACGCTGGAACGCGCTGCTGGCCGAAGGCATCGCCCCCCTCATGGCGCTCGATCAGGCCGCTGACGAAGTGCTGGCCGCGCAGGCCGAACGTCTGGCCATCCAGCGGCGCATCGCCACCGACATGCGCGAAATCTGGTCGCTGCAATCGCGCTTCGAACGCCGCACCCCGCGCTACGCCAAAAGTCTGGTCGAACACCCGCGATTTCGCGCCGCCTACGATTTTCTCAGCCTGCGCGCACGCAGCGGCCAGGCCGAGCCGGAGTTGGTGCAATGGTGGGAGGCGTTCCAGTTCGCCGACGCCGAGGGCCGTGCCGACATGCTCGCCACCGCGCCGCAACCCAGCGCTGCCAGCAAACCCCGGCGGAGGCGGAGGCGCAAAAAGCCGTCCGAAGCGAGCCCTGCCGACGGCGCCAGCAACGACAGTTCCGAGTGAAACGCGATGTCTTGCGCCGATGACGTCGAAGCGTTCGTCGCCCTTGGCGCCAATCTGGGCGACGGCGCAGCCGCCCTGCGCACTGCGGTGCAAGCCATCGATGCCCTGCCGCTGACGCGCGTCGCCGCCCGCTCCAGCCTCTACCGCACCGCCCCGCAACACGCCAGCGGCCCCGATTACTGGAACGCCGTCATTCTGGCGCGCACCGCCCTATCGCCCGACGCCTTGCTCGACGCCCTGCTGCGCATCGAATCCGACCTCGGCCGTCAGCGTCCCAGCGGCGAAATCAACGCCCCACGCACCCTCGATCTCGACCTGCTGCTCTACGGCCGTCTGCAACGCCAGAGCGAACGGCTGACCCTGCCCCATCCGCGCATGGCACAGCGCGCCTTCGTGCTGGCCCCGCTGGCCGAAATCTGGCTGGATGGCCGCATCGACGGCACGCGCATCGCCGAACTGGCCGAACAGCGCGTCGCTGAAGGTCAGGCGATCGAAAAACTCGGGCCGCTGTGACTTGAGCCCCTCATCCCTTGCTCAACTGCCGCCAAAAAGTCGCTGCAGCACATAGGCGAGCCCGCCGGTGAGCGAACCCACGCTCATGAACAGCGCAAAGATCACGATCAGCACCGGGCCCCAGCCGTTCGTACTGTGACGGTCAGCCGCCGCGTTCCAGCGCGCATCCCATTTGGCGTCCGGGGTGAGGCCGATCACCAGAGTCTGCACCACCACAGCGATCACCACGGCGACAAAAACCGCCAGCAAGGCCCAAGTCAGCGGGTCATCTTGATGATGGGCGACAAAGCGCCAAACCCCCAGCAAACCCAACAGAAACAAGGGGCCGTGCAGCCAGGCCCACGGATCTCGCAAGCCACGCAGGTAAAAGCGGTGACCGCCAAGCACGCCGGTCAGCAGAGCCAGCAAAGCGGCAGTGAATTTATTTTTAAATCCAGTCTGAGCAGTCATGGCGGACCGTCAAATTGGAGAGGTTTCGGCGCCCGCACCCAGCGCGCGTTGCATGAACACAACATCGAGCCAGCGATCAAATTTCCAGCCGACTGCGGGCATACGCCCCAGTTCCTCGAACCCGCGCGCCCGGTGCAGCCCGATCGAACCGGCGTTTGCCGAATCTCCGATGACAGCGAGCATCTGCCGCCTCCCGCTCCGGGTACAAGAGTCGATCAAGGCATCAAGCAACAGGCCGCCAACCCCTTGACGCAAGCCGTTCGGGGCAATGTAGATGGAGTCTTCGACCGTAAACCGGTAAGCCTCGCGCGCCCGGAACCAGTTGGCATAGGCGTAGCCGATGATCTCCTGGCCGCGCACGGCGACCCACCAAGGCAACCCGCGCGACTGCACTTCCTGCAGACGGCGCAGCATCTCGGCCTCATCAGGCGCCAGGGTTTCGAAGGTGCCAGTGCCATGCAGAACATGGTGACCATAAATGGCGGTGATGGCGGGAACGTCTGCCGCAGCGGCGGCGCGAATCGTGAATTCAGGCATGAAGTGCAATATTGGGAAAGGGCATGTTTATAATGGCAAGTTTATTCGAGCGCCGTACCCCAAGTTTTTGAAGGCAATACTCGTCCGACGGACAGTTGCCCTACGCCCCGGTATTTGCTGCAAGGCACCTACCCGGAAAGCCTGGTTCCAAGCGGTTGGTTGCCAGAGCTTGACCCAAGCGACGCCCAAACACATGGCCCACGACCCCCTCGTTGGCTCTCATTTTTTGACAAGGAAGCAAAATGGTTGTGATCCGTCTGACCCGTGCCGGCGCCAAGGCACACCCCTTCTACCACATCGTCGCCACCGATTCGCGTAGCCGTCGCGATGGTCGCTACATCGAGCGCCTGGGTTATTACAACCCGGTTGCCCGTGGCGCCGAAGTGCCCCTGCACATTGCGACCGAGCGTCTGAACCACTGGACCAGCGTGGGCGCGCAGGTCTCACCGACCGTGCAGCGCCTGGTGAAAACCGCACAGAAGTCGGCTTGATCGGTCAGACTGACGGGTTTTGCCTGCAGCGGGTCGGCTGAAAAGTCGTCCCGCTTTTTACTTGCTTTTTTCATCCGCGCACCGGCTTGTAACGTGGACACTCCAGACGATCTTCACCTCGTGGGGCATATCCTCGACGCCTGGGGCGTGCGCGGCTGGGTGAAGGTCGCCCCGGACACCCCGCAAGCGACCGCGTTGCTCAAATCCAAGACCTGGTGGCTCAGCCGTCCGGGTTTTGAACATGAGCCCACGCCGATTGCAGTACGTCTGGTTCGGCGTCACGGCAGCGCCCTGGTCGCACTGCTCGAAGGACCGGAAGACCGCAGCGGCGCCGAAGCGCTGCGCGGGCGTCAGATCGCCGTGCGACGTGCCGACTTCCCCCCGCCTGACGAGGGCGAGTTTTACTGGGCCGACCTGATCGGCTGCGAGGTGCGCAATCCGGAAGGGGCCGATCTCGGCCGCGTGACGGGCTTGATGGAAAGCGCCGCTCACGCCGTTTTGCGCGTGCAGATTCCGCAGTCCGGCGCGGGCGCCAGACCGCGCGAACGGCTGATTCCCTTCGTCGAGGCTTACATCGTCTCGGTCGATCTGCCCGCAAAGACCATCATCGCCCTGTGGGACGCCAGTTACGACTGACCCGCCCCATGCTGCGCTTTGATGTCATCAGCCTGTTTCCCGCCTATTTCGAGCCGCTGAAGTACCACGGCGTATCGCGCCGCGCCTTCGACTCGGGACAGTTGCAGCTGCAATGCTGGAACCCGCGCGATTTCACCACCGATGCGCACCGAACCATCGATGACCGCCCCTACGGCGGCGGCCCCGGCATGGTCATGCTGGCCGAGCCGCTGGAGCAAGCGCTCGACGCCATCGCCGACGACCGGCGTCTCGCATCGCATCCGCAAGCCCCGGTCTGGCTGTTTTCGCCGACCGGGCGGCGCATCGATCAGCGACTCGTGGAAGACCTGGCCCAATCCGGTGGCGTGACCTTGCTTTGCGCCCGCTACGAAGGTGTGGATCAACGCCTGATCGACCGTCGGGTGGACGCCGAGATCAGCCTGGGCGACTTCGTGCTCTCGGGCGGCGAGATTCCGGCCCTGGCGCTGCTCGATGCCGTCTGCCGATTGCTGCCGGGCGTGCTGGGCAGCGCCGATTCAGCCCAGCAGGACAGTTTTTCGAACGGTCTGCTCGACTGTCCGCATTACACACGGCCCGAGCACTATCAGGGCCGCGGCGTGCCCGAAGCCCTGCTCAGCGGCGATCATGCCCGCATCGCCCAATGGCGCAGGGAACAGTCTTTGCGCCTGACCTTGCAGCGGCGCCCCGACCTGATCGCGCAGATGCAGGCTGCCGACCAGTTGAGCCAGAAAGATCTGCGATTTCTGGCTGCTCTGGGGTATACTCTTCAGGTTTGATCCTCTGCTGGCCTAGCCGCCAGGCTGACTGCACACTTGTCAGTGCATCATTCAGGGCTGCGGCAACCACAACTGACCCACACCGGCACGGCAAGATCATTGGAGAGCATGAAATGAATCTGATCGCAACTCTGGAGCAGGAAGAAATCGCCCGCGTCAGCGCTGGCAAAACTTTTCCGCAGTTCAACCCGGGCGACACCGTCATCGTGTCCGTCAAGGTGGTTGAAGGCAACCGCAAACGTAACCAGGCCTACGAGGGCGTGGTGATCGCCAAGCGTAATCGTGGTCTGAACTCCAGCTTCATCGTGCGCAAAATCTCGGCAGGCGAAGGCGTGGAGCGTACCTTCCAGCTGTATTCGCCGCAGATCGCGTCGATCGAAGTCAAGCGTCGTGGTGATGTGCGCCGCGCCAAGCTGTACTACCTGCGCAGCCGCTCCGGCAAATCCGCACGCATCAAGGAAAAACTGGTGCTCAAGTCTGCCGCCGCGGCTCAGGCAAACGCAACTGCGGCAGCCTGATACGCGTTGGATACGCGCCAGTCCCTGGTCATGCCGGCCCAGCCGGATCACCGCCGAAGCCGACTTGCACTGCACGTCGGCTTTTTTGTTTGCTACATCAAACGTGTCCACGCTTCGCCTCACGCCCATCGACCCCGAAAGCGCAGACCTGATCGGCCGCGATGACGGTCTGCCCGCCGTCGCCCCGGAGCGGCTTGAGCCGGATTGGCTGCGGCGCCGCTTTGCGTCACCCGCCGCGTGGACACCGGAGCTGTTTGAAGATTCACTACGCCTGAGTTCCCAAGCGCTGCGAGGCGCCGCCGTTCTGATCGCATTGGCGCCGCGCGCCGAAGGCCTGCAGGTGCTGTTCACCCGCCGCAATCTCCGCCTGCACGAGCATGCCGGCCAGATCAGTTTCCCCGGCGGGCGCTGCGACCGCCAGGACATTCATCCTGCCGCCACCGCACTGCGCGAGGCCCATGAGGAAATCGGCCTGCGCCCGGCGGGGGCCGAGGTGCTTGGCACGCTGCCGCTGTATTGCACCGCATCGCGTTACGCCGTCACCCCCGTGGTGGCCCTCATTCCCGCCGCTGAAAACCTGCAGCCTCAACCCGACGAGGTCAGCGAGGTCTTCGAAGTACCGCTGGCCTTCCTGATGAACCCCCGGCATCACGAGCTTCGGCAGTGGACGCCGGGCAACGATCTTCCGCTCAACCCCGTTGCCGTGAGGCGGCGCTTTCTGGTCATGCCCTATGTCGCAAACGGGCAGCGCTACGTCATCTGGGGAGCGACGGCCGCCATGCTGCGCAATCTGTACCGCTTGCTGGTTGCGTAAGGCGACGCCGCGTTCGCTCCCGCACGCCTCAACGAAGCTGCGAGGCGCGAAAGGCTTGTTCAGGGTTGCCTTAGGATAGATCTATGGCTTTTCTCTCCGTTCTGATCGCCCTGCTTGTCGAGCAACTCAAACCCCTGGGGCGCGGCAGCGCCGTGTATCGGCTGCGCCAGAGTCTGGCCGATGTTGCCGCGCGCAACTTCGACGCGGGACGGCCGCATCACGGCGTCGCGGCCTGGTTCATCGCCGTGATGCTGCCCGCCTTGGTCACGCTGGCGATTTATCTCGTCGCGCTGCACTACAGCCTGCTGCTGGCCCTGGCGTGGAATGTGGCGGTGCTGTATTTCACCCTCGGTTTTCGCCAGTTCAGCCACTACTTCACGGACATCCAGGACGCGCTCAATCACAACGATGCCGCCACCGCGCGCAGCCTGCTCAAACAGTGGAAGGCGCTCGATACCGTGGACATGAGCGCCAGCGATATCACCCAGCAGACCATCGAACACGCCCTGGTGTCGGTGCAACGCTATGTGCTGGGCGTGTTTTTCTGGTTCATTCTGCCCATCGGCCCGGCGGGCGCCGTGCTGTATCGCCTCAGCGACTATGTGGCGGGCAAATGGAATCAGGCCGACAGCGAAGCCAGCCCTGCGCTGCAGAGCTTTTCGCAAAAAGCCTTCGATCTGCTCGACTGGGCGCCCGCCCGCCTGACCGCCAGCGGCTATGCCATCGTCGGCAATTTCGAGGATGCCGTCGATGTCTGGCGCGGCTATTCGCAGCTCTGGGCCAACCGCAACACCGGGGTGATGCTGGCCTCTGCCGCCGGTGCGGTGGGCATCCGTCTCGGCGCAACAGCCGCTGCCACGCCCGCCGCCCCGACAGAGCCTGGCTGGACGCAGGAAGGCGAGAACAGTGATCTGGGCATGAGCGGCCTTGCGGCCGCGATGCCCGGCGCCATCCCCCAACCCGCGCATTTACGCAATGTGGTGGGGCTGGTGTGGCGCTCGGTGCTGCTGTGGATGCTGCTGCTGGCCATGCTCAGCGTGGTCAGCTGGGTGAGCTGAAACCAAGCTACCAAGCTGAGCCCCCGGGCCGGGAAACGACTAGCCCGCGGACTAACCCGCGTGGACGCGCTTAGCCCGCCAGCAAGGCGTTGACCCGGCGAACATAGGCTGCCGGATCGTCGAGTTGCCCCCCTTCGGCCAGCAAGGCCTGGTCGAACACCACCTGCGCCAGATCGTCGGCGTGGGCCTCGTCTGCCGCCACGCGTTTGACCAGCACATGCGCCGGATTGATCTCCAGCACCGGTTGGGTCGAGGGTATTTCGTCGCGCCCGGCCTGCTTGAGCAAGCGCGCCAGATGCGCGCTCATGCCATCGTCGGCGGCGACCAGACAGGCCGGAGAATCGACCAGCCGCTCGGAAATGCGCACCTCTTTCACCCGCTCGCCCAAAGCCTGCTTGAAGCGCTCGATCAGGGCCTGATGATCGGCAGACGGCTCTTTGTCCTCCTTGGCCTCGTCGGCCTTGTCCTCTGCACCCTTGATGTCGCTGAGATCGACCGCCCCGCGCGCCACCGATTGCAGCGGCTTGCCGTCGAACTCATGGAGGAAGCCCAGCATCCATTCGTCCACCCGGTCGGTGAGCAGCAGCACCTCGATGCCCTTCTTGCGGAAGATTTCGAGCTGCGGGCTGGAGCGGGCGATTTTCGGCGTCTCGGCGGTGATGTAATAAATGGCCTTCTGGCCCTCTTTCATCCGCGCGACATAGTCAGCCAGCGACACGCTCGGCGCATCCTCTTCGGTGTGCGTGGAAGCCGCGCGCAACAGCTTGGCCAGGCGCTCGCGGTTGCTGAAATCTTCCCCGAAGCCTTCCTTGAGCACCGCGCCGAACTCGGCCCAGAACGCGGCGTACTTGTCGCGCTCGGCCTGGTCTTCGCTGCCCGCCAGGTCTTCGAGCATGGACAGCACGCGCTTGACCGAACCTTCTCGGATGGCGCGCACATCGCGGCTTTCCTGCAGCATTTCGCGCGACACATTCAGCGGCAGATCGGCGCTGTCGATCACCCCGCGAACGAAGCGCAGGTAGGTGGGCATCAGGCTTTCGGCGTCATCGGTGATGAACACCCGCTTCACATACAGCTTGACCCCGGCTTTCTGCTGCCGGTCCCACAAGTCCATCGGCGCCTTGGCCGGGATGTAGAGCAACTGGGTGTATTCGCTGCGACCTTCGACGCGGTTGTGCGTCCAGCGCAGCGGCGGGTTGGCGTCGCCGCTGAGTTGCTTGTAGAACTCGAGATACTGTTCCTCGGTCAGCTCGGATTTGCTGCGCGTCCACAACGCGGCGGCGCTGTTGATCTGCTCCCACTCGTCGGTGGCGACGTATTTGCTCTGCTCGGCGTCCCACTTCTCTTTGCGCATTTCGATGGGCAGGGAGATGTGGTCGGAGTATTTGCCGATGAGGTCTTTGAGCGTCCACACCCGCAGGTATTTGTCGATCTTGTCCTCGTGCGGCGTGTCCTGCGCATCGGCCCGCAGGTGAAGAATGACGTCGGTGCCCCGCTTGGCGCGGGTGATGGTTTCCACCGTGAACTCGCCCGTGCCATCGGACTCCCAGCGCACGCCCTCGGCCTCGGTCATGCCGGCCCGGCGCGACTCGACGGTGATGCGCTCGGCCACCATGAAGCCGGAGTAGAAGCCCACGCCGAACTGACCGATCAGCGCCGCGTCGGGCTTCTGTTTGTCGCCGAGTTTCTGCATGAACTCCCGCGTGCCCGACTTGGCGATGGTGCCCAGATGCTCGACCGCCTCTTCCAGGCTCAGGCCGACGCCGTTGTCGCTGATGGTGAGGGTGCGTTTGTCCGCATCGACTGCGATGCGGATGCGCAGATCGGCGTCGCCCTCCATCAACGAGGCGTCGTCGATGGCCTGAAAGCGCAGTTTGTCGCAGGCGTCGGAGGCGTTGGAAATCAGCTCGCGCAAAAAGATGTCGCGGTTGGAATAGAGCGAATGGGTGACGAGGTGCAGCAGTTGCCGCACTTCAGCCTGAAAGGCGTGGGTATGCGCGGCGGCAGGGGCAGGAGTAGTTTGTTCAGTGCTCATGGTGCGTGCGGAAAAAAAAGAAAAACCTGTAGGCAGATACGGTCAAGACTTCAAAAATCAAGCCCAGGATTCGATCCCAAGGTTCAACGCGACGGCCAAGCGCGGCAAGGCGCGCAAGGCGTTGGCCGTGGTCTGCCGGGCCGTTTGTTCCAGCGACCAGCCGCGCAGCATGGCCAGGGTTTGCGCGATGCGGGGCAACTGTTCGGGCGAGTTGGGGGTCGGGGGCGCGTCGTCGCGCGCCTCGCGCGGACGGTAAAGCCAGACCGGCGGGATATCGGGCGCATCGGTTTCGAGCACCGGCGCGGTCTCGGGCGCCTCGGCCGCCAGACGGCGGATGTTGAGCGCGCGCTCGAAGGTCATGGCGCCGCCGAATCCCAGCGTAAAACCCAGATTGATGAAACCCTGCGCCTGCTGCAGGCTGCCGTTGAAGGCGTGGGCGATGCCTGCGGGCCGTCCTGGGCCGAAGCCCGCGCGGCGCAGTCCGGCGAGCAAGGCGTCTTGCGATTTGCGCACATGCAGAATCACGGCCAAATCAAAGTCGCGGGCGATGCGCAACTGCGCCTGATAGAAACGCTGCTGTTTTTCGAGGTCGAGTCCGGGGACGAAAAAATCCAGCCCGATCTCGCCCAGACCGACAAAGCGCGGATCGGCCATCGCCTCGCCCACGCAGTGCCGCAGCACGTCCAGATCGGCCTCTTGCGCCCGGTCGACGTAGAGCGGGTGGATGCCTAGGGTGTAGGCCCACCCGCAGGTCTGCGCAAGCTCGCGCACCGCGTCGAAATTGCTGCGCTCGACGGCCGGAATCACCCCGCCCGCCACCCCCGCCTGCCGGGCACGCGCAGCTATCTCCCGCGCCTGTCCGCCAAACTCGCCGGCATCGAGATGGGCGTGGGTATCGATCCAGCCCATCGTCTGCATGGGGTGCGCCGTCATCGAAACTCCTCCAAACTATGCCGTAAGCGTAAAAAATCACAGTTCCAGGCCAAATCCCCAGGCAAACCCTGTAAGCGCTCCCAAAACTCATGGAAAATTGCGGACATAGTCCGTATAGATCACAGAACGGTTCACTTCAAGCGCGCTTTGAACGTGCGTCGTCCACCCTGAAATTCATCATGCAACGCCGCCAATTTCTCCAATCCCTTGCGCAAAGCCGCCTGCTTGCCAACCCTTTGGGCCGCAGAAGCCTGTTGGGCTTGGGCTTGCTCGGCGCCACTGCCGACCGAGCCTTGGCCCAGACCGCCGCCTGTACCTGCGGAAATTGCCCGGACTGCCTGCAAGGCGGCAACGCCACGCCGCCCGCAGTCGCTTTTTACTACGGCGCCCGCATTCCGGTGGACGACCTGCGCGCCTTCGATTGGGTCGTGCTCGAACCGCAGCACGCCTTGGCGCAAGATCCAAAAATAGTCGCCGCGCTCGGGCCGGACACCCTGGCGCTGGCCTATGTCTCGGTGGGCGAAGTCACTCCGGATCGGCCCTACTACGCCGACATGCCCAAGGCCTGGCTGCCCGCGTCGAACGCCGCCTGGGGTTCGCGCGTGATCGACCAGACCGCCGCCGGCTGGCCGCAATTCCTGCGCGAGCGCATCGTCAAACCGCTGTGGGACGCCGGGTTCCGCGCCTTTTTTCTCGACACCCTCGACTCCTATCAACTGCTGGCCAAGAGCCCGCAGGCGCAGCAGCAACAAGCCAAGGCGCTGGCGGAAACCCTGCGCGGCCTGGTTGCCGCCTATCCGGGCATCCGCCTGATGCTCAACCGCGGCTTCGAACTGGTCGACGCCACCCTGGCGCCGAGCATTCTGGCGGTGGCCGCCGAATCGCTCTATCGCGGCTGGAACCAGGGCGAAACCGCCTATGTCGAAGTGAAGGCCGACGACCGCGAATGGCTGCTGGCCCGCTTTGGCGAGATGCGCAGCCAGTTCAAGTTGCCGGGCATCGCCATCGACTATTGCGCCCCGCAAGACCGCGCTGCTGCCCGGCAGACGGCGCAGAAAATCGCCGCGCAAGGGCTCATTCCCTGGGTGGCCGACCCCACGCTGGAAAGCCTCGGCGTGGGCACGGTGGAACTGGCGCCGCGCCGCGTGCTGCTGCTGCATTCCTGCGAACAGGGCGACAGCCCGGAGCTGCAGGCGCAGAGCGCGCACCTCTACGGCGCCATGCCGCTGGAATATCTCGGCCTGGTTCCTGAATACCGCTATGTGGGCGCGCCCGCCATCACCGAACCGCTGACCGGGCGCTACGCTGGCATCGTGCTCTACCCCGATGACGGCAAGGTTCCCGAAGACACTCGCGCCTTGCTCAAGCGCGCCAAGGCGGAAGGCGTGCCCGTGGCTGTGCTCGGCTATGCCGATCTCGACGTGCTCGACGATCTCGGCGAACACGTCGGGGAGCCGCTGAACGCGCCGATCAAGGTGCAGCGCCAGCCCGGCACGCCCAACGGCGAAATCATCCCGCTCGTCCGCGCGCAAGACACGGCGCAACTGACCGCCAGCCCGGGTTCGCAGGTCTGGCTGCGCGCCACCGGCGCCGATGGCCGGAGCATGGACGGCGCCGCTATCACCCCCTGGGGCGGCTACGCGCTAGCGAGCTTCGGAGTCTTCAATCTTCCGGGCGACATCGGCACGCGCTGGTCGGTCGAGCCGATCGAGTTTTTCCGTGCGGCGCTGCGTGTGGGGGCAGACCCCATGCCCGACGTGACCACCCGCACCGGGCGACGGGCGTTTTTCGTGCACTTCGACGGCGATGGCTGGCCCAACGCCTGCGACCAGCCCGGCTCGCCGCTGGCCTGCGAAGTGCTGGTGACCGAATTCCTCGAAAAATACAAGGTGCCCACGCTGGGCTCGGTGATCATCGGCGAAATCAGTCACGACGGGCTGTATCCCAAACTGGCCGACCAGTCGCAGAAATGGGCCAAACGCATGTACGCCCTGCCCTGGGTGGAAGTCGGAAGCCACACCTGGTCGCACCCGTTCAACTGGGTTGCAGCAAGCGAGACACACAGCCGCGGCAAGGAAACCAAAAAATACCCTTACGGCAATTACCTGCCGCTGCCCAACTACACCTTCAGCACCAAGAGCAATGTGGTCGGCGCCGCGCAGTACATCGACGACAAGCTCTGCCCGCCCGGCAAGAAATGCAACATGATTCTCTGGCCTGGCGACTGCAATCCGCCCATTGAGGCCGTGGCCATGGCCTATGAAACCGGGCTGGGCAATATCAACGGCGGCGGCGCCCCCATCAGCAAGACCAGCCCCAGCCTGTCGAACATCTGGCCCATGGGCATTCCCAAGGGCCAGTATTTTCAGGTGTATGCGGCGCAGTCGAATGAGGAAGACTTTACTGACAACTGGACCGACCCGTTTTTCGGCTTCGAGCGCGTGGTCGAGAGCTATCAGATGACCGACTCTCCGCGCCGCATCAAGCCCATCGACCTGTACTACCACCCCTACATCGTGACCAAGGCCGCGGGCGCCAAGAGCCTGCATGTCGTTTACCAATGGGTGCTCAAGCAACCCACGCACGCCATCTTCGGCCATCAATACTTCCGCAGCGTGAACGACTGGCGGCAAGCCACGGTGGCCCGGCTGCTGGCCGGCGGCTGGCGTCTGCGCAGCGGAGCGGAAATGCGCCAGTGGACCCAGCCCGTCACCGCCGCCAAGCCCGCGCTGGCCAACTGCCAGAACCTTGTCGGCTGGAACGAGCATGGACAGCGGCGTTATCTGCATGCGACCGCTGGACAGGCCGTGCTGCGCAGCCAAGCTGCGGGCCAGCCCCCAGCCGCGGCCGTTCCGCGTCTGATCGAGGCCAATGCCGACGTCACCCGCTGGGCCGTGCAAAACGACCGCAGCGTACAAATCAGCCTGCAAGGGCATCTGCCCGTCGAAGCCCTGTTTCAACTGCCCTCCGGCTGGAGCGTGCAGGCGGCCAAAGGGGCGAAAGTCGAGCAAGCGGCCGCAGGGGTGCGGGTCAGCAGCCGTGGCGCCACCGTCGATCTCACGCTGAAGCGGGCCTGACCGACCGCGCGCTGACCGGCAATCCGCCTCAATGCTGGAAAAAACCCGCCCCGCCACTCGCGACCCGCTGCACATCTCTCCAGACGATCCGCAGCGCAGTCGTCTTTTTCCGCGCGGCGCCTTGCTGGGGCTGGGCCTGTTGTGCGCCGGTACGCTCGCGCTGGTCTATCCGGAGCAGAACCTGATGCGGCTGCTGAGCACCAGCGCCGACGACGGGCTGGCCATCGACTACCTGCGCCATCTGGTCGATCTGCGCAGCGGCAATATCGACCTGCGCCTGATGCTGGCGCAGCGCTATATGCACATCGGCAAATCGCAACAAGCCCTTGACACCCTGCGTTCGGTGCACACCCCGCAGGCCGACGCCCTTCGGCTGCAAATCTGGAAGGCCCGCTGGTTCGATGCCCGCGCCCTGGGGCAGACAAAAGAAGAAGCGCAGGCCCGGCAGGCCCTGTCCGCACTGCTGCAGCGTACCCAACCCGCCAACTTCAACGATTGGCGCGACACCCTGGTGCTGCTGCAAGGCCTCGACGAGCCGCAAGCCGTGCAGCGGCTCACCGGCATGGTGACCCGCTTTCTGCCCCTGCCGCCCGCCGCCGCGCTGCAGGCTGCGCGTCTGCTGGCGGGCGTGCACGCCGAGCCACTGGCGGCGCAGGTCTTGTTCGCCACCGCCAAGACCCGGGTGACTGAGGCCGAGCGCGAGCAACTCATCGGGCAGGCCGCCCGCGCTCTGCTGGCCTCCGGCGATCCGACGCAGGCCTATCGCCAGACCGCTGCGGCGCTGGGCAAAGGCGCGGTTGCGCCGCAGATGGCGTGGTTCATGGTGAAGCTGGCGCTGGGCGCCAACCAGCCCGCCGAGGCGGGTGACTGGCTGCGCAAAGCCATCGATCTCGACCTGCCCGCCGCCGCGCTGGGCAAGGCCCTCACTGCGGCGCAGCGCGAACTGGCCTGGCAAGTGCTGCTGGCCGGGGGCGATCTGAGCGGCGCGCTGCGCATCGCCGATGCCGCGTTGGCGCAACAGCCGGGCAGCCGCAGTTGGGCCGAGCGCCGCGCCCAGGTGCTGGAGTGGAGCGGTCAGCCCGATGCCGCGATGCAGCAGTGGATCGCCCTGCTGCGCGCCGAGTTCACCCGCCACGCGCTCGACGAACTGCGTCGGCTGGCGCTCGCGCTGCATTCGAGCAGCGGCCTGGACGCCTATTGGGAACAGCGCGCCGCGCACACCTCGCTCACCGCCGACGAGTGGCTGCAATACGCCCAGGCGCTGGAGGTACGCGGCCATCCTGAAAAAGCGGTGAGCATTCTGCGCCAGGCTGCGGTCAAGCAGCCCGAGGTGCTCACTTCGCTGGCCTGGCTGCTGGGCAATATGGGCGAGGTGGACGCCTCGCTGGCGACGTACGCCGAGGCGCTCGCGCGCGGCACGCTCAGCCTGCGCGGCAGTATCGACTACGCCATCGCCCTGCTGCAAAACGGGCAGTTCGAACCGGCCCGGCAGGTTCTGTTCTCGACGCAGGACCTTCCCGGCACGGACGCTCTGCGCGCAACGCATCAGGGCCTGCTGGGCGACATCGCCTGGGACATGGGCGAACAACGCAGCGCGCAAAGCGCCT
>DYKQ01000010.1:0-18454 GCA_020722545.1 Thiomonas intermedia | reverse complement strand
CTGCTGGGCGACATCGCCTGGGACATGGGCGAACAACGCAGCGCGCAAAGCGCCTACGACAGCATCTGGAACAACCCGCAACTGCGCGACCACATCCAACCCTATCAGCTCCAGCGCCTGGTCATCCTCACGCAGACATCGCAGGGCGACGCCGCGGCGCTGCGTCTGCTGCCGCAAGCCTGGGCCAGGGCGCCTTCGGAAGCGCTGGCGCTGTTGTGGCTGCAATCGCTGGTGCGCCAGCCCAGCGCCCAAGGCATCGCCGAGTGGGAACGCGTCGTGCTGGGCAGCGCCGCGGGCGCGCCGCTGCGCCAGCAGCCGCAGATGTACGCCGTACGCGCGCAGGTCTGGCGCGCGCTGGGCCGCACCGACCGGGCGCTGGCCGATCTGCACGAGGCCCTGCGTCTTTCGCCCGGCAATACCGACAACCAGATCGCCCTGCTGTGGATGCTGATCGACGCCAACCGCCTCGACGCCCTGCGGCAGGACGCGGCGCGCTACAACCGCAGCCTGCAAGGCCTGCCCGATGGCCTGGACGTGCTTTCCGCCGCGGCGCAAACCCTGGGCGATAACGCCGCCGCCGTGCGCTACGGTCAGCAGCTCTACCCCCGCAAGAAGACCGATGCGCTCTGGCTGCTCAACTACGGCGATCTGCTGGCGCAGGCCGGTGACAGCCGCCGCGCGCAGGCGGCCTATAACCAGTCGTGGGCGCTGCTGCAAAAAGCCGCCGCGAGCGGGAAAAAATCTGTCGGCAAAACCACCGACCAGAACCTGAACGCACTGCTCGCCCGCCTGCGCCTGAGTCACGCCCGGCTCGATGGCTCGGGCCAGCAGGCGCTGCTCGGGCAGTTGCGCGACAAGCTGCGCCGCGGCGATCTGACCGGCCCGCAAACCCTGCAGGCCAACGCCGCGATTGCCGACTGGCTGCTGCGCCTGGACACGAATTCGGCCGCCCGCTGGTGGCTGGCGCGGCGCGTGCTCACCCCGGCGGCGCGGCAATCCATCGAGCTGCAGATGGCCTTGCGCGCGGGCGACCGCGAGACCGTGAACCGCCTGCTCGACCAGGGCGCGGCCCGGCATCTGCTGCCGCAGGACCGGGCGGAGGCCGAGCGCATCGCCGGTCATCGCATGCAGGCCCTGGCCATCGCCGAAAAAGTGCTGGAGACGGCCGCCGAGCGCGGCCAGGACAACCCGGCGCTGCAGGCTCTGGCCCGGCAGACCGCCGAGCAGCAACTCGCGCTGGCGCACCGCGCCGCCGCCACGCTGGAGCATCGCCAGATCGACAATGTGATCCGCCAGGGGCCGGTGCTGCGGCTGTCGCTGCAACTCGGCGGGCAGTGGCGCGTGCAGGCGCAGGCCAGCCGCCAGTCCATGCGCAGCAACAACCCCGCCGCGCTGGTCGGCGTGCCGTCCACCTGGGGCGACGCGGAACTTGGCGTGCAGTGGCAGGGCGAACGCTCGCAACTCGGCGCCACGCTGACGCACAACACCGCCGTGGGCACGCTGAACGGCTGGCGCATCGAGGGCGGCACGCAGCTTCCGGGGCAGGTGCGGGCGCAGATTGAGGCGGAACACAACGCCGTGGCCGATGAATCCGGCCCGCTGCAGATCGCAGGCGCGCGCGACCGGTTGGCGCTGCGACTGTCGCGCGATTTCGGGCGGATGTGGGCCAATGTGAGCACGGCGGTGATGTCGTATGACACCCGCCGCGGCAACCCGCTCGGGCATGGCGCGAGCACGCAGTTCGAATTGGGCTTTTGGTTTCGCCGCCGCGAGCCCGATCTCAGCGTGAAGCTGCTGGGCTATTCCAATCAATTCAGCGCCAACGCCGGGCCGCCGCTACCGGCCTACGCGCCGCTGGCGCCGGACGGCGCCGCGCCCAATGCCGCGTTTTTCATGCCGGCCGGTGACGATGTGTACGGCCTGGGTTTCGGCTTCAATAGGGCGCACAGCGACACCTATACCCGCCGCTGGATGCCCTATGTCGAGGTCGATGTGCTGCAATCACGCCGGTTGGGGCTGACCAATAACCTGAACCTGGGGCTGCACGGCCCGGTGTTCGGGCCCGACCAACTGTCTTTGAGTTACCAGCGCCAGCAGAACACCTCGGGTCTGAACCGGCAGTGGAGTCTGCAGTACCGTTTGTGGTTCGGTCGATGACCGCGTTCTTTTCACCCCGATGAAGCAGGAGAGTTCCATGTCCCCATCCCCCACTCCACACTCCCCCGCCCGCCGCGCCGCGCTCGGTCTGGCCGGCGCCGCCGTGATGCTGCTCGCGGGCTGCGCCGTCACCGCCCTGCCCAGCCAGTCGCTCAGCGTGCCAGCGGACGCCAAGTTCGCCGTGCTGCCGCTGGCCAACGCCACCGATGTGCCGCTGGTCGAGCGCAGGGCGCAGGCCATCACTGTCTCGCTGCTGCAGCAAAAGGGCTTGCGCGAAGTGGTGGTCTATCCGCAGAAATCCACCGACAACCCGCTCGAGACCGAGCCCGCGGTGACCACAGCGCAGGCGCTGGCCTGGGCCAGGCAGCAAGGCGCACGCTATGCGCTCTCCGGCACAGTCACCGAATGGCGCTACAAAACCGGGGTGGACAGCGAACCCGCCGTGGGCATCACGCTGCAAGTCACCGATGTGCCGACAGGCCAGGTGGTCTGGAGCGCCAGCGGCGGCCGCTCGGGCTGGGGCTATCAGGCGCTGGCCGCGGTCGGGCAGTCGCAGATCGAAGCGCTGCTGCGCGGCATCCGCGTGACGGCCTCTGTCGAAAAGCCCGCCGCCAAGCCCTGACGCGCTCAACGCCCAGCGCCTTCCCCACCGCCGCATGAAACTCGACAATCTCTCCACCCGCGTCAGCCGCCGCATGCGTGCCGAGTCGGCGCGCATGCGCTGGCAATGGCTGCGCTACTGGCGGCCGAACACGCGGTCGGGCCGATTCATGGCGATGTTCGAAGCCGTGCTGCTGCCGGTGCTGGTGCTGTGGCTGGGCGCCAAGCTCAGGCCGGATGATCCGCTGGGCGCCCACGCCGGTTTTCCCTGGGCCTGGTTCGCCCCCTGGCTGATCGCGGTGCGCTATGGCGCCGGATACGGGCTGTTCGGCGTGGGGTTTTACGCGGCGTTCTGGAAGTTCTCCCCCGCGCTGTTCCATAGCCCCCCCGCCGCGGAATTTCCGGCCGAGTTCTTTCTCGGCGGCATGCTGATGACCCTGATTCTGGGCGAGTTCGGCGCGGCCTTCCGCAACCGGCAGGTGCTGCACCGCGAAGTCACCAAAGACCTGACGGCGCGGCTGGAGCGCACCAAACGCCGCCTGTTCGTCATCAAGGAAGCGCTTTCCACCCTGGAGCAGGAACTCACCGACCGCCCCATGACCCTGCGCGACGCCCTGCTCGACCTGCGCCGCACCTTCACCTTCCAGGGCAACCGCCCGGCGCTGGCCGCCCCCGCAGCCCCCCCTGGCCTGCCGACGCCCGCGCCCCTGCCCGACCCGCGCGCCTTTCTGCAATTGCTCAGCCAGTCGTGCCGCCTGATCGAAGCCGGCATCTTTGTGCGCGAAGTCGGCCCGCAAGGGCTGCAATGGCGGCTGGCCGCTTCACTGGGCCAAACCCTGCCCCCGCTCGATCCCGGCGAGGTGCTGATCAACCGCATTCTCGAAACCCATCAGTCGGTGCACATCGCCCAGGCGCATCTGAACGAGACCGACGGCAGCAACCCCTGGGTGTTCGCCGCCCCGCTGCGGCTCGACGAATACGACGAGGTCGATGCCCTGCTGGCGGTGCACACCATGCCCTTCATGTCGTTCGAGGAAAACAATCTGCAGCGCCTGCAGGTGCTGTGCGCCTCTTACCTCGACTTCAGCCAGCTCGAACTGACGGTGGAAGATGTGCGCTCCGCCTGGGTGCAGGCGCCCATCGGCCTGCAGCAGGAATGGGCGCAGCTCAGCGAACTGGGGCAGAACTTCAAGCTGCGCAGCTACTGCGCAGTGTGGAGCGGGCAAGGCCGCGTGAGCGACGATGCGTTGGCCGAGTTCGCCGGTCTGCAGCCGGTGGAGAGTTCCACCTGGACGCTCAAAGGCCGGGGCGGCAAACCCGCGCTGGTCGTGCTCCTGCCCTTGTTGAGTTCCGGCGGGCTGGCGAATTACCGCCGCGACATGGTGAGCCAGCTCGGGCAGATTCTCAGCCGCAGCAACCAGCGCCCCGATCAGGCCTTCGATCTGGACTTTCTCGAAGTCTCCGGCCCGAAGGGCTTTCTCGAACTGCGCCGCCTGTTGAGCAGTGCACAGGCCCCGCAGGCGTCGGCAGCCGTGCAGGCGCCCAGGCCATGAATCCGCTGTTCTACAAGCTTGGCTCGCTCACCGTCCTGCTGGAGACGGTGGCGGCCTGGCTGCTGGTCAGCCGCGACGACACGGACCTGCTGCTGTTCTGGGTGGTACATGGCGCGGCGGCGGTGCTGGTCGGGCTGCTGCTGTGGACGCTGCTGCCCGCCGATCTGCGCAAACCCAAGCGGCTGTCACTCACCCTTTTGACCTTGCTCGCGTTGTTTTTTCCGGTCATCGGCGTGTTCGGCCTGCTGATCGCCGCGCGGCTGGCGCAGTGGCTGCCGATGCGTCACAAGGCCACCGAGCACCTGCGCGAAGCGCCGTCGCTGCAGGTGTTCGCCGTCTCGCATATCGACGATGACCAGCGCGGCGACCTGCCTGCGGGACAGACCGCGCGCATCGCCCGCGACCAGAGCCAGCCGCAGGCGCAGCGCATTCGCGCCGTGCTGGCGCTGCGCGACATGACGCCACGCATGACCCTGCCGGTGTTGCGTAAGCTGCTGTCCGACCCCGATGAAGAAATCCGCCTGCTGGCCTACGGCATCAGCAACACCTGGGAGCAGCGGCTGACCGACAGTCTGCAGGACGCCCTGCGCGAAGTCGAAGTGGTGCGCCACACCGCGCCCACCGGCCCGGCGCTGGCCCGCGCCGCGCAACGCGTGGCCGAACTGCAGATGGAGTTCATCTATCAGGGCCTGGCTCAGGGCGACCTGCGCGACTTTGCCCTGCAACAGGCGCTGCACTTCTGCACCATTGCCCGCGAGGCGCTGCCGCAGGACACCGGCCTGCAGATGATGTTTCTGCGCCTGTCGCTGGCCGCCGGCAAGACGCAGGATGCCCGCGCGGTGCTGGAGCGCCTTGCGGCGGAAGGTGCAAGCGCGACGCTGTGGCGGCCCTACGCCGCCGAACTCGAATGGATCGAGCGGCGCTACAACCGCATCTCCGCCATCTTGCAACCCCTGGGCGCCCGCCAGGTGGCGCCACGCCTGCGCCCGGTGGTGCGGGTGTGGCAAACACTCCACACCCCCGCGGCCGACCTGGCCATCGGCGACGAACCGGCGGCGCCGCGCTCAGGCGGCTCGCAACCCGAGCCTGCCGTCGCGCCCGCTCCCGCCGAGCTGACCGATTCTGATCGGCTGTTGCTGAGCTGAGCGCTTGTGAACGAATCCGCCATGACATCCCTGTCCCAACCCGACTTCTCCGACACCCGGCCGCAGCCCCGCGACGCCGAGCCGGAAATTGACGTCATGCTGCTGCTCGAAGGCACTTACCCCTATGTCTCGGGCGGCGTATCGAGCTGGGTGCACCAGATCGTCAGCGGCTTTCCGCACCTGCGCTTTCATCTGGTGTTTCTCGGCTCGCGCGAGGAAGACTATGGCAAGCAGCGCTATCAGATGCCGCCGAACGTCGTTGGCCTCACCCACCACTATCTGTTCAGCGACGCCGTACTGCCCGCGCCGCACGAGGAGCGTGGCGACGCGAAGACCGCGGAGCTGGTCGAGACCCTGCATGACCTCATCCGCGACGGCGACGACCGCGCCAGTCGCGCCGAGGTGCTGCGCGCCAGTCTCGAAGCCATGCAGGACAAGCTCGACCTGCAGTATTTTCTGCACTCGCACCAATCGTGGGGCTACCTCACCGAGCAATACCAACTGCGCTGCACCGATCCGTCCTTCGTCGATTACTTCTGGACGGTGCGCACCATGCACACCCCCATCTGGACCCTGGCGACCCTGGCGCGGCAACTGCCGCGGGCCAAGGTCTATCACACCGTGTCCACCGGCTACGCGGGCTATCTGGGCGCGGTGCTCGCGCGGCTGTACGACAAGCCGCTGGTGCTGTCTGAACACGGCATCTATACCAAGGAGCGGCGCATCGACCTGTTCTCGGCCAACTGGATCAGCGACAACACCCCGCTGCTCGAACGCACCGCGGGCGAGGCGGGCTACTTCCGCCAGCTCTGGATTCGGCTGTTCGAATCGCTGGGCCGCATGTGCTACGACGCCGCCGACCCGGTCATCGCGCTGTACGAAACCAACCGCCTGCGCCAGATCGCCGACGGCGCCAACCCCATCACCACCTGCTGCATCGCCAACGGCATCAACGTGCCGCCCTTCGCCGCAACGCGCGCCTTGCGCCCCGCTTCGCCCCCGCTGGTCATGTGCCTGATCGGCCGCGTGGTGCCGATCAAGGACGTCAAGACCTTCATCCGCGCGGTGCGCGTGGCCAGCAACCGTCTGCCCGGACTCGAAGGCTGGATCGCCGGGCCGGAGGACGAGCACCCGGAATACGCCCGCGAGTGCCGCGAACTTGCCGCCAGCCTGCAACTGGGCGACACCCTCAAGTTCCTCGGCTTCCAGAAACTCACCGAGCTCATGCCCAAGATCGGGCTGGTGGTGCTGTCATCCATCAGCGAGGCGCTGCCGCTGGTCGTGCTCGAAGGCTACGCCGGCGGCGTGCCCTCGGTGACCACCGACGTGGGCTCGTGCCGTCAGCTCATCTACGGCCTGGGCGCGGAAGACGAAGCGCTGGGCGCCTCCGGCGCCGTGGTCGGCATCGCCGATGCGCAGGCGCTGGGCGAAGCCTGCGCCGAACTGCTGGGCGACACCGCCCGCTGGCAGGCCGCCAGCGCCGCGGGCATCGCCCGGGTCGAGCGCTACTACACCCAACCCATGATGTTCGACAACTACCGCGCGGTGTACGACGACGCCCTGCAACGCAGCGCCGCCCGCAACGCAGGCTTGGGTGATGAAGTCGGCGCGGTCGCCACCTGGCTGCGCGGCGAGCCGCCCCTCATGGTCGATTCGAAGGCAGACGAAAAGGACTTGGCATAAATGGCTGGCATCGGGTTCGAACTGCGCAAACTGTTGCGCTCCGAGTCCTACCTCGGCCTGCTGCGGGCCTACACCTACGCCTCGATCATCAGCTCCGGGCCGTGGGTGTTTTCCATCATCGGCCTCATCGCCGTGGGCGTGCTGTCGCTCGGCGTGGTCGTGCCCGACGCGCTCATCACCCAGTTCCAGGTGACGGTGACCTATCTCATCATGAGCTCGCTCATCCTCACCGGCGGGCTGCAACTGGGCTTCACCCGCTGGGTGGCCGACCGACTGTTCGAGAAGCGCAAGGACGACATCGCCCCGGCTTACTTCGGCGTGGCGCTCGTGACCACGGCAGTGAGCGGCACGTTGGGCTGGCTGGCGGCGCTGCTGGGGTTCAACGGCGTGAGCAATCTGTACCGGGTGCTGATCGTGGTCGGGCTCACGCTGCTGTCGAATCTGTGGATCACCACCGTGTTCCTCTCCGGCCTGAAGCAGTATCGCGCCATCGTCGGCCTGTATGCGCTGGGCTACGGCATGTCGGTGCTGCTGTCGTACATCGCCCTCCCCTGGGGGCTCGACGGCCTGCTGCTCGGGTTTATCGGCGGCCAGTTCGTCATGTGGGTGCTGATGCTGTGGCTGGTGCTGCGCAACTTTCCCGTGGTGCGCCCCATCACGCTGGCGTGTTTCCGCTCCCGCCAGATGTATCTCTCGCTGATCGTCGGCGGCGTGCTCTACAACCTGGGCGTGTGGGCGGACAAGATCACCTTCTGGTTCACCAGCGGCACATCCACCCTGGTCATCGGGCCGCTGCGCGCTTCCACCATTTACGACCTGCCGGTGTTTCTCGCCTATCTGTGCGTCATCCCGGGCATGGGCATTTTTCTGGTGAAGTTCGAGACCGATTTCGTCGAGTGGTACGACAAGTTCTACACCGCCGTGCGCGAAGGCGGCGCGCTGCAGGACATCGCCCGCTATCACGACGGCATGCAGGGCGTGGTGCGCGAGGGGCTTTATCAAATTCTGAAGGTGCAGGCGCTCACCCTGCTGGCGGTCTACACCTTCGTGCCCGCGCTGTTTTCGTGGATCGGCATCAGCAGCCTCTACATCCCGCTGTTCTTGGTGCAGGCCGTGGCGGCGAGCTTTCAGGTGATGCTGCTGGCCGTGCTCAACGTGTTCTATTACCTGGACCGCAGGCGCGATGTGGTGGTCATCACCGCCACGCTCACCGTGCTGAACTTTGCGCTGAGCATGCTCTCCATCCACCTCGGCCCGGCCTTCTTCGGCTATGGCTTCGGCGTGGCCCTGCTCCTCACCCTGATGCTGGGCATGATGTTGCTGCAGCGGCTGTTCCGCAAGCTGGAATACCAGACCTTCATGCTGCAGTAGGGCAGGCCCGAGAGGGAGGATGCGGGGATCCTCCAACTCCGCCATCGGGAACACTGTCTCGTAGCTCCCAACGTACCTGATCATTGCTATTCGCATATGTTTGAATGCCCCAGGGCGCGATAGTCCGGCGATAGTCCGGTAGCTCACGCCCGATTTCGACACCAACCGCGCCAAGTCCTTGTTTTCATGGATGGCGGCTAAAAAATCGCCACTACAGCCGATTCATCTGGGCGGCGCCGTTGATGCGCACACGCTGACGCTGGATGGCGCGCAGCTGTTCGAGCGCGCGCTCCGGGGCGAGCTGCGCACCGGCGAGCTTGAGGCGGCTGCGCATGACCCGGTAGAGGACCAGAAGCCTGTCGGACTTGAGGATCGCGGGCTGCAAAATGGCGCTGCGGCGCCCTGCGCCATTCGCGCCCCATGTCGGCATATTCACATGCCGAAAAACTCAGCCGCGACCGATGCCGTAGTAGCGCAGGCCCGTGCTGCGCACGAATTCCGGGTCCCAGATATTGCGGCCGTCGAACACCACGCGGTCGCGCAGGGTGGCTGCCAGAGAGGCGAAATCGGGCGAGCGGAAGGCATGCCATTCGGTGATGACCACTAGCGCATCCGCGCCGCTCAGCGTGGCGCGGGCGTCGGCGGCGAACTCCAGTGCGGGATGCTCGGGCAGCAGGCGCCGCGCCGTTTCCACCGCCACCGGGTCCCAGGTCTGCACTCGCGCACCGGCCTGCAGCAGCGCGGTGATGAGGTCCAGGCTGGGCGCGTCGCGCATGTCGTCGGTGTTGGGCTTGAAGGCCAGGCCCCACAGGGCGATGGTCTTGCCAGCCAGCTTGCCCTGATAGTGGTCGCTGATTTTCTCGAACACTCGCAGCTTCTGCCGCTGGTTGACCGCGTCCACCGCCTCCACCAGTTCGGCGTGCAGACCGAGTTCGCGCGCGGTGTGCGCCAGGGCCTTCACGTCTTTGGGAAAGCAGGAGCCGCCATAGCCCGCGCCGGCGTAGAGAAAATGGCTTCCGATGCGGTGATCGACGCCGATGCCCTTGCGAATCTGCTCGATATCGGCCCCCACCGCTTCGGCGATGCGGGCGAGTTCGTTCATGAACGAGATGCGCGTGGCCAGCATGGCGTTGGCGGCGTATTTGGTGAGTTCGGCGCTGGCCGCGTCCATCACCATGATTTTTTCGTGATTGCGGTTGAACGGCCGGTACAGCTCGCGCATGATCGCGATGGCCTGCGGGTCGTCGCTGCCCAGCACGATGCGGTCGCCGCGGGTGAAATCTTCGATGGCCGAGCCTTCCTTGAGAAATTCCGGGTTGCTCACCACGCCCAGACTGTGCGCCAAACCGCGCTTGGCCAGTTCGGCTTCGGCCAGTGTCCGCACCTTGGGAAGGGTGCCCACCGGCGCGGTGGACTTCTGCACCACGACCAGCGGCCCGGTCATGGCGCGGCCGATTTCTGTGGCTGCCCCTTCCACCTGAGACAGATCGGCCTGACCATTGGGCAGCGACGGCGTGCCCACCGCAATGAAGCACACCTGCGAACCCGGCAGCCCTTCGGCGATGCTCGGGCTCAAGGTCAGACGGCCCTGCTTGATGTTGCGCTGCACCAGATCGCTCAGACCCGGTTCGTAGAACGGTACTTCGGCCCGGTCGCGCAGCGCGGACAGGCGCTCGGCATCGCGCTCGATGCAGGTGACCTGATTGCCCACATCGGCAAAACACGCGGCGGTCACCAGACCCACATACCCCGCTCCTATCACTGTGACGCGCATAACCGGCTTTCTCGTAATTTCATGATGAAGTGCTATTTTGCAGGAAGTGTTTCGCCAGGGGCGTGACAGAACGGCGTGGCGCATTGCATCTGCGTGTTGCATCTGCTGTTGCATCTGCATACCCGGCCGGCTTGATGCGCATCAACTGCCATGCTGCACTGCGGCATTCAAATGGAATGATCTATCAAGGAGAAGCGATATGAGCCCACCCCGAAAACCAGCGCTTCGCTCGGCTCTCCCCACAAGGGGCCCGGAACTCTTGGTGCGGCCCGGCGAGTTTGCTGAGAGCCAGCTCCAAGCTCCAAGCCGCAAACCGCGCAAACCGCGCACTCCCGCCCCGGCAACCGCCACAAAGCCCTTGCCTGTGAAACAAGCCGTAAACAAGGCCGCCGAATCGACGCCCCAGGCCCCCGCCAATGCCGTAGCCGACGTTCCGGCTCGTGCGCTGGGCGCAGTCGCCGCGCCCAGCGCTCCCCTGCCCCCCGCCGACGCGCAAGCGTTCACCCCGCCCGACCCCGAGCAAGCCATGCGCGAACTGATCGACCGGGCGATGCACGCTTTCACCGCCAAGGCCACGCTCGGCCTGTCGCCCGCCGCGCTCGGCCTGGCCTTTGCCGACTGGGCCATGCACATGGCAGCCTCGCCCGGCAAGCAGGCCAGCCTCGCCGCACAGGCGCTGGAGATGCAGGGGCGATGGCTGCGCTACGCCGCCGAATTGGGCGCGCACGCCCTGCGCGCCGACCGCACCCCCTGCCCCGACTGCGTCGCCCCTACCCCCAACGACCGGCGCTTCAGTGCGGCGCAGTGGCAGCAGTTTCCGTTCAACCTGCTGGCCCAGCGCTTTTTGCTGCGCGAACAACTCGTCGATGCCGCAGCCCGCGGCGTGCGCGGGGTGTCGCCGCATCACGAGCAGGTGACGGCCTTCATGGCCCGGCAGTGGATGGACATGCTCTCGCCCAGCAACTTTTTCTGGACCAACCCCGAAGTGCTGGAGCGCACCCTGAGCAGCGGCGGCGCCAATCTGGCGCAAGGCCTGCGCAACTGGCTCGACGACGTCCAGCGCCTGCTCGACAAACGTCCGCCCGCCGGCGTGGAGCAGTTCCGCCCCGGCCACGAACTGGCGGCGACCCCGGGCAAAGTGGTGCTGCGCAACCGCCTGATGGAACTCATCCAGTACAGCCCGACCACGTCCGCGGTGCAGGCCGAGCCGGTGCTCATCATCCCGGCGTGGATCATGAAGTACTACATCCTCGACCTGTCGCCGCACAACTCGCTGGTGAAGTTTCTGGTCGATCGCGGTCATACGGTGTTCATGTTGTCGTGGAAAAACCCGGGCGCGGACGAACGCGATCTGGGCATGGATGACTATTTGCACCTCGGCCCCTTTGCCGCGCTCGATGCGGTGACTTCCATCCTGCCCGGCCGCAAGGTGCACGCCGCAGGCTACTGTCTGGGCGGCACCCTGCTGTCCATCGCGGCCGCAGCGCTGGCGCGGCGCGGCGACGAACGTCTGGCCAGTGTCAGCCTGTTCGCGGCGCAGACCGATTTCACCGAAGCCGGCGAACTCACCCTGTTCACCGACGAGAGCCAGATCAGTTTTCTCGAAGACCTGATGTGGTCGCAGGGCTATCTCGACACCACGCAGATGGCCGGCACCTTCCAGATGCTGCGTTCGTCCGACCTGATCTGGTCGCGCCTGATGCGCGATTACCTCATGGGCGAGCGCGCGCCGATGAACGACCTCATGGCCTGGAATGCCGACGCCACCCGCATGCCCTATCGCATGCACAGCGAATACCTGCGCAAGCTCTACCTGCGCAACGCCCTGGCCGAAGGACACTACGCCGTCGATGGCCGCCCGGTCGCGGTGGGAAACGTGACCGCGCCCTGGTTCGTCGTCGGCACCGAGACCGACCATGTCGCACCGTGGAAATCGGTCTACAAGATTCATCTGCTGGCCGACTCCGAAGTGACCTTCGTGCTCACCAGCGGCGGGCACAACGCCGGCATCGTGAGCGAGCCCGGCCATCCGCGCCGCCACTATCGCTGGGCGCTGCACCCCGGCGGTCGCCCCTACACCGACCCGGCGCACTGGGTGCAACTGGCGCAGGCCGAAGAAGGCTCCTGGTGGCCGCGCTGGGAGCAGTGGCTGGTCGCCAAAGGCAGCGCGCAACAAGTCGCGCCGCCCGCCTGCGGCAGTGTGGACTATCCCCCGCTGGCCGAAGCGCCCGGCGAGTACGTGCTGCAGCGCTGAAACCCCTTCACGAGACTCTTCCCATGACCGACACGATCTGCAACCGCACCTTCGACGAAATCTCCCTGGGCGACTCCGCCACCCTGCAGCGCACCCTCACCCGGGCCGACATTTCCACCTTTGCCGTGATGTCGGGCGATGCCAACCCCTCGCATGTCGATGAGGAGTTTGCCCGCAGCACGCCGTTTCACCAGGTGGTGGCGCACGGCATGTGGAGCGGCATGCTGCTGTCCAACCTGCTCGGCACCGAACTGCCGGGGCCGGGCACGGTGTACGTCGATCAGTCGCTGTCGTTCGACCACCCGGTGATGCTGGGCGACACCGTGACCGCCTCGGTAACTGCGCGCGAAAAATTGACCGAGCGCCACCAGATCCGCTTCGACTGCAAAGTGGTCAACCAGCGCGGCGAAACCATCGCCTCCGGGCAGGCGCTGGTGCAGGCGCCCACGCAAAAAATCTGTCGCCCGCGTACCCGCCTGCCGCAACTGCATCTGGTCGATCCGGGCCAGCGTCTGCTCGCGCTGGTGTCCAGGGCGCGCGAGGGCTGCAAGGGTCTCAAACCCATGCGCGTGGCCGTGGTGCATCCGGTGAACGCGGTCTCCATCCAGGGCGCCATCGACGCCGCCCAGTCCGGATTGATCGAACCTGTGTGGATCGGCCCGGAAGCCCGCATTCGCGCTGCGGCAGAGGCCGCGGGCATCGACCTCTCGCCCTGGCAGCTCATGTCCACCGAGCACAGCCACGCCGCCGCCGCGCTGGCGGTCGAACTGGCGCGCAGCGGCAAGGTCGGCGCGCTGATGAAAGGCGCGCTGCACACCGACGAATTGATGCACGCCGCCTTCGACGCCCAGACCGGCCTGCGCACCGGCCGCCGCGCCAGCCATGTGTTCGTCATCGACGCCCCGGCGGCTGACCGGCTGCTGTTCATCACCGACGCGGCGATCAACATCGCCCCGGATCTCGACACCAAGCGCGACATCGCGCAAAACGCCATCGAACTGGCGCAGGCGCTGGGGGTCGAAACGCCGCGCATGGCCATCCTCGCCGCGGTGGAGACCGTCAATGCCAATATGGCCGCCACGCTGCATGCCGCCGCGCTGTGCAAAATGGCCGACCGCGGGCAGATCACCGGCGCCATCCTCGACGGGCCGCTGGCTTTCGACAACGCGCTGTCGCTGGCCGCCGCCAAGACCAAAGGCATCCACTCGCCGGTAGCGGGTCTGGCCGACATTCTGCTCACGCCCGATCTGGAGTCGGGCAATATGCTGGCCAAACAGCTCGAATACCTCGGCGGCGCAACCATCGCCGGACTGGTCATCGGCACCCGCGTGCCCATCATCCTCACCAGCCGGGCCGATGGCGTGGAAGCCCGGCTCGCCTCCTGCGCCCTGGCCGTGCTGCAACGCCAGGCCCTGCTCAGGGCCGCGGGCCAGATGGGCACGACCGACGCAGCGACTCACGCGTAAAGAGAACCCGCCATGCCCTCGCCCACCCTGCTCTGCCTCAACACCGGCTCAGCCAGCCTGAAATTCGCCCTGTTCAAACTCGACGACTGCCAAGGGCCGCACCTGCCAGCAGCCGCCCAACTCAGCGGCGAGATCGACAGCCACGACGGCCAGGCCACCCTGCGCTGGACCGACGCGCAAGGCCAGACCCACCGCGCCGCTTCAAGCGATCCGCGCGGCGACATCGCCGCCGAGGTGGACACCCTGCTCGACACCCTCATCACACCGGCGCTTTGCGGCCCCGGCTGTGGCCCCATCGCCGCCGTCGCCCACCGCATCGTGCATGGCGGCGCCACCTTCACATCGGCCCAGCGCATCACGCCGTCCGTGCGTACCGCCCTCGACGCCCTGCGCAGCCTCGCCCCGCTGCATCAAGGACCGGGGCTCGCCGGGGTGGACGCCGCCACCGCCCGACTGCCCGATGTGCCGCAGATCGCCTGCTTCGACACCGCGTTTCACGCCACCCAGACCGATCTCGCCCGCCGCTACGCCATCCCGCGCGACTGGCACGACAAAGGCTTCAAACGCTACGGATTTCATGGTCTGTCTTATGACGCCATCGCCCACAAACTGCCGCCGCTGCTGGGCGAGCGCGCGCAAGGCGCCGTCATCGTGGCGCATCTGGGCGGCGGCTCCAGCCTGTGCGGTCTGCGGGGTCTGCGCAGCGTGAGCACGACCATGGGGTTCACTGCACTCGACGGCCTGGTCATGTCCACCCGCTGCGGCGACATCGACCCCGGCCTGGTGCTGCACTGGATCACCGAAGAGCGCCTCGACCCGCAGAGAATCACCGCCATGCTCTACCACGACAGCGGACTCAAAGGCGTTTCCGGCCTGAGCGGCGACATGCGCACCCTCGAAGCCAGCCCCGATGCGCGCGCGCAAGAAGCCATCGCCCTGTTCACCGCCAGCGTGGCCCATCACATCGGCGCACTCGCCGCAGACATCGGCGGCCTCGACGCCGTGGTTTTCACGGGCGGCATCGGCGCCCACAGCGCCCGCGTGCGGCAAGAAGTGTGCAATGCCCTGTCCTGGCTGGGCCTGCGCCTCGACCCCCTGTCCAACGCGGCAGGCCAGACCTGCATCACCCACGGCGACAGCCCCATCCCCGCCTTCGCCTTGCCCACCGACGAAGAAGGCGTCATGGCCCTGCAAACCGCAGCGCTGCTGGCGTGAGCCAAAAAGCACAAAGCCCAACCGAAGGGGTTGGGCTTTGTATTTGATGCTGAGGGGTGGCACAACCCGGCTTAGGAGTCGGGCTTGGTGCGCGGATGGCGAAAAATGGCGGTGGAAATGCCCTGCGCCATTTTGCAGCCCGCGATCCTCAAGTCCGACAGACGCCTTGGCCCACTGGGCGACCGGCATGCGCGGCGCCGAGTGATTCTCATCATGGCCGCGCTGATCGGCGCTGCGCTGGCGCCCAGCGTGTTGCCGCTCGCCACCGCCTCATTCGCCATCGGCATGCTCTCCAGCATTGCGCAGCAGATCATTCCCATGGTGGCGCACCTCGCGCCGCCGCAGGCGCGCGGCAAGGCCATCGGCCTGGTGATGAGCGGCCTGGTGATGAGCGAGCTGCTCGTGGGCATTCTGGGCGGGCAGGTGCTGGCCGGCGGCATTGCGGCGCTGCTGAACTGGCAAGCGGTGTTCTCCTTCGCCACACTGATGAACATTGGCATGTGGATCATGCTTTTGCGCGTGCTGCCGCGCCTGCCGGTTGATGCTCACGCCACAGACCAGAGCCATGCCGCCCTGCTCGGTTCCACCCTGAAGCAGTTCGCCCCGCATCGCGATCTGCGTTTTGCCGGCATCACCGGCGGGCTGTTTTTCGCCAGCTTCAGCGCTTAACCTCAGCCGCCTGACCGTCAACCGCCTAACGTCCGAGATCGTCGAGCACGGCCAGCGTGGCTTCGGCCTGGTTCAGGGTGTAGAAATGCAGCCCTGGCGCGCCGCTGGCGATGAGTTCTTCGCACAGGCTGCTGACCACCTCGCGGCCGAAGGCGCGGATGCTCTCGCGGTCGTCGCCGTAGCTCTGCAGGCGCAATCGCACCCAGCGGGGAATCTCTGCGCCGCAAACCTCTGAGAAGCGCAGGAGCTGGCTGGAATTGGTGATGGGCATGATGCCCGGCGCCACGGGCACGTCGAGGCCGAGAGCGCGCACGTCGTCGACAAAACGGCGGTAGGCCGCAGCGCTGTAGAAATACTGCGTGATGGCCGAGTTCGCCCCGGCGCGCACCTTGTCGGCGAAATGCTGCAGATCATCGAGCGGGCTTCTGGCCTGCGGATGCATCTCGGGATAGGCGGCCACTTCGATGTGAAACGCGCTGCCCGTCTCGGCGCGGATGAACGCCACCAGATCGCGCGCATGGTGGAACTCGCCGCCGATGCCATAGCCCGAAGGCAGGTCGCCGCGCAGTGCCACGATGCGCTTGACGCCCGCAGCCTGAAAGTCGCGCAGATGCCCGCGCACCGACTCGCGGCTGGCGCCGATGCAAGACAGATGGGGCGCGGCGTCCACGCCTTCGGCGAGGATGTCGCGCACCGTCTGCAGCGTGCCTTGCTGCGTCGAGCCGCCGGCGCCGAAGGTCACGGAGCAGAACTCGGGCCGACGCGCGTACAGCCGTTGCCGCACGGCCCGGAGTTTGTCCGCGCCCTCGGGCGTCTTGGGCGGGAAGAACTCGAAGCTGAGGCTGACCCGAGGAGAAACCGATTGTGCGAAGGCCATGCGCATCAGTACCGGTAGTGGGCCGACTTGTACGGGCCGTCCTTGGGCACATTGATGTAGGCGGCCTGCTGGTCGGTCAGTTCAGTGAGCTGCGCGTTGAGATTTTTCAGTTGCAGCCGGGCGACATGCTCGTCGAGATGCTTGGGCAGGGTGTAGACGCCCACCGGGTATTCGCCGGTCTTGGTGAACAGCTCGATCTGCGCCAGGGTCTGGTTGGCGAAACTGGAGCTCATCACATAGCTCGGGTGGCCCGTGGCGCAGCCCAGGTTGACCAGCCGGCCCTTGGCCAGCAGGATGATGCGTTTTCCGTCCGGGAAGATGATGTGATCGACCTGCGGCTTGATCTCTTCCCACTGGTACTGCTCGATGCCCGCGACGTCGATCTCGTTGTCGAAGTGACCGATATTGCAGACGATGGCCTGGTTTTTCATGCGGGCCATGTGGTCGTGGGTGATGACGTGGTAGTTGCCGGTGGCGGTGACGAAAATGTCCGCCTTGTCGCAGGCATAGTCCATGGTCACCACGCGATAGCCTTCCATCGCCGCCTGCAGCGCGCAGATCGGGTCGATCTCGGTCACCCACACCTGGGCGGAGAGTGCGCGCAGCGCCTGCGCCGAGCCCTTGCCCACGTCGCCATAGCCGGCGACCACGGCGATCTTGCCGGCGACCATCACGTCGGTGGCGCGCTTGATGCCGTCCACCAGGCTTTCGCGGCAGCCGTAGAGGTTGTCGAACTTGCTCTTGGTCACGCTGTCGTTGACGTTGATCGCGGGGAACTTGAGCTCGCCGCGCTGATGCATCTGGTAGAGGCGATGCACCCCGGTCGTCGTCTCTTCGGTCACGCCCTTGATGTGCGCCAGGCGGGTGGAATACCACCTCGCATCGGTCGCAAGCCGCGCCTTGATCGCGGCGAACAGCACGCGCTCTTCTTCGCTGGTCGGGTGATTGAGCACCGCGGCATCGGCTTCAGCCCGCGCGCCCAGATGCAGCAGCAGGGTGGCATCGCCGCCGTCGTCCAGGATCATGTTGGAGTAGCCGCCGTCGGTCCACTCGAATATGCGGTGGGTGTATTGCCAGTAGTCTTCGAGCGACTCGCCCTTGACCGCGAACACCGGCGTGCCGTTGGCGGCGATGGCCGCAGCGGCATGGTCCTGCGTGGAGAAAATATTGCACGAGGCCCAGCGCACCTGCGCGCCCAGCGCCTGCAGGGTTTCAATCAGCACGGCCGTCTGGATGGTCATGTGCAGACTGCCGGTAATGCGCGCGCCGCGCAACGGCTGGCGGGCGGCGTATTCCTCGCGGATGGCCATGAGCGCGGGCATTTCGCTCTCGGCAATGGCAATCTCGCGACGGCCCCAGTCGGCCAGGCCGATGTCGGCAATCACGTAATCAGAAGAGGTTTTCATATCGACCACAGCGTTCATGCAAACTCCGAACAAGGTGGCCGGGAACGGATGCGCACCGCATCCCGCGCCCGGCACGGGTTGGGTGAGCGCCGTTGAAGGAAAGCCGCCTGCAAGGTGTGGCGGTCTGCGATCAAAGTCCCGAGCCTGGCGACGGCGGCGATGAACTCGCCCCGTGCGTTGCAACGCTCCTCGGGAAGCCCTGCATTCTATCGGTTTGCCGCAGGTTTGCCACGCGCGCCACGGCCCATAATGACTGCTCCGAAGCAGGAAGGAGTCAGGTCTAG
>DYKQ01000094.1:4224-9679 GCA_020722545.1 Thiomonas intermedia | reverse complement strand
CCAATTCGATATCAGCATAACCAAAAGTTCATTCTTCATTGTGCCGGATCAATAGTTGCCTATAGTTGCCGATCTGCGGTGAGCGCATCGAGGTCGGCCTGCGTGTCCCGCCCAAAATCACGCCGCCTGATGAAAAAACTCAGAGGGTGTGAATGAATCCGGCGTGGCCGAGCAGCGCGCCCAAAGGGTTCCAATCAAGGCGCAAAGCACAGCCGTGCCCGTCGGCACGGCGCGCATTTGCAACGCCGAGTGGGACGATTTGGGCGCGATGAGCGGGCATGGCGGATTTGTTCACACCCTATCAGTCTTTCACCCGCACGGCCAACAACGCAGCGCCGACGATCAGCACCGTCGCCAGACCGATCCAGACTGTCAGCGCGCGCCCGGTCACGGCAATCAGCAGCAAGGTCGAAGCCAAGGGCGTGAGGTAGCTCAACACGCCGATGGTGCGCGGATCACCCAGTTTCAGCGCCCGGTCCCACAACAAAAAGGCGCCGCCCAGAGGCCCCAAACCCATCACCCCAATCAGCAAGCCGTCGCGCAGGCCGAGGTGCAAAGGCGGCTCCAGCCAGACATGGCAGCCCAGCGCGAGCAGGCCGGAAATCAAACCGAACAAGCCCAGCGCCGCCGTGGGAAACCCCTTGCCCGACTGCGCCATGCGGCGGCTACCCAGCGAGAACGTGGCCCAGATCAGCGCCGATCCCATGGCCGGAAGGTAGCCCCAGGCCCAGGCCGCCTCTAACGAGTGACCGCCCAGAATCGCCAGGCCCGCGCCCAGAAAGCCCAAGCCGGACGCCAGCACATGCGCCAACCGCATACGCACCCCGGGCAAGAGCAGCGGCGCCAGCACCACGATGAACAAGGGCCAGAGATAATTCACCAGATTGGCCTGCACCGGCGGCGCATGGCGCAAGGCGATGAACAACAGGAAATGGAATCCGAACAGGCCATAAACGCCCAACGCCAGCGCCGCGCGAGACACCCTCCACTGCCGCCAATGCCCCCAGGTGGGCACACTGCCGATGATCAGCGCCAGCCCGGTCAGCGCGAAGGCCGGCACCTGAGAAAGCGCCACCCCCAGGGTGGCGAGCGTTGCCCACAGGGCAATGGCGCCGAGGGCGTAGAGATTGGCTTGCGTAGTGCTTGACATGGGCCGCGATATTACGTCCCACAACACGCGGCGACTTCGGATGGCGCAGGATGGCGGCGGCAGGCCCTACCACGACGCCTCGCGCTCCGGGGTGGCGCTGATGCGGTGGATCGACAGGTCGGCGCCGTTGAATTCCTCTTCGGCATCGAGGCGGATGCCGAGGGTCTTTTTCAGCACGCCATAGACCATGAAGCCGCCGATCAGGGCTACTGTGATGCCCATCAACGTGCCGACGATCTGCGAGGCCAGCGACACGCCACCCAGACCGCCCAGCGCCTTCATGCCGAAGATGCCCGCAGCGATGCCGCCCCAGGCGCCGCACAGGCCATGCAGGGGCCAGACGCCCAGCACGTCGTCGATCTTCCAGCGGTTTTGCGTCAGGGTGAACATCCAGACGAACAGTGCGCCGGCCACCGCGCCGACCACCAAAGCGCCCAGCGGATGCATCACGTCTGAGCCCGCGCACACCGCCACCAACCCGGCCAGCGGCCCGTTGTGCAGAAAGCCGGGGTCGTTCTTGCCCGCGGCCAGCGCTGCCAGCGTGCCGCCCACCATGGCCATGAGCGAGTTCACCGCCACCAGACCGCTGATCTGGTCGAGCTTTTGCGCGCTCATCACATTGAAGCCGAACCAGCCCACGATCAAAATCCACGAACCCAGCGCCAGAAAGGGAATGGACGAGGGCGGATGTGCCGACATCTGCCCATTGGCGTGGTAGCGGCCGCGCCGGGCGCCCAGCAGCAGCACGGCGGGCAGGGCAATCCAGCCGCCCATGGCGTGGACCACCACCGAACCGGCGAAATCGTGAAAGGGCGCGCCAAAAATGGATTGCAGCCACGCCTGAATGCCCAGATTGCCGTGCCACACAATGCCCTCGAAAAACGGGTAGATGAAGGCGACGATGGTGAAGGTGGCGATGAGTTGAGGCCAGAACTTGGCGCGCTCGGCAATGCCGCCGGAGATGATGGCGGGAATGGCCGCAGCAAAAGTCAGGAGGAAGAAAAAGCGGGTCAGCTCGTAACCATGATCGCGGGTAAGCACCGCATCGCCCACGAGAAAATGATGGCCGTAGGCGATGCCGTAGCCGATTAGAAAGTAGGCGATCGCCGAGACGGAAAAGTCGGTGATGATTTTCGACAGCGCGTTGACCTGGTTTTTCTTGCGCACGGTGCCCAGTTCAAGAAAGGCGAACCCGGCGTGCATGGCGAGCACCAGAATGGCGCCGATGAGGATGAACAACACATTACCGCTGGAGGCGTCTTGCACGATTGGGGTTCCTGATAAAAGTCAGACGCACAAAAATAGCAAACTCCGTGCCCATAAAGAGCGCATGACGCCCTTGTTTGGTTCACAACCGCTCACAAACTGCGCATTATTGGTGCGTTTACGGGCTCAGTTCGCACCATATAAAGGCGCAACGCACCGTATTCGGGCGCATCAATCGGGGCTGCCGCTTGCTTAGAATGTCAGGCTCGTTGTTCCTCCTGCCGTTTCCATTCGAGAACGTCCATGCCTTTCAAAGTCAAACCCTACGTTTCTGAAGTGACGCATTTCATCCAGGATCTGAAGCGCAGCGATCCGCAGCTCGAGGCCAAGCAGAAAGAAGGGCGCGCCCGGCTTTGGGACAAACCGCAGAACCCCGAGCTGACCCGCGAATTCCAGGCGGGCCGGGTGCCGCAGAAAGCCTACGTTTACGGCAGCCGCTGACGCCGCCCCGAGCGTGGCGAGCTTTGCTGCAGGCCATTCCATGACCGCCGCGCCCGGCGACGCCGCGCTGATGTCTCCGGCGGTGGACAGCACCCCGGCCACGGTCGATGGCATGGCGGTCGCGCGGCTGTATGGCGAGCCGCTGTTCGAGCTGCCGCAAGACCTCTACATCCCGCCCGATGCGCTCGAAGTCTTTCTCGAAGCCTTCGAAGGGCCGATGGATCTGCTGCTCTACCTCATCCGCAAGCAGAACTTCAACATCCTCGACATTCCGCTGGCGCAGGTCACGGCGCAGTATCTGAGCTATGTCGAGCAGATCCGCCGACACAATCTGGAGCTGGCCGCCGAGTATCTGCTGATGGCGGCGATGCTCATCGAAATCAAGTCGCGCATGTTGCTGCCGCGCCCGCCCACCGAACCCGGCGCCGAGCCCGAAGACCCCCGCGCCGAACTCGTGCGCCGACTTCTTGAGTACGAGCGCTTCAAGCTCGCCGCGCAACAACTCGACGCCCTGCCCATGCTCGGGCGCGATTTCTGGCGCGCGCAAGTGCTGTTCGACCGCAACGCCGCCCCGCGCCTGCCCGATGTTTCTGTGAGCGAACTGCAGCAGGCCTGGAGCGACATTCTCAAGCGCGCCAAGCTGCATACGCACCACAAGATCACCCGCGAGCAGCTTTCGGTGCGCGACTACATGAGCCGCGTGCTGCGCCAGTTGCAAGGCAAGCGCTTCCTCGAATTCCACGAACTGTTCGACCCCGCACAGGGCGTGCCCGTGGCCGTGGTCACGCTGGTGGCGCTGCTCGAACTCACCCGGGAAGCGCTGGTCGAAATCACCCAGGCCGAAGCCTTCGCCCCGCTGTATGTACGGCTGGCTTACACCCCGAGTTGATGTCGCCAGGAGTCTGTCGGGCTTGGGGCGCGGATGGCGAAAAATGGCGGTGGGGATGCCCTGTGGCGGCGGATTTGCCGCCCCATAGCCGCAGCTATGGGGCAAAAAGCCTCTGCTGCAGGACGCCGCAGCGCCATTTTGCAGCCCGCGATCCTCAAGTCCGACAAGCTCCTAGGTCCATACCACCCCGCCCGTTAGACTCGCGTCATGTCCCGCCCTCTGCGCCTTCAATTTCCGCATGCGCTCTATCACGTCACCGCCCGGGGCGACCGGCGGGAGGCGATTTATGAGGATGACCTCGATCGCCAGCTGTTTCTGGAAATCCTGGCGGAGACGGTGGCCGATTTCAACTGGCTGGTGCATGCCTGCTGCCTGATGACGAACCACTATCACCTGCTCTTGGAAACGCCGGACGGCAATCTGTCAGCGGGCATGCGGCAGCTCAACGGGGTGTACACGCAGCGCAGCAACCGCCAGCATGACCGCGTGGGGCATGTGTTTCAGGGGCGCTACAAGGCGATTCTGGTGGATCGGGAAAATTACCTGCTGGAAGTGGCGCGCTATGTGGTGCTCAACCCGGTGCGGGCGGGCATGGCGCCATTGGCGCAGGACTGGCCCTGGAGCAGCTACCGCGCGATGACCGGGCAGGCCGATGCGCCGCGCTGGCTGACGACGGATGCGCTGCTGTCGGCCTTCGGCCCGGAGCGCGGCGCGGCAATGCGACGCTACGGGCAATTCGTCGCCGAGGGCGCGAAGGCCGCGCCGCTGTGGAGCCGCCTGCAGGGTCAGGTGTATCTGGGCGATGCGGCGTTCGTCGCGCGCATGCTGTCCAAGGCCGGGCAATCTCCCGCCTTGCAGGTGCCGATCGCACAGCGCCGTGCGCCGCCCATGCCGCTGGCGGAAATCGCCGCCCGCCATCCGAACCAGGACGCGGCCATCGCCGCCGCGCACGCGACCGGGCACTACAGCTATACCGAGATCGCCGCGCATTTCGGGGTGCACTTCACCACGGTCGGGCGCGTGGTGCGCCGCCACAAGGCGGGCCGCATGCTATGAAGCTAGACCTGACCCCCAAGCTTTTCCTTTTGGTCATTCTCGCCCTCGGCCTGCTGGTGTACTGGCCGGGCCTGTCTGGCGGGTATGTGTTCGACGACTTCGGCAATCTGGTGGACAACGCGGCGTTTGCGCAAAGCGCGCTGCAGTCCCACTTCTGGCACGCGATCTGGAGCGCGCACGCGGGGCCGCTGGATCGGCCGCTGTCGATGCTGAGCTTTGCGGCGCAGATGGTGTTCACCGGCATGAACCCCTGGCCGCTGAAACTGGCCAATGTGCTGCTGCATCTGTTCAACGGCTGGCTGATCTGGATGCTGTCGGCGCGGGTGCTGGGCTGGCTGGAGGCGCAGTCGCCACGCCCCTGGCTGGTGAGCGCGCCCACGCTGGCGCTGCTGGCCACTGCGGCCTGGGTGCTGGCGCCGATTCAGCTCACGGCGGTGCTGTATGTGATTCAGCGCGAGGAGGCGCTGGCCGCGACATTCGTGCTGCTGGGGCTGCTGGGGTACTGGCACGGACGCATGCGGCTGATTGCGGGCAGACGCGGGGCGATGGCGTGGATCTGGGGCAGCCTGGCCATCGGCACGGCGGTGGCCGCGCTGGCGAAGGAAACCGGGGTGATGCTGCCGGCCTACGCCTTCGTGCTGGAGTGGGTGGTG